>NZ_JAVIMT010000085.1:0-280905 GCF_031196675.1 Acinetobacter sp. 148 | reverse complement strand
TGTAAAAGGTGTATTTGCTGCGGGTGACTGTACGACTGTACCGTACAAGCAGATCATTATTGCTACAGGTGAAGGCGCTAAAGCATCACTCTCTGCGTTTGATTACATTATTCGTTCTGGGCAGTAAAATCTAACCTAAAACAAAAGAGCCAAAGGATATCCTTTGGCTCTTTTTATTTTTTATGGTTTATACAAACCATGTTCAACTAAATGCTCTCGTAAAATACGACGTAGTTCTAATACGGCTTGTGGTGTTAACTGAATAGAGTGTCCACCCGGTAGAACTTTCTCAGATTTAGCACCTTCTAAGTGAGCACTTTTATAAGGAACAATACCATCGGTAATTACATTTGGATCATCACTTTTGGTAATGTTGCCCATAATTGAGTGGAAGATTAACCCTTGATGTGGATTAATATTCTCAGTGAGTTCCATAAATTTAGATTGATGGCTTAAGTCGCTTGGTCCATTTTGAATCAGGCCATTATCAATATTATTCAAGAAATCTTTAATATCTAAATTTTCTGTGGTGAGTGAAGTTGCAACAGCTGATAAAAAAGCACCCGGTAAGCGGATAATTTTACGCGCAGCTAATGTGAACCAACGATCGGCATAATCTGTACCTCGGTGTGGCGATGCCAAGAAAATTGCACGATCAAAGTTACTAATTGAATGCATTTGCAACCGTTCCGTCACCATAGGGTGTTTCTTAAAACGGTTTTGCTGACGGATCGTCATCATCTCCAAGGCAGGTTTAGTAATATCAGCATCACTTACAAGTAAACGGCTAATAATTCCTCCCATACTATGACCCACAAGCACAGCATCATGCGCAGCAGGATCACTTGGGTTTAACGAACCGAACGCTTGTTTTAAGAGTGCATAAATCTGGAACCGGCTTTCCAGAATTGGCATATTGGTCGAGTAGAAAACTTGCCAAACTTGATAGTTATCTCTTAAAACAGTATCGCCCATGACATCGTTAGTGAGTGCAATCCATGCCTCAGGACTACTTGCCAAACCATGGACCAACACAATAATTTTTTTGTTTGGATTATAAGGTTCAAGCATATATAAATGCGGCATGGTTAAGTGCTGATCACGATCAATCAAGCTTAAATAAGCCGCTACACCTAGGTTGTTTTCAGCTAACCACAGACCATAAGGAGCTGAGAAGTTTGCAGCTAAAGGATATTGCTTACCAGCGACATTAATATTATCGGTTCGATAAGGATCATAAACCCGAATTACAAATTCTGGGTCATTAATAATTTCTTGAACGGTTTTGGCATGTTTAGGCTCTGCAACAATAGTTGCCGCTAAATAACGTGCATGGTGAATATTAGGATTTACACCATTTTTATAGCTGTAATTAAGTGGATCTAAAATGTATTCATTAATGTCTTCTTTGCCTGAACTTGGGAAGACAGCTACAAATTCGGAACCGAAACCATCACGACGGTTGATTGTTCTTAAACCTGAGAAATTTAAGTTATAACTTGAAATTAATTTTTCTAATTTTTGGCCAGATAATTGTCTATGAAACTCAAAATCAATTGAATATACACTCTTACCAATATGGATTTGTGGCTCTACCACATTTTTTTGTGGATACCTTAAATCATACACACTGACCATTTTGGCAATCGCTTGATTATAGAAGTCGCGTATCTGAACTTGTCTATTATCAAAAATACGATCAGTTGGCTGACGTTTTGTAGAAAACAGATAAGCATAGCTATAACGGATACTCTTATCGAGTAGACTTAACTGTTGATCTAAGCATTCATCATATTTATTTTGAATAACTTTTTGTTCTTCAGTTGGCTTATGTTTAGTGAAACGACTAATTTTACATTCAGAAGAATCTGACAAAGCCATTGCTTTCGCCAGATACATTTCACTTGCAGCCGATAACAGCTGTTCATCTAAAATTTGGGGCAGATTTTTAAGTTGATTAACACAAGTATCTGGGGAGTCTGTACAGGCCTTAGCTTCTTGCCCTGACATGGACAAAACATTAAGACTTGCTTCACTTAGTTTATCTTGGGTAAGAATACTATTACGCTCATTTGCAATAGTAACGTTGAGAGCTTGTTGCTTAACATTGACGACCTGACATCCACTCAGGATTGAACCGAGGAGTATGACCGTGAAGAGCGCTGAGTTTCTTTTTCTAACAAACATTATGGTCAAATATGTGGATCAGTAATATGCTGATCATACAAATTTTAAAGTATTTTTCAATTGATCAAACATAAAAAAAGGGCTGTCAAATCAGCCCTTTTTTAAAGTTTAAGTGCTTACTTTTTTGTAGCTGCGCTTGGGGTAGCAGAAGACATAGCAGGGTTTGTTAAAACTTGCCATACATTCCAGCGACCTTGTTTTTCAATTTCTTGAATTAAACGGTCTGCTACTTCAGCTTCATCAGGGTATTTAACCTTGTAATTTTTTAGAGTCTGGATCGCATTTTTCTTTTGTTCCATTGCAATATAGTTATTTGCAGCGGCTAAATATGCTTCCTGAACATTACCTTTAATAGCTTTATCTAAATACGGAATAGCCTCACGTTGACCACCACCTTCAGACAAACCAAAACCAAACCAGAAATTCGCTTCAGCATCATCTGGATTAATTTTTAAAAGTCTTTGTGCATATTCTAAAGACTTAGTGGTATGAGCAGTACCTAGATCAAGGTTACGGGCAAGTACACTTGCTTTAAAAGCACGAATAAGAATATCAAATGAAGCATCTGGATTAGCAGCTAAAGTATCTAAGCGCTGAGTGACTTCCTTAAGTTTGCTTTCAAAGCCTTTACGTTCTTGACGGTCAGTAAAACGAGGCGGATAGTGACGCGCTTTACCTTCAACAAGTTGTAAGAAGTCATCAATTTCAGTTACATCAATTTCATTATTGCCCGCTAAAACTGCGTACTTCATTGAACGTTGTGAGTTGTTGACTGTAGGTACAATCAGTTTATTCGTATCTAATGTAAGTGTTTTGGTTGGATCATCCTGACGAGTTACAACCATTTTGGTTACAGGCTGTGCAGCAGCTTCTTTTAAAGCAACTTCAAATGCAGGCGGAGCATCATAATTAAATGGGTTTAATGCATAAAATGGAGGTGTAAGCTCTGGTTCCTTAAAAACAAACGGCTCAATTTTTTGTTCTTTTACAGGTGCCATGGTACACGCTGTTAAACTTGAGGTCGCAAGAAGGATATATGCCAAAGGCTTAAAATTCATAGGATCTTCCGTTCATTTTATAAAGTTAAATAAGGTACAACAAGTCTAGGAAAACCTAAACCGACATGCAAGGGTAAGCGTGTTACATTATGAATCAAGAATATTACGTTTTTGATGTCTTATTCTGTGCACCGCATTCACGACGAACTTCTTCAAGAATTTTTAGCTCTTCATCACTAAAAGGCTGTTCATCTTGACTTTCTTTTTTGAAAGTTGGGTCAAGTTCGGACAAACGCTGGCACAAATTATTCATACGCGTTTCATTGTGCTGAATACGGTCAAGTAAAACTCGCATTCCTTCTAAAATTGGGTCAGATTGATCAGCAGTAGTCGCATACGGAGCAAAACCAATACTTTGTGCATAATCACGGCGACGTTCTTCATCTTTATCTTTAGTTTTGTCGGCATCTTTATAGATATAACGTGCAGGGTTACCAACAGCTGTTACACCAGCAGGAACTGCTTTTGTGACTACCGCATTTGAACCAACTTTGGCACCTTTACCTACCGTAAATGGACCTAAGATTTTCGCACCAGCACCGACAACCACGCCATCTTCTAAAGTTGGGTGACGTTTACCTTTATTCCAAGTCGTACCACCTAAGGTAACACCGTGGTATAGCGTTACATCATCACCAATTTCAGCAGTTTCACCAATTACAACGCCCATGCCATGATCGATAAAGAAGCGTTTGCCGATTTTAGCACCAGGGTGAATTTCAATACCCGTTGCAAAACGACTAAATGACGAAACAAAACGGGCGGTACCTTTGCAATCTTTTTTCCACAATTCATGTGCAAGTCTATGCAAAAGTAAAGCGTGTATACCCGGGTAAGTGGTAAGTACTTCGAGTGTATTTCGTGCAGCAGGATCTCGCGCGAATACAGCCTGTATATCTTCTTTAAGCTGTTTAAGCATTGGATTGATCCTCCTTGTCCGATGATGCTTTTTTCCATTTGCCGCTTGTGAGGGCTTGGACTCGACTAAAAATACCGCGAAGTAAATGATATTCCATACGATCTAATTGTATACGACCAAATAAACGACGCAAGCGTAAAGGTAGTAAACGTGGATTTTCTGGATCTAAAAATTCAATTTCGGTGAGCATTTTTTCCAAATGAGGGTAGAACTCTTCCATTTGCTGCTGAGTCACTAACGGCTCATCCCATTGCATGCTTTGACCTTGAGCAAGCGGCATTTGCCCAGCATCAGAAGCAACTTCTTTTTGCTCTAATACCGACATACGAAGTTCATAACAAACCACTTGAATCGCTTGAGCAACGTTAAGTACACCATAGTCCGAGTTTACAGGAATAGTAAGGTGATAGTTTGCCAAAGCCAATTCTTCATTGGTTAAACCGCGGTCTTCACGTCCAAAAACGATCGCAATTTGTTGTCCTTGTGCAGCCGCCTTGATTGCTTCTTTGGAAGCAGGGCGAACATCTAACAAAGGCCATGGAATAGTACGGCTTCTTGCACTTGTTCCGAAAACTAAATGGCAATCTTTAATTGCTTCTTCGAGTGTTTCAACAATTTCAACCTGTTCTAATAAATCTTGTGCACCAGCAGCAAGCGCCTGAATATCTGGATGTGGGTAGGTTTTTGGTGAAACCAGAACCAACTTACTCAAGCCCATCGTTTTCATTGCGCGTAAAGCACTGCCAATATTAGCCGGTAAAGTGGTATTGACCATGACAATACGCACTTGTGCTAATTGTTTTGACACGGCGGTGTCGTCAAACAAACTCATAAGATTTCCAGAAATTACGAATATTGAGAAACTTCGCTTTGGTATGAATCCAATGCATCATCAATAGTCATGTCCACAGGAGGTGAGGCAACAGGTTGTGGACGAACAGGTTCTGCTGCTTTAGCTGCCTTAGATTTTACCTGATATTCAATATGAATATTATCCTTACCAAAGTAATCTCTTAGTTTGGCAAGAAGTTCATCTAAAGGAGCGACTTTCCATTGTGGGCCAAGCTGAAGCTCAGCCTGAGCATATGGTTGGTCAATCTGTAACTGTATTGCAATATGCTGATGCATATCGACATTACAATACGGCAATAATATATTTTGTAGATCTTTTGCCAAACTTGGTTGCAATAGATCATGGGTTAATTTGATTTGAATACTATTGGCACGTTTTTGTCTGATTTCATTTAAGCTAAACGCTTTGTTCAAGCGTCCCATTGGACGATCAAAACCTTCACGCTCATAGATTTCGCCTTCAAAGACGACTACGCGCTCAACTTGAATAATATCTTTAAAGCGTTGGAAACGTTCGTGGTTACAGCTGACTTCAATACGCGCTGTTCCGTCGTCAAGTACAATAACAACACGGTTTGGGAAATTCGCTACATCAAGGACAAGTCCTGCATAAACAGTCGTTACACCGCGACGAGTTGCGGTAATTTCATTAAGTTTTGCAGGAATAAACGCTTTGAGTTCTTGACGATAAACATCAATTGGGTGACCTGTTAAATATAGTCCAAGTGTATCTTTTTCGCCTTTGAGACGAACTTCATCACTCCATGGCTTAACAGGTTTAGCTGGTTTACGTTGAACTTCTTCAACTTCACCAAATAAGTCCATAATACCGCTTTCACGGTTACTACGTGCTTGTTCGGCAGCTTGTACAGCTTCTGGCAATTGAGCCATTAGACTTGAACGTTCAATACCTAAACAATCAAGCGCACCAGCACGGATAAGTGCTTCTAAGGTTCGTTTATTGATTTTTTTCAAATCAATACGATGGCAGAAATCAAATAGGTCAGTATAAGGCCCTTGTTGGCGACGTGAGTCAATAACAGACTGCATTGCCTGTTCACCAACACCTTTAATTGCCCCTAAACCATAAACAATGGTTTTATCATCACTCGCATGGAAATGATAAGTCGACATATTGACTGATGGCGGTAAGACCTCGAGTCCGTTATTTCGGCAGTCATCAATCAAAAATACGACACTGTCAGTGTTCTGCATTTCCGATGACATTACTGCTGCCATAAATTCGGCAGGATAGTGGGCTTTTAACCATGCTGTATGGTATGCAACAAGCGCATAGGCTGCGGCATGTGATTTGTTAAAACCATAGCCTGCGAACTTTTCCATATAGTCGAAGATATGGTTAGCTGTGCTTTCATCAATACCTTTTTGTCCAGCACCCTCAAGGAAGATTTGGCGCTGTTTCACCATTTCTTCAGGTTTCTTTTTACCCATTGCACGGCGGAGCAAGTCAGCGCCACCGAGTGTGTAACCTGCACAAATCTGTGCAGTTTGCATTACCTGTTCTTGGTAAACCATAATCCCGTAGGTTGGTTCTAATACACCTTCTAGCAATGGATGAAGATACTCAAATTCTCCACCATGCATACGGTGAATAAAGTCTGGGATCAGATCCATCGGACCCGGACGATATAAAGATACGAACGCAATAATTTCTTCGAATTTACTTGGACGCGCTTCTTTAAGCATTCGTTTCATACCGACGGATTCAAACTGGAATACCGCGGTTGTATTTGCATCAGCAAAGACAGAATAAGCTTTAGGGTCGTCAAGAGGGACGTGCGAAATGTTTAAAGGGTCATTGCTATCGCGGTTTTTATTAATATTTTGGATAGCATCTTCAATAACGGTTAAGTTACGTAAACCCAAGAAGTCGAACTTTACGAGACCTGCAGCTTCTACATCATCTTTATCGTACTGTGCTACGCGGTTAGTACCGTCTGCGTCACAAAGCACAGCAGAGAAGTCGGTAATTTTACCGGGTGCAATAACAACACCACCGGCATGTTTACCTGTATTTCTGGTAATACCTTCTAACTTTAATGCCATTTCCCAAATTTCGCTGGCATCATCATTATCTGGGTTGGAAGGGTTGGTAACAATATCTTTAAGCTGAGGTTCCATTTCAATCGCAGTTGCCAAATCCACACCAAGTGGCTTAGTTGGAACCATTTTTGAAATACGGTCAGCTAGACCATAAGACTTCCCTAAAACGCGGGCAACGTCACGAATCGCACCTTTTGCAGCCATCGTACCGAACGTTGCAATCTGAGAAACCGCTTCACGGCCATAAGTACGTGATACATAATCGATCACACGGTCACGACCTGCGATACAGAAATCGACGTCAAAGTCGGGCATCGATACACGTTCCGGGTTTAAGAAACGTTCGAAGAGGAGGTCATAACGAAGTGGATCAAGATCTGTAATTTTTAAGCTATAAGCTACTAATGAACCTGCACCTGAACCACGGCCCGGTCCAACAGGGACACCATTGTTTTTCGCCCATTGAATGAAGTCCATGACAATCAGGAAGTAACCAGGGAATCCCATTTTCAGGATGATTCCGACTTCATAATCTATTCGTTCATCATATGGTTTACGAATTTCGGGCCAGTCTTCACCACGCTTTTCGACAGGGTAAAGGTAATTTAAGCGCTCTTCCAAACCTTCCTTTGATAAGTGCTCAAAATAGGTATCGATGGTAAAACCATCAGGAATTGGATACTCAGGTAAAAAGTAAGTACCGAGCTTTAAAGTGACATTACAGCGTTTAGCGATTTGATAGGTGTTTTCAATAGCACTAGGAATATCTGAGAACAGCTCAATCATTTCATCAGAAGTTTTGAAATACTGCTCTGGACTATATAAGCGCGGACGTCGATCATCTGCTAAAACATAACCATCTGCAATACATACACGAGCTTCGTGCGCTTCGAAATCTTCTTTTTCAATAAAGTGCACATCGTTGTGTGCAACAACACCAATATTATATTTGGCTGCAAGTTTGGCAGCTTCTTGAATAAAGTCTTCTTCGCCAGGACGATCAGTACGTGTTAAGGCTAGATAAACACGATTACCAAACTTTTCGATCCACTCTTCAAGTAAAGGTTCTGCTTTTTGCGGGTTAGATGAGCAAAGCATTTGCCCAACATCACTATGCTGGCCAAGTAAAACAATAATATCTTGATGCTGCTCTAGAACCCATTCTTTTTGTACACAAGGGATACTGAGTTGTTGACCTTCAATAAAGCCACGCGAAACAATTTCAGTCAGCCCTTTCCATCCAATATCGCTCATTGCAAGCAAAGTTGCACGATGTTGGGCATCATTAAGACGGATTGTACTACCCAAAATAGGCTTAATGCCTTTCTTAAGGCAAGAGTTATAAAATTTTACAGCAGCATGAAGGTTAGATAAGTCGGTAAGTGCCAGCGCAGGCATTTCATCCTTTACCGCAGTCTTGACCAAGTCGGGTATGCGAACAATCGACTCTGTAATCGAAAATTCTGTGTAAATACCGAGATGAACAAACTGCATAAACCAATCCTTAATGCGACCGCAGCATAGTTTAACACGCAAAGTTCAAACGAAATGCTTAATATTTTGGCAACTGTTATGGATTTTAGTATTTAAACAGAAGGTTGAGAACACGAAAGTGAAGGATTGATCAAAGTTGTTCTTTTATTTTTTAAAGAGAAAATTAAAGCGAGTAAAGAGAACCAGCCCAAATTGATTTGGGCTGGCTAGAAATTTTAGTACTGCCAGAACATGCGTTGAATTTCTTTTGCATCGTTGGTTTTTGTAAGTGCCAACGCTGCAAGAAGACGCGCTTTTTGAGGATTCAAATCATGAGCTGCTACCCAACCATATTTAGAGTCAGGTTGTTCTGCATCACGTAACACAAAACCTTGTGGAACGCGTGATGAGCGGATAATTTGAATACCGTTTTTGTCATGAAGGTTTTGTAATGTTGGAACGATATATTTCGCTACAGAACCATTACCTGTACCTGCATGAATAATCGCTTTAGCGCCAGCTTTTGCATATGCTTCATAAGCATCAGGAAGCATAGAGTCAGAACCATAAACGATTTGTACTGTTGGAAGAGCATCACCTTTAATATTTTCAATATTAAATTCTGAAGCATTGGTATGACGTTTAACAGATTGTCTAAACCAATATGGTTTGCCTTCAACAAGTGTACCCAAAGCACCCCATTGGCTTACAAAAGCATTTGTATGAATGTTGATGCCTTTAGTTACATCACGAGCAGCAAAAATAGAGTCGTTCATGAGAACCATAACGCCTTTATTTTTTGCATCATCAGAAGCGGCCAATGCAACAGCACTATAAAGGTTAAGTGGACCATCTGCTGAAAGAGCAGTTGATGGGCGCATTGAGCCAACAAGTACGATTGGTTTATCAGTATGAACAACAAGATTTAAGAAAAATGCTGTTTCTTCTAAAGTATCTGTACCGTGTGTAATCACAACGCCATTTACAGTTGGCTTTTTAACAAGTTCATTTACTTGACGAGCAATTTGTAATAATTCCTTGTCAGTAATACTTTCAGAAGCTACTTGTAATGCTTGGATACCAGATACATTCGCCAAATCTTGAATTTGAGGAACTGCATTGATTAAAGCATCAACTGGAACTTTTGCCGCCGTATAAGTTGCACTATTTGCTGAGCTTGCACCAGCACCAGCAATGGTACCGCCAGTAGCGACCACAACAACATTGTTTTTTGCGTAAAGTGGGAGAGAGCAGGCTAATAAGCCCATCGCTAAACCGAAAGATTTAACAGTTTTAGTCAACATCGAAAATATCCTTATGAAGTGACGAAGTATAAAGTTTGCCGAATACGCCTGCTTTTCCTAAGCAAAATACATACCATATAAAACATATCCGTAACTTGTTTGAATAAAAGCATCCTTGAATATCATTTTGTTTCGACAACAATCATTTAATCATTGCTTTTATTCAGCGCTAATAAATATCATGAAAAAAATAAAAAATCTATTAAGTTTTTCTAATTTATCTGAATTTATTTACTTTTTAATATAATTCACGCAAATGATTTTTTAGTCTTTATAAAATTAAAAAATAATAGATTGGGTTGGGTCTTTATTTAACATTTGGTGGATTTATTGAATTGATTTTTAAAACTATATTTATTAAGAATATAAAATAAAATTTTTCATGTTCAAATTAAATAATAATCTTAATTGTTTAATATAATGAATCAATCATAAATTGAATTAAAAAATAATCAGTTAGTGCATATTTCTGAGTATATAAATTTTTGAATGATTGTTTTTTATTCTGTTTTTAAGGTTTACTTTTAAGAAATTTAATAGGAATTAAAATCCGTAATTTGGCCTATTATTTAATATAGAAATACTGATAACTTTTTATTGTTTAGTTTTGAGGAAAAAAAGAGCAATTTTATAAGGTCGTATAAAATTGCTCTTAAGTTGGGAGAGTGGGAGAAAAAGGAAACTTAAGCGATTGTTTGTTCTTGAGTTGATTTAATTAATACAGGCTCTGGTAATTCTTCAGTATCAGCCACTTTATCGCCTTCAAGTTTGGCAACAACTGCAGTCGCAATACTATTACCTACTACGTTTGTTGCAGTACGGCCCATATCAAGGAACTGATCAATACCAAGCAATAATAGAATGCCGGCTTCAGGCAAATGGAACATTGTGAGTGTTGCCGAGATAACCACAATAGAAGCTCTTGAAACACCAGCAATACCTTTGCTTGTCACCATAAGCGTTAACAAAATCAAGATTTGTTGGGTGAAGCTCAGATCAATATTGTAAGCTTGAGCGATAAAGAGTACTGCAAAGGTGGTGTACATCATCGAACCATCAAGGTTAAATGAATAACCTAAAGGTAAAACGAAGCTAGTTACTTTTTTAGGCACGCCGAACTTATTTAAAGCATCCATAACTTTAGGATAGGCTGATTCACTTGAAGCTGTAGCAAAAGCAAGTGTTACAGGTTCACGAATCAATTTACCTAAACGGAAGATATCTTTTTTAAGTACGATTGCGCCAACAGAGAACAAAATGACCCAAAGTAATAGCAGACCGAAGTAGAATTCTGCGATTAAAATGCCATAATCAACAATTAAGCCTAAGCCTTGTACTGTAATTGCTGAAGCGATTGCAGCAAATACTGCAAAAGGTGCGAACATCATTACGTAGTCAGTAATGCGGAACATGATTTTACTGAGTTCATCAGTTAAGCGAATGATAACTGAGTCTTTTTCTCTGCCCTGATTTACAAAAGCAAGAGCTGAACCAAAGAAAATAGAGAAAACAAGGACTTGTAAAATATCATTGTTCGCCATTGCTTCTGCAATGCTGCGTGGGAACACGTGACTCAAGAATGATTGCAGGGTAAAACCAGTAGTTGTTGGGAGAGAAGAACTACTAAGTTGTTGAGCTGTTGGTAATGCTAGGTCTAGCGCCGCGCCAGGTTGGAAAAAGTTTGCTAAACCCATACCGATGGCAAGTGAGACAAACGAAGCGGTAATAAACCAAGTCATCGACTTGAGTGTGATGCTACCAATTGAAGTTGATTTGCCCATTGAAACAATGCCGCACACAATTGTAGCAAATACCAATGGGGCAATAATCATTTTGATGAGACGTAAAAAGATATCTGTGACGATGTTGAAATAAGAAGCGATTTGCTTCAGTTGCTCGCCTTCATTAAAGAAGTGATGACAGATCCAACCCGTCAATACTCCTAGTAAAATAGCAACCACAATATACTTGAGCAATTTCTTTTGCTTCATAGGAACCTCTATCCTTTGGGTTCAATCATCTTTTAGATGGGATAACGATGATTGAAAGCTTTCCTTGTAGTTCAGTTCGGTCCTGTAACTGATTTCATCTTCCTAAATTTGCATCAGTATTAACCGAATCGAATATGGTGATGTTGTTATGGGAAGGGATTGTTGCTCGATTTTGAAGCAGTGTGAAATGCAAAAAAATATCAACTTATGCATTTTTTGCATAATAACGAAAGGAGGAATAGGGGATAAATATAGTAATTTAAACGTTTGGTAAAAAATATGGATGAGATTTTTTGAGAAAATAAGTCTTATATATTATTTTTAAAAGTTTATATTATTCAGTATATTAATTTGGTTTATTGATCTGATTAAAATAGGTGATATTAGTTATTAAATAATTATTTAAATGATATAAAAATAAAAAAAGGCACCTAATTTAAGATACCTTTTCTATTATACATTTTTTTAACGGCGATTGGCTAAGAAACGGCCTAAACGACCAATTGCTTCACGTAATTCGTTTTCTGCTGGTAAGAAAACAACACGGAAATGGTCTGGTGTTGGCCAGTTAAAACCTGTTCCTTGAACTAATAGTACTTTTTCAGCACGAAGTAAATCTAACATTAACTTTTCATCATCTTCGATTGGGTAAATGTTAGGATCAAGACGCGGGAAACAATACATTGCGCCTTCTGGTTTAACACAGCTTACACCAGGAATTTCATTTAACATTTCCCATGCGATATTACGCTGTTCATATAAACGTCCACCTGGTCGGATCAAATCATTAATAGACTGATAGCCACCAAGCGCCGTTTGAATTGCATACTGAGCTTGTACGTTTGCACATAAACGCATTGAAGCTAACATATCCAGACCTTCGATATAGTCTGCTGCACGGCTCTTATCGCCTGTGATTGCCATCCAGCCTGAACGGAAACCAGCAATACGATATGCTTTTGATAGCCCATTGAAAGAAATACATAATTGGTCGCCTGCTAAAGAAGCAACAGCAACATGTTCAATGCCGTCGTAAACGATTTTGTCGTAAATTTCGTCAGCAAATAAAATCAGGTCATGTTTCTTTGCAAGTGCCACAATTTGCTCAAGCACATGACGTGGATATACCGAACCAGTTGGGTTGTTCGGATTGATAATGACAATACCACGTGTGTTTGAAGTAATTTTACTTTCAATATCGGCAATATCAGGATACCAACTGTTTTCTTCATCACACTTATAGTGAATGGCTGTACCACCCGACAGGTTAACGGCAGCTGTCCAAAGCGGATAGTCAGGCATCGGAATGAGCATTTCATCACCATCATCGAGTAGGCCTTGCATAGCCATGACAATGAGTTCAGATACACCATTACCGATATACACGTCATTAACGTGCATATTTAAGATGCCTTTTTGCTGGTAGTACTGGCAGATTGCTTTACGTGCCGGAAAGATACCTTTTGAATCTACATAACCAATTGCATTTGGTAGGTTTAAAGCAACGTCATTAATAATTTCTTGTGGTGCTTCAAAACCAAATGGGGCAGGGTTGCCGATATTCAGCTTAATGATTTTATGTCCTTGCTCTTCCATTTCATTGGCGGCTCGTAATACTGGTCCGCGAATGTCATAACAAACATGCTCAAGCTTCGATGATTTTTTAATTTCTCGGGAAGTTGGCATGGATTGGAGAGTAGCAGTATTTTTAGACATAGCTGGATTCACTTTTGCATATCGGTATAAATAACTTTTAAATGTTTTGACTGTTACCAAATTCAGATCATGTTGATCTTTAAGTAATTCAACAATTTTTTCATGGGTAAAGCCCGATTGCTGATACTGTTTGATAACTGGTAATAGTTGCTGGAAAAGCACACTTTTTTTCTGAGACATGTTTTGTCCTATACAACCGTGCCACACAAGAATAGCACCATCTTTGCTTCCTTAAAAGAAAATAAAATAAAAAATTGCTTTCTTTTGTTTTTGTATTTTGCTTACTTTTTGCTTTCTGTTACTTAGATGTTTAAAATCCAACAAATTTTACGTTCAGAGACTAGTGTTTTTTTGATGAATGGCGTAAATATAAAATACGATTATCAATTTATGTTTACATCAGAATAAAAGGTGCAGGTCATGGGAAAAGTTAATAAAACAGACCGAGAATGGCAAAGAGAGTTATCACCTGAAGAATATCGGATAACGCGACAAAAGGGCACTGAACCAGCATTTACGGGGCAATACTGGAATACTAAGCAACATGGCACATATGTTTGTCGTTGTTGTGGCGCGGAATTGTTTTCGTCAGATGCAAAATACGATAGCGGTTGTGGTTGGCCAAGTTTCTTTCGCCCTCTGAATGGAAGCGTTATTGATGAACATGAAGATTTAACGCATGGTATGGTCAGAACGGAAATTGTTTGTCATGATTGCGAAGCTCATCTTGGGCATGTTTTTGAAGATGGACCACAGCCGACAGGTTTGCGCTACTGTGTGAACTCGGCATCATTACAACTGAAAACACAAGAAAAAAATGATGAGGAAACCTATCCATGAGTAACATTTATCAGTTTGAAGCTGAATTGTTAGAGGGAGATATTAAACAATTCGCTGATTACAAAGGTAAAGTTTTATTAATTGTAAATACTGCAAGTAAATGTGGTTTTACTCCACAGTTTGCGGGCCTCGAAAAACTTTATGAAAAATATAAAGACCAAGGTTTAGAAGTTTTAGGTTTTCCCTGCAATCAGTTTGGTGGGCAAGATCCCGGAAGCAATAAAGAGATAGGTACATTTTGCCAGCGTAACTATGGTGTGAAATTCCCTATGTTTGCCAAAGTAGATGTAAAAGGTCCTGAAGCTCATGTGATCTTTAGATATTTAACCCGTGAAGCAAAAGGAATTTTAGGAAGCAGTACTATTAAATGGAACTTTACCAAGTTTTTAGTTGGTAAAGATGGTTCGGTTTTAAATCGTTATGCGCCAACAACCAAGCCTGAAGCATTGGAAGCTGATATTGAAAAAGCATTAGCGAGTTAATGGGTTCAATGAACGCTATTCCTCAAACTTTCGAGTTTTGGCAAGATCGGCGAATGCCTTATGTGGAAACCCGAAGGTCATGTTTTGGCAGAACATGTTATAAGTCTCATAGCCATCCAACATTTTCAATTGGTGCTATAGATGAGGGGAATAGTGTTTTTCAAAGTTCTTTTGGCACGGCACAAAAGATCTCGGCGGGTACATTAGTCATTGTGCCCGCACATGTTGAGCATTCATGTAATCCTATGCCAAATCAGGCATGGAGTTACCAGATGCTTCATTTAGATCTAGCATGGTTAAATCAACTGTATTCAGAATTTCAAGAGCAAGGTCTTGATTTACATATACCTCAGCATAAGCCGCTCATTATAAAAGACGAATCTTTATATGAAGCTTTTACTGAAATGAATGAGACATTATTTGATGCGCAAAAATTAATTTTTGAAAAAGAGCAGTCTCTTCTCCATTGCCTGATTCATTTGTTATTACCTCATTTTATTTTAGAAGAAATACAAAAGCCTCAATATTTATATAAAGACTTTTTAAACTTGATCGATGTGATTTCATCCTCAGAGGGTTTTATTTCTTTAGAAGAACTTGCTCAACGAGTAGGTTTAAGCAGATATGCAATCATACGTCTATTCAAAGCAAATGTAGGTTTAACTCCACATGCATTTCAAATTAATTTAAAAATTAATCAGGCTCGAGAGCAGCTCAAACAAGGCGTGCCACTTGCCGAATTGGCTGTAAATTTAGGTTTTAGTGATCAAAGTCATTTCCATAAAGCTTTTAAAGCACATACAGGGGTAACTCCTCGGCAGTTCCAGCTCGCAGCCGCGCAATAATTTACAAGAAATTGTTTAGCTCTATTTCTAAGATTTTCCAGACTGTTTTACAGATGAAGCTGTTATGGAAGTTTTTTTAGTTATTGCATTTACTCATTTTTTAGCACTCTTATCACCGGGTCCAGATTTCTTTCTTATTCTCACTAGTCTTCTACAAAAAGGACGCCGTTATACATATGGTATTGTTCTAGGAATCACTTTAGGAAATGCTTTAATTCTGGCTGGATGCCTGTTTGGTTTTATGTTGCTTGGAAATCTAAGTAGTATCTTACTTTTAATATTTAAATGGCTTGGCGCTTTATATTTGGCTTATTTGAGTTTTCTTTGTTTTAATGCAGCTCGATCTACAGTTCTAAATTTCTCAACCGACGTAAATAATTTAAGTGACCAAGCAGAAGATAAGCACAACAAAATTAAAAGCTTGGTATTAGGTTTGCAATCGAGTCTTCTAAATCCAAAAAATATTATGTTTTATAGTAGCTTAATGCTGCTTATACAACATAAATTTAGTTTATTTCAAAAACTGCTTATGAGTGTATGGATGGTCGGTGTGGTGTTAATCTGGAATATCTTATTGGTTAAACTGCTGGCCTATGAACGAATCTTAGTCAAAATTAAGCGCTCTGCAACAGGTTTATATTATTGTTCTGCGGTAGCTTTTATTCTTTTTGCTGTGCTTTTGATTACATATAAATAGTGTTATAGCCCAGTTGTACAACCTGAGTAAAAGGCTGTACAACTGCTAAGAAGAGGCTTAAAGAATCGCTTTTAAACGCTTAACCACTTCTTCACATTGAGCTAAATCTGCCACTAACGCCATACGTACATGGTTGGCTCCAGGGTTACCTTGTTCGGTATCACGAGATAAATAACGGCCCGGTAAGACTTTAATATGTGCTTTTTCCATCAGCATTTTGGAAAAAGTTTCATCATTATCCACTTTTAACCAATAGTAAAAACCAGCATCTGGTTTTTGTAATGGAAGTAAATGACCTAGCTCAGATTGAAATAAGTCAAATTTTGCACGATATTGCTTACGGTTTTCTTCAACATGGCTTTCATCATTCCATGCTGCAATTGAGGCAAGCTGATGTTGTACTGGCATTGCTGCGCCGTGATAGGTACGGTATTGCAAATATGGCTTTAATAAAGCAGCATCACCCGCTACAAAACCTGAACGCATACCCGGTAAGTTTGAGCGTTTTGAAAGTGAATGAAAAACGATACAGTTTTTGTAGTCATCACGGCCAAGCTCAGCACATACTTCTAATAAACCCGTAGGGGCTTGGTCAAACCAAAGTTCTGAATAGCATTCATCAGACGCAATAACGAAATTATATTGATCAGATAAGGCAATCAGCTTTTTAAATTGTTCTTTAGAAAGCACAGTACCTGTTGGATTACCCGGTGTACATACAAAAAGAAGGGCTGTCTTTTCCCAAACTTCTGCTGGCACAGCATCAAAGTCACCTAAATAGCCATTTTCTTCTGTGCAATTAATGAAGTATGGCTTTGCACCTGCAAGTAAAGCCGCACCTTCGTAAATTTGATAAAACGGATTTGGCATTACCACATAAGGTGCATCTTCACGATTAATTAATGCCTGTACAAAAGAGAAAATGCCTTCACGTGTACCAGAGACAGGCAAGATGTGGTTTTCAGCACTAATACTGTTAAGTTTAAAGCGCTTAGTTAACCAATCTGCAATGCTTTGGCGAAGCTCTGGTAAGCCTTTGCTGTTTGGATAAGTTGATAAATGGTTAAAGTTATCAATAATAGCCTGTTTAACAAACTCTGGTGCTGGATGCTTAGGTTCGCCAATTGATAGAGGAATCAAGGGAAGGTTAGCAGGAGTAGTATCCTTAAAAAGTTGGTTTAACTTTTCAAATGGATACGGATGTAATAACGACAAGCTAGAGTTCATTAAACAGTTACCAAGTAGTTGAGTTTCAGTGCTGACAAATTTGATTAGATGCTTCATCTAATGCAGCTTTCAGTTTTTCCGAGAAGAGTTTGACCTCTTCGTGATTCAGCGGTTTCCCATCTTTTTTGGTGACAAAGAAAATATCTTCGGCACGTTCACCTAAAGTTGCAATTCGGGCTGAATGGATGTCTAAGCCTTGCATCATAAATAAACCACCCACGCGTGCAAGTAGGCCAGGGTGATCGAGTGTTGAAATTTCGACCATATTTTGCTGTAAGGCTTCATTCAATGTTACATCGACTGTATTTTCGATATCGAAGTGACGTAATTGACGCGGAATACGGCGTTGCATGAGTCCCGGGTATTGGTCTGGTTGGCTAAGCGCCTTCACTAATGCATTTTTAACGGTTTCTTCACGTTCTGGGTCGGTAAGCAATGTACCGAAACGATCGAGTACAACATAAGTGTCTAAGCTAAATGCTGTACTGGCCGTGATAATTTTTGCATCCTGAACGTCTAGGTTCATGCGGTCTAAAACAGCAACAGTAGTAGCAAAAAGGTTGGGTTGGTCACGTGTATAAATAAAGATTTGCACCGCATCTTGAGCTGCTTTACGGTGAGCACGCAAGAGGACTAATGGCTCTGGATTATCACCATGTTTTAAAATTGCTTGTGTATGCCATGCAATTTCATCTGCCGACTCTTTAATGAAGTATTCATCACCAAGTTCTTGCCATACTTTTTCGACATCAGCCAATGCAAAGTTATTTACCAGTAATTCACTTGCTGCAAATTTGGTGTCTTCAATTAACATTTGGTAGTCAACAGGACGACCTAAACCTGTACGGATTACATCACGGGCATGCGTATAAAGTTGACGCATAAGCGATGCGCGCCATGTGTTCCAAAGTTTTGGATTTGTGGCGTTAATATCTGCAACTGTTAAAGTATAGAGATAATCAAGATGCTCCATGTCGCCAAGTTTTTCTGCAAAATCTTTCACGACATCTGGATCAGAAATATCTTTTTTCTGAGCTGTAAGTGACATGAGCAAATGGTTTTGAATAAGCCATGCAATTAATTTGCATTCACGCTCAGTAAAGCCATGTGCACGTCCAAACTCAATCGCGTCTTCTGCGCCAAGTTCACTATGGTCACCACCACGGCCTTTTGCAATGTCGTGGAATAAAGCAGCAATAAAGACAATATCTTGACGAGCAAGACGTTGGAAAACCGAACTTACCACAGGGAATTCTTTGGCAAATTCAGGTTCTCTAAAACGATTTAAATTACGCAGCAATAATAAGGTGTGGGCATCAACCGTATAGATATGAAATAGGTCATATTGCATAAGGCCCATAATTTGGCCAAAAGCAGGAATATAGTTTCCTAAAACCCCATAACGTTTCATCGCAACCAAGGTATCGTATAAACGATATGGTGAGCGAATAATCGACATAAACAGTGCTTGATGCTCTGGATTATCGCGATAACTTTGGTTGATTCGTTTCGCTGCAAGAATAAGTAAGCGTAAAGTCCGAGCGCGAATACCTTCAATATCTGGTCGATTGGCTAAAATATAAAATAGCTCTAAGATCGCGCTCGGATGCTCTGCAAAAATTTTATGATGCTGTACTGCAAGTTTATTGTCGACAATCTTAAAGTGATCGTTCACAACTTCAATTTTGCGTTCATAGTTGGGGAGTCGAGGAGTAATGACAGACTCACTAAAATACGCCAGCAACATTTCATTGAGTGTTGAAACCTGCTGCGCCGTACGGTAGTAGCGTTTCATGAATTGCTCAACGCCATAATTTACAGGTTGGCCTTCTTGACGAACGTAACCAAATTTAGCAGCAATTTCTCTTTGGTGGTCAAAGAGTAAACGGTTTTCATCACGTTTGGATAAACGGTGTAAATGATGTCGAATTTCCCAAAGAAAGCTTTCAGCTTCTTCTAAAACAGCCAATTCAAACTCTGAAATGAAACCTAAATGCACTAAGTCATAAATACGGTTCACTCGGAAGTGGCGTTTGGCAATCCAACCAATTTGATTAATGTCACGAATACCGCCCGGTGCATTTTTAATGTCAGGTTCTAAATTACTTTCGGTATTATTGTGTTGGTGGTAACGCTTGGCTTGTTCGGCCATTTTTGCGTCATAAAATGTTTTGTCTGTCCATGTCTGTGAAACAATACGGCGAGGCCATTTCGCAAGTTGTGTATTGCCCGTGATTAAACGCGCTTCAATTAAGGTGGTGGCAACAGTTAAATCGGTAGCGGCTTGTTCAACACAGCTTTGAATGGTACGAACACTAATACCTGGTTTGAAATTTCCTACATCCCATAAAGAGGAAATAAATGTAGAGATGCGCTTTTCATTTTCTTCACTGATTTCATCTTCAGACAAAATCATGATATCTACATCAGAATAGGGCAGCATTTCACGGCGCCCGTAACCACCTACTGCAAAAAGACCTAGTTTTGACTGGTCAAGTTCTGCATGTTTCCATAAAAAGACGAGCGCTTCATCTACTAAATCTGAACGAGCTTTAATGATTTCTCGAATAGATTGCCCATTTTCATATGAATCTTGCAATTGCTTTTCTACATCCGTTCGCCACTGATTAATGGCTTTAATATCATGATGACTTGAGACATAGTTCAGCAATGGCGATGTATTGATCATGAAAATGGGTCTACCAATAAGTAAAAATTAAAAGTTAGTTTGAACGCTTACTTGATCAGCGGTTTCTTTCGCTAAAGTACGGGCAAGATCAGTATTTTCAGCGCGAGCAGTTGCCACACCCATACGACGACGTTTGAAACCTTCTGGTTTACCAAACAAACGTAAGTCGGTATCTGGATGAGCTAAAGCCACATTCAGATTGCTATAACTTAAATTGTTAGCATCAACTCCAGCATAAATTACCGCACTTGCGGCAACACTGTGACGTGCTGTATTTACAGGTAAGCCTAAAATTGCACGTGCATGTAATTCAAATTCACTTTGAAATTGAGATGCTAAAGTTACAAGTCCTGTGTCGTGTGGACGAGGTGAAACCTCACTAAACCAAACCTTGTCGCCTTTAATAAACAGTTCTACACCAAAAATACCACAGCCACCAAGTGCTGTAGTCACTTTATTTGCAATGCGTTTGGCTTCCTCGAGTGCTGCAGGAGTCATGGGTTGTGGTTGCCAGCTTTCGACATAGTCGCCTGCATCTTGGCGATGACCAATTGGGTCACAGTAATGAGTTTCAATTTCACCTGTTTCAGGGTTTTTAGCGCGAACGGTAAGGAGTGTAATTTCAAAGTCAAAATCAATTTGAGACTCGATAATAACAGTGCCTTGGTTAACACGGCCACCTTGCATTGCATATTCCCATGCAGCATCGACTTCATCGAAACTTTTTACACGAGACTGTCCTTTACCAGAAGAAGACATGACCGGTTTTACAAAGTTTGGATAACCAATATCATCACAAGCAGCGCGGAAGCTTTCGAGCGTATCAGCAAAACGATAAGCAGATGTAGGTAAACCAAGTTCTTCAGCCGCAAGACGGCGAATACCTTCACGGTTCATGGTCAGGTTTACAGCTTTAGCAGATGGGATGACTGTTGCAGTTTTATTTGCTTCAATTTCTAGTAAAACTTCGGTCGCAATCGCTTCAATTTCTGGAACAATTAAATTTGGTTTAACTTTTTCAATGAGTTGTTTTAATTGGGCTGGATCTGCCATGTTTAACACATAAGAAAAATGTGCTACTTGCATAGCTGGAGCATGATCATAACGGTCGGCTGCATGTACTTCTACACCAAGGCGTTGTAGGGAAATTACAACTTCTTTGCCAAGCTCTCCTGAACCTAACAATAAAACTTTAAATGCAGAAGATTGAAGTGGGGTACCGAGTGTCACGCTCATGCGAATCATCCTGACAAAATTATTTTTTTAAGCATAGCAGAACTTAGGGTGGAGTTAAGCCTTATCATGCATAAAAAAAGTAATTTTGTCGGACAATTAAAAATGTAGTTTTTAGATATTAACCTGATAGTTTAAAAGCAATTCATCTGCATTTTTACCACGGATACCCCAATTTTCCTTAGGTGTTTCAAAAATAGTAATTTCAATGTCCTGAGGTGCAATTTTGCATTGCTCTTCAATATTGCGAAATAAGGTTTGAATAAGTTGCTTTTTAGTGGCTGGACTGCGGCCTGAAAACATTGAAAGTTCGATGATAATGTAATGTTGGCTTCTGTCAGATGGATAAATAAAATTCTCGGGTTTAAGGCTAATGAAGCGTTGAAATCTTTTCTCGACGGGATACTTCAATTCTTCAATAAGTGCTTGATGGATCGCATGAGAGAGCAGTTCGCGATACTGAATAATGGTTCGTTCATTTGCATAAATTTTAACTTGTGACATTTTTATCTCTAATCGCTAGATGGATTTATCTTTTAATAAATTTCAAAAATGAGTTTTTATGCTAGAAGTTATTATTCTTAATCACTTCTAGCATTTATATATTATATAAGGTTGATCAGTTTATCTATTTATAAAGGTAAATAAGTATAGATAAGGCCATAAACGATTGCGGCTGTTAAGGTGGCAGGAACAATTTTCTTAAATTTAAAATAAAGACCAGCTAGAACCAAAAATCCGATAAGCATTGCTAAACTCTTATTTGGAGTTTCAAGTAAAGGTGGAAGGGTTGCAACCACAAGCATGGCGCTAATCGCAGATATACCAATACTTCCCAAAGCGATTTTTAACCAGATTGAGCCGCGTCTTTGTTGGTTGCCCTGTAGTTTTTGTATTACGAAAAATGGTCCGAAGCGTGAAGCAAAATTAGCAATACCCACAATAATGCCGACCAAAATAATTTCTAGGTTCATATTAAGCTTCAACCTCATCAAATTGTTTCAGCACATAATATTTAAATAGACCTGCTAAAATGCCTGAAAGAATGCCAATAAAGATAGCCGCTGATAAGTTAATCCAATAACATGCCAAAGCTGACACCACTAACGATACAGCAACTACAAGGCTATGCTTTCGTTCAAATGCCGCTAATAAAAAACTTAAAAATAAAGCAGGTAATAAGAAGTCTAAAGCTGCTTGTAAAAACTTTGGAAGGTGTGCGACTTGATCTGCAAATAACCCGCCTAATAATGAACCACTTGCCCAAGACATCCAGCTAAATAGACTTAAGCCCAACATCCAAGACTCGGACCATTGTTGTCTGCGCTGTGAAAGTTGGATCATACCACTGGCAAAAACTTCGTCCGTTAAACCCCAAGCCCAAACGGCTGTCTTCTTTAAATTTAATTTAGTGGGAATTAAATTATAAAGAGCAGGCCCATAAAGTACATGTCGTATATCAAGTGCAATGACTGTTAAGGCGGTTAACCATATAGAAGAACCACTTGCTAAAAGTGCGACCACTAAAAATTGGCTTGCACCTGCATACATGGAACAAGAAAGAAAAAATGCTTCCCATGGGCTAAAACCAAATTGAGATGCAGAAACGCCGAAGGCAAAAGAAACTGGTAAGTAGGTGAGAACGATGGCTTGACTATCTTTGGCACCTTGCCAAAAAGTTGCTGTTTGAGCAGCCATCTGTTGTTGATTTGACACAATACACCTTGGCAGTAAACCAATTATAAAAACTTGAAAGATTGAGTATTGTAGCCGAATTTAATAGCATAGTGCCGAAATGTTTAATTCGGCAGTTTGATATGTTCAAATCAAAGACTCGTTTAGTTTATATCGCCATCCTGAGTGCGAGCGTATTTATATTGCAAGGTTGTGATAATGGCAATCAGAGCTCAGATAAAAAAGTAGAAATTAAACCAGCGCCGAAACTAACGAATGATGCGACAGTTTATGCAAAAAAGGCATGGACATTAATCAATACTGTTGATCATTTAGTCTATGAAAAACAGCTCAGTCAAATTAATGATAATGTTCGTAAACCACTACGTCAGCTCAGTACAGACTGGCGTATCAATGTAAAAATGACAGATTCAGTCACTGAAGGAAAATATGCGCTTTGTCGTAAAGCTTTAACAAGTCTAGATGTATGGGCGCGCGAAACGCTTGAAAATAATAGTTCGGTTGCTCAAAAACAGGCAGATTATGAGCGCGATAAACAACAGTGTAAGGAAGCGATTGAAAATCCGAATTTAGGAAACACATCTCCTAAATAAAGCCTATACATATAAAAAAGCGAGATGATCAATCTCGCTTTTTTGCTTTAAACGATAATGGGTGAATGATAATTAAGGTTTTGTCGCAGCTTTAACTGTGTTGGCAGTTTTTACAGCATCTTGCTTCATTTGGTGAGTCATTTGATGTGATTCATGTTGTGCATGAGTCGCACTGGTCATTGCATCATGCTTTTGCATGGTTAAGTCTTTTTTAACTTCCTGTTTAGTTTTAGTTGCCTCTTTCTTTGCTTTTTGAGCTGTAGCTTTTCCATGTACCGCTACACATTTTCCACCTTTGTGATTTGGTCCAGTACCGCCTTGTAGTTGAGTTCCTTTTGGACATGCAAATGCCGAAACACTTAACATAGCCAATACGCCTGCTGTAAGAATTGTTGATAATTTTTTCATGTTAATCAGCGCCTTGTTGAGTATTATTGCTCAGCTTGAGTGTAAGGTGAAAAATTCTGCTTTAAAACATTTATTTTGTGGAAATAGAGTTTGAACAATGTTTTGATTTGCAGTGTTATCTAATTTTTTAATTTAATTTTAAGTTTTTATTATATAGCGGCGTTTCGTACAATTATGAATGAACTTGAGCAATTACTTTTAGTTTTTCAATATCTAAAATCTCAATTTTTCTAAAAGCAATTTTAATAATATTCTGTTTTTCAAGTAGGCTCAATTCATGGTTGATCGTCTGCCTAGATGTAGTCAGCATGTTGGCTAATTGCTCTTGAGAAATCTGAATTTGATGATCTTGAATAAGAATATGGTTACCGTATCCTTCTAAAATGAACAGAAGACGTTGTGCCAGCCTTTGAGAAATACTGCGTGTTTGTATCGCAATTTGTTCTAAGAAAACGTACCTGAGTTTTTGGCTGGTTAAACGTGCAAAATAATACCAATAATATGGATGTTCTTTTAGTAGCTCATTTAATGGTTTTGCGGGAATATGCAGAACTATACTTTTTTTCAAAGCAATCGCGTCGTGTGACCGTGGCTCATGATCAATTAAAGATATTTCACCGAACCACATAATCGGCTCAGCAATTGCAGAAAGTGCTTCATTACCATTTACATCGACATAACCTAAGCTAATTGAGCCTTCAAGGACGGTATAAATACCATCAAACTCATCTTGAGCGTGGAAAACGTAGCTATTTTTCTCAAAGGTGATTTGCTTGCCATGTTCTAAAATAAACTTTTGGAATGCTTCCGGAAGCACACTAAACCATGTGTTTTCTTTTAATCGGGTAATATAAATTAGGTCCAATATTCGGTCATCCATGAAAAAATTCATTACTTTGTCAATTAGCTGACAACTTTAAATTTTCCTTATTTGTACAGTATGACTATAGTTAAGTGAATAGGGAATAACTCATGTCAAATCTGGAGCAGAAACTGAGCCAATATGCGGCTTATCATTTAAATCATCAAAATATTTTGACGCATTTTATAGGCATTCCACTCATCGTGTTTTCAATTTTATGTTTAACAGCGAGGGCAGGAATCGATATTGGTAATTTTAAAGTTACTTTAGCTATGGTACTGATTGCAGCTAGTACGATCTATTATTTATTTCTAGATAAAGTTTTTGGTTTACTCATGCTCATGATATTGGTTGCTGTGTATCCACTAGCGAGCCAAATTGCCGAACTTTCTTTAGGACAATGGTTGGCTGCAAGTATTGGTTTCTTTGTTGTGGGATGGGCTTTTCAGTTTGTGGGGCATTATTTTGAAAAGAAAAAACCTGCTTTTGTTGATGATGTAATAGGACTTGCAATTGGACCACTATTTGTATTGGCAGAATTTATATTTATGTTAGGCTTTAGAAAGCCTTTGCATGAGCGAATTTTACACGAGGCGCGCAGTAAACGAGAGATGATGGATTTAAGCCATTAAATATAAAAAAGCCCCAATCTAGTGGGGCTTTTTTTTAAGCTTTAACTTAAACGTTAAAACGGAAATGCATTACATCACCATCTTGAACAACGTAAGTTTTACCTTCTAAACGCCATTTACCTGCTTCTTTAGCGCCGTTTTCACCGTTGTATTGCACGAAGTCATCATATGCAACAACTTCAGCACGGATAAAGCCTTTTTCGAAATCAGTATGGATAACACCAGCTGCTTGAGGAGCCGTTGCACCAACTTTTACTGTCCATGCACGAACTTCTTGTACACCAGCAGTGAAATAAGTTTGTAAACCTAAAAGTTTATAGCCTGCACGAATAACTACGTTTAAGCCCGGTTCTTCCATACCCATTGCTTCTAGGAACTCAGCACGATCTTCATCTTCTAATAATGAAATTTCAGCTTCGATTTGGTTGCAAAGCGGCACAACAATTGCGTTTTCTTCGGCAGCAAGTTTTTTAACAGCTTCTAAATGTGGGTTGTTTTCAAAACCGTCTTCTGCAACGTTTGCAATGTACATGGTTGGTTTCAAAGTCATTAAACCAAAACCACGGATTAATTTGCGTTCGTCATCAGACAAATCAGCCGCGCGAGCTGGTTTACCTTCGTCAAGTAACGGTTGGATTTTTTCTAAAACTGCTTTAGTTGCTACAGCTTCTTTGTCACCGCCTTTAGCAACTTTAGTTAAACGTAAAATTGCTTTAGCAACAGTCTCAAGGTCTGCAAGTGCAAGTTCAGTATTGATAGTTGCAATGTCATCTAATGGATCAATTTTACCATTTACGTGGATGACGTTTTCGTCTTCGAAACAACGTACAACGTGTGCAATTGCATCAGTTTCACGAATGTTAGCAAGAAACTGGTTACCCAAACCTTCGCCTTTTGATGCACCAGCAACAAGACCTGCAATGTCCACAAATTCCATAGTGGTCGGCAAAACACGCTGAGGGTTAACAATTGCAGCAAGTTTATCTAAACGTGGATCTGGAACAGGAACAATACCTGTGTTTGGCTCAATGGTACAGAACGGGAAGTTTTCCGCTGCAATCGCTGCTTTAGTTAATGCATTGAAAAGGGTAGATTTCCCTACATTTGGCAGACCAACAATACCGCAATTAAAACCCATGAAAACCACTCACAAATGTGTAAATTAAAAATTGTGGCTGATTTTACATGAAAGCCATGACAAAGTCATGGCTAGAGCAGGGTTCTGTTGTGTTTAAACTTTACGTTTATCGAGTTGCTGGGCTAATGCATCACCAGTCGCTTGTACTAACATGACTAAAACAATCAATACTAAAATAACAGCCAACATAATTTGCATATCAAAACGTTGATAACCATATCGATAAGCAATGTCTCCTAAGCCACCTGCACCAATAGCACCAGCAATCGCAGATGAGTTAATCATTGTCACAATAGTCACTGTAAAGCCTGCCACAATACCTGGCAAAGCCTCTGGTAAAAGTACGTGCCAGATAATTTGTTTGCGGTTACAACCCATGGCTTGTGCAGCTTCAATTAAGCCTTGATCGACTTCACGTAAGCTGACTTCTGCAATACGGGCAAAAAACGGAATGGCCGCAATCGTTAAGGGAACAACCGCTGCCCATACGCCATAACTTGTACCCACAATCCAGCGAGTAAGCGGAATAAGTGCAACCATTAAAATTAGAAAGGGTATTGAGCGAGTGATATTGATGACCCAACCCAAAGCCTGATTAATCTTTTGCGACGGATGAATGCCATGTTCAGAAGTGCTGACTAAAATAACAGCGATAGGTAAGCCAATTAAAAAGGCAATGAACGCAGATGCGCCTACCATGAGCAAGGTATCTACAGTTCCAGTAATTAATAAATCAATGAGCTGGTCTTGCATAGCCAAGTACCTCAAATTGTGCGATTGCTGTTAATGCATCTTGTTGTATAGATGAAAGATCAATTTCTACGTTAGGAATACCGACTAAAAGTGAGCCAATAATGTGCCCTTGAATGGTATCGACCTGACTTTGGTATAAATTGACGGGTGCTTTGAATTTGGCAAGTAGTTCTTGAATATCTGGAACCTGATGTGCTTCAGCCTCATATTTCAGTTTTACAATAATATGAGTCGAATCTTCATCGGGTAGACGGCTGATTTTAAAAGGCAGAGTGATCTGCTCAAGGTTTAATAGTTCTTGAGTAATTTGTTGCTCTGGTCGTGAAAATACCGACCAAACTTGCCCAGCCTCTACAATCTCACCTTGGTCAATCACCACGACTTGATCACAAATTTCTCGAATCACTTGCATTTCATGAGTAATTAATACAATGGTGAGACCAAGTTCCTGATTAATCTTTTTAAGTAAAGCCAAAATAGTGGCAGTACTTTCAGGATCAAGTGCCGAGGTTGCCTCGTCACACAGTAAAATTTCTGGGTGGTGAACAAGTGCGCGTGCAATACCAACACGTTGCTTTTGTCCGCCAGAAAGTTGTGATGGATAATAGTTAGATTTATCTGCAAGACCTACGAGAGCTAGAACCTCATTTACGCGTTGGTCAATATCTGCTTTGTTGTAATTGGAAACTTTTAAGGGCAATGCCACATTTTCCCAAACTGTTTTTGCAGACATTAAATTGAAATGTTGAAAAATCATTCCAATTCGTTGACGGGTTTGAATAAGCTCAGAATGGCTCAATTCAGCAATGTTTTGTTGATGAATATGAATGCTGCCAGTATTTACTTGTTCTAAACCATTTAATGTACGAAGTAAGGAAGATTTTCCTGCACCACTTTTACCAATAATGCCTAAAATCTTACCTTGAGGAATATCAAGGTTAATCTCTTTTAAAGCGTGCAGTTTTTGACCTTGAGATTGGTAAAACTTATTTAAACCACGAATTTTGATATGGGGTAGAGAAAAATCAACTTGTGATCCAAAACTCACCATCGTCATTCTCCTTATTTCCAGCCTTGAAACCACATACCTTTACCAAAGTCTTTATCCAGAATGTCTTGTGCTTGTTTTGAGTTCTGGAATGCTTTAACAAAGGTTGCAAGTTTTTGGTTTTTGTCTTGGTAATCGCGACGGGTCACAAACAAAATTGCATATTTTTTATCGATTGGGTCTAAAAATAATGCGCTATGTGGGTCGGTTACCTTTGCCATTTTTAAGTAGTGAGGGAAGCCGAAAATTAAATCGACATCATTATATGCATGTGCGGTTTGAGGGCCTTCAACTTCAACGAAGCTCAGCTGTTTCGGATTAGCAATAATGTCTTGAGTAGTTGAAAGCTCATTATTAATATCTTTAAGCTGAATTAAGCCAGCACGATGCAATAAAATTAAAGCACGGGCTAAATTAACCGGATCATTTGGAATGGCAACACGTGCATTTAAAGGTAAATCTTCAAATGATTTATATTTTTTTGAATATAAACCCACATGACTTCCTGAACCCACACCAAATGCATGTAAGTCATAACCCGTTTCTTTAACAGCATTACGTAGAAATACGCTTTGCTGGAAAAAGTTTGCATCAATATCGCCGTTTTGTACGGCAACATTGGGTGCTCGCCAATCAGAAAATTCAACGAGTTTGACATGAACGCCTTGCTTTTCTACTTCATTGGCAACGCTTTGTAATAGCTCTGCATAAGGCGGGCTAATGCCAATCGTTAAAACATCATCGGCTTTTTTATTTTTAATATAACGGTAACCGACAAGGCCCAGAACTACGATTAAAATCGTAATTCCGAGTAACCAAGGCTTATGCTGTTTGAACTGAATCGCCATAATCTTTCCGTTATTACTTCCAGCCAGGGAACCAAAGTTTTGGCCCAATTTCAGCATCTAACACAGCTTTAACTTTTGGCGAGTTTTGATAGATCTCAACAAATTTCTTTAATTTATCGCCCTTATCCTCATAGTCATTACGCACTACAAACAAAATGGCATAACGTTTATTGGTATTGTCATCCAGTAAAAGCGCACTATTAGGGTCTGCTGTTTTTGCTAAGCGCAAGTAATGTGGATAGCCAAAAGCCAAGTCAACATCATCAATTGCACGAGCAGTCTGTGGTCCTTCAACCTCAATAAATTGCAAATTTTTAGGGTTTGAAACAACATCTTTGAGTGCAGATAAGTGATTATTTGAATCTTTAAGCGTAATTAACTTAGCTTGTTGTAAAAGAAGTAGGGCACGACCTTGGTTCACCGGATCATTTGGAATGACCACACGTGCGTTTTGTGGCAATTCATCAAGACTTTTATATTTCTTTGAATATAGCCCCACATGTGACGCTGCACCCACTGCAAATGCCTTTAATTTAAAGCCAGTTTCTTTAATTGCATTATCTAAGAAGGGTTGATGCTGGAAAAAGTTCGCATCAATATCCCCATGATTTAAAGTAATGTTTGGGGTATTCCAGTCAGAAAATTCGACAAGTTTTACATTTAAACCTTGTTTCTTTGCTTCATCGGCAGCAGCTTGTAAAGGTTTTGCAAATGGTGGACTAATGCCAATCACAAGTTCATTTGAGCCACTTTGTCGATGTTTATTCCATAAGAACAAAGCAACAAAAAGAACTACAACGACTAAGCCTATGCCTAGCCATTTTTTAGAGGCTGTTTGAGCCATGTCTATCTCCAAATTTAAGCGGTTATTTCTTCAATTTTTGTTAAGTTTTTGCTGTTGTTATAGGGACTACATCGGAACGCTTGAACAGGGTGCTGTTCTGGTAATTGATCACCCCGATTAAAAATTTTGTTCCGTAGTGAACCCGTTTTATATGCAGTTTTATAGCGACCACGTTGTTGTAGCTCTGGAATGACCAAGCGAATAAAGTCATGGTGAGACTCAGGTGCAACAGTACGTGTCAAATTAAAGCCATCAATATCAGTCTCATCTAAAAGATGAATTAAGTATTCAGCAACTTCTTCGCCACTACCCACGATAAGGGGATAGCGACCGCCTAAAACATGTTGAGCTTTTAAGTCATTTTTTGTGATTTGCTGTTCTTTAAACTTTTCGGTAATCGAAACAATACTGTTACTTTTTTGGTAAGGAATTGCTTCATCATCGGCAAACTTACTTAAGTCAATGCCTGTTGAACTCGCATAATGCGCTAAGCCTGCTTCAGGACTTGCATACTGACGATATTCATTAAGTTTTTGTACAGCCAGATCATGTGTTTCGGCCACAACAACAGTTATGCCGACAAACACTTTAATATCGTTCGCTGAGCGTCCTTGCTGTTCGGCAAGAGTACGAATCTTTTTCACTTGTTCGCGAATTTTTTCGGGTTTGTCACCGCCAATAAATACACATTCAGCATGACGTGTTGCAAACTGCATACCTTTAGGTGAAGCACCTGCTTGAAATAGGGTTGGAGTGCGTTGCACAGAAGGAGATACCTGAAACACACCTTCACTCTGGTAATACTTTCCATGGTGGTGAATGGTATGCACCTTAGATGGATCTGTAAAAACACGCCGTACTTTATCTTTTTTAACTGCGTCGTTTTCCCAAGAACCTTCCCAATATTTGTAGCAAAGTTCTAAAAACTCTTCGGCTTGTTCATAGCGGGCATCGTGGTCTTTTAAACCCTTTTGACCAATTAAGCGTTCGGCACTATCTAGATAACCCGTCACGATATTCCAGCCAATACGACCTTGAGTTAAATGGTCAAGACTCGCAAAGCGGCGAGCAAATTGATATGGATGCTCATAGCTTAAGTTCACAGTGACCCCAAAACTTAAGTTTTGAGTGACTGCCGCCATTGCTGAAATGAGTGTATACGGGTCATGGCTCGGAAGCTGAATGGACTCTTTTAAAGTGAGATCTATACCGTTTTGATAGACGTCATACACACCTGTAATATCAGCGATAAACAAACCATCAAATAAACCATTTTCTAAAGTTTTGGCCTGTTCTGTCCAATAGCTCAATTCGTTAAAACGATGTGATTCATCACGTGGATGTGTCCATAAGCCATGATTAATATGACCAACGCAGTTCATATCAAAGGCGTTTAATAAAATCTCTTTCGCTTTGAAATCTGCCATTACAATGTCCCCCGACGAGGTGGTAGAACACCGTTAAGAACGTAGTTCCCAATAAAGTAATATTTCCATCGTGCGGCATCATGTAAGGTATGTACTCGCGCATTACGCCAGAAACGGTCTAGGCCATCTTGAGACTGACTACCACGGCTACCAGCAAGTTCAATCAGCTTAGACGATGCTTTGAGTGCGATATCGGTACTATGAGCACGTACTTTGGCAACATCGATGGATGCTTTAGCAATGTTCTCAGGTGTGGTTTCAATTTTTGCGGCATCAATTGATTGAGCGGCCTGTTTTAATAGGACTTCACTAGCTCGTACATCTACCGCAATGCGTCCTAATTCATAAATCGTTAAAGGATCTTGGTTTGCAGTTTCTACATTTGAATCAATCCATGGGCGAGCTTGATGTACTCTTTGCAAGCTTTCTTCAAAGGCTGCACGTGCAATGCCTACCTCAATCGATGCATGCATGATTTGAGCAAAAGGACCGACTAAGGTTGGTTGTAAAAATGCAGTATCAAAAGGAATAACATCATCTGCATCGACAAAAACTTGATCAAATTTAACTGTACCGCTGCCTGTGGTTTTTTGCCCAAAACCAGACCAGTCATCTACAAGTTTTAATCCTTGTGAACCACTTTTTACAAATGCCAGATACTCACGTCCTGCATCGTCTAAAACTAAGGTAGGAATACGGTGAGCAAATAGACTTCCTGTGCAGTAAAACTTTTCACCCTGAATAAGATAGCCATTTTCATGTGGACGAATGTTAGTTTGTTTATGGGTTGAAGTTTTAGTTTTAAACTCAGCAAGTGCATTACCAAAGCGGGTGCCATTTAACACTTCGCCGTATAAACGTTGTTTCTGAGTTTCTGTACCTGTATTGCGTAACACTTCTAATGCATAGAAGTGGTTTTGTGGAATTTGCCCGATTGAACCATCTGCACCGCTTAAAAGCGCAATTACTTTGGCAACTGTATGGCTTGAAACTTCGGCACCACCATATTGCTTTGGTACTGTAATTGCCCAAAGCCCAGACTGGCTTAATGCATCAATTTCGGTATACGGTAAAATTCGCTTAGCGTCTCGCTCAACTGCGGTTTTTTTAAATTGTTCGGCAAATTGTTCGGCAATTTCTAATGCTTCAGCATCATTTTGAATAATGTGGGCTTGGCCAGATGCCGATGTTTGTTTGGTTTGAACCGATTGATATGAAGTCATGACAATTTCTCCTTAAATCCAGGCATGGCGGGCAGGGAAATGACCATTAAGGTAATAATTGCCAATGGCATGTAATTTCCAGCGAACAGGGTCGTGTAAGGTATGTACACGGGCATTTCGCCAATGTTGATCTAAATTATGTTGGCTTAAGCTTGAGCGGCTACCGCCTAGCTCTAGTAGTTTTTCAGAGATTTGTAGGGCAGCATCATTGGCATAGACTTTTGCTTCTGCGACCAAAATTGAAGCTTTTGCTACTTGTTCGTCAGTCACTGTTTGAAGTTGATCAAGTTCATCTAAATATTCAGCAGCTTCATCAAGCAGTAAAATTGCTGCGTCGAGTAAAATATTTAACTTACCCCCCTCTTGTAGGGTGTAATGTTCAAAGCTGGCTTTTTCAACATTTGCATCAATAATTGGGCGCGCTTTGTGTATAGTCGATAAAGTATCTTCAAAAGCAGCTTCCGCAATACCGACATCAATTGCCACTTGTAATAACTGCGAATACGCACCGCGATAGGTTGGAACTTGTGTTAATAAACGCTCATCAAAAATAAGTTCAGGATTAATTTCAACATGATTTAATTTAACTGTACCGCTCGCTGTAGTACGTTGACCAAACCCATTCCAGTCATTAATAATTTCAATGCCTTGAGCATCTCGATTCACAATGACTAAAACCACATGACCTTCAGGATGAACCGCTTTAATTGCGAGCCAATGCGCAAAACTTGTTCCCGTCGAATAAAACTTTTCGCCGTTTAAAAAATATTTGCCGTTTTCAATAGTAAGCGTGGTTTTTAAGGTTTTTGAGTCATGGGTATTTCGTTCGGGACCACCGTTGGCAAGACGTTTACCGGCTAATATTTCTGAAAAGATAAATTGTTTTTGTTGTTCTGTACCCATGATTTCAATCAGGTTTAACAGGCTAATCTGATTTTGTGGAATCTGACCAACATTTGCATCACCTTTACTTAAAATACGGAAAACTTGTGCCAGTGTTTTATTGGAAACGAAAGCACCGCCGTATTTTTTTGCAATACGAATTCCGCCTAAGCCTTTTTGGCTAAAGCTTTCGATTTGCTCATGCGGTAATAAGCGTTGTTGATCACGTGTATTACGACCCTCTAAAGCAAAATCAGCCACTTGATAAGCAGCATTAATTGCTTGTTGATCATTTTGAATGACTTGGACGTATGCCGTCGTTTTAGATAGAGAATTAGACATAATGACACCTTGTATTGCTGTCATTACCTTACAAAAGAAATATTTTTCCACTAAACGAGGACTTATGCTCAGCTTATGAATAAAAATGCAAAGCACTTTTTTTGATTTTTAATAGATAAATATAGATATAGAAATATATTAAAAATCAATAAATTATATTTTTTATTTGTAAAATGAATAACTAAAAGGACTTTAATATGAAAAACAGCTATAAGTACGGTAAAAAAAGATATAAAAAATATAGACCTAACTGTCAGTGAAAAATGAGCACAATATCCATTGTTTTCATTAAAAATAGCTTCTAAAGTATCTACTTACCGAAGACGATTTTTGTACGAATAGTCAAATAAAAATAAACGTGGAGATTTTATGCGGGTTTTGTATCAGTTTCCTTTGTCTCATTATTGTGAAAAAGCTCGCTGGTTGTTAGACCATAAAGAACTTGATTACGTTGCACATAATTTGATTCCTGGATTTCACCGTGCTTTTGCACAACTTAAAACAGGTCAAAATTTGTTGCCAATTTTAAAAGATGACCATCGCTGGATTGCTGAGTCGACTAAAATTGCGCTTTATCTGGATGATACTTATCCGGAACATGCACTTTTACGCCGTGATGAACAACTTAGACAGCAAACTCTTAAAATTGATAGTTTGGCAGATGAACTTGGGGTGCATGTACGTCGTTGGGCACTTGCTCATACTTTAGCTCAAGGAGATCATGCTCTAGAGATTATGATGGGCGAACAAGGCTACTTACGACAGTTTGAGAAAATATCAAAACCGTTTCTCAAGACTCTAGTCAAGAAGAATTATAAGCTTGAAGAAGAGCTCGTAAGTCAGTCAAAAGGACGCATGGATGAACTCATTAATGAGTTAAACCACTATTTAATTGAAAACCAAGCACGTTATATGGTTGGTGACCGCTTAAGCCTTGCTGATATTTCAGTATGTTCTATGCTTGCACCTTTATTAGAAATAAAAGGTACACCATGGGAAAGGGAAGAAGATGGGGAAGTATCGCCCGATTGGAGTAATTATCAGAAATATTTACTTGATTTGCCGCTTGGACAGTACGTTTTAAGAATATATCAAACTGAACGTAATGCACGGGTTGACTGGCGAGGAATTTAAATTTTATTTTTTAAAAAGCTCCGATAAAATCGGGGCTTTTTTATTTTTTAACCTTAAAGATACTTAAAAAATATTACTATCAATTTTATAAATGATTTTTAATAAAACATTTATGTACATTATTTTGATGCTTAATTTAATATTTATTACTGTTTATTCAACTTAAGTATAAGCTACTAATAAATTTGATCTTTTATTTTGGGGATAAAAGTTACTTTTGCTAAAAACAGTTTTTAGAAAAATTTAAGCCACTTTATTGTGCATGTGTTTACATTGTAATCAATAATTGCCACATTTAAGTGTAAATAGATGAGCTTAATAATAGACAGAAGATTAAAACATAGATTAAAGTAGAAACATGTGAGCAGTTTTAAAGGTATTAATTCTGCGAAACAGATAAATAATAAGTGAAGCAAATGGACGTGTCCTACTTGGAAAAGTTGGCTCGATAATTGCAATTTAATAATAAATCACTCTATTTCTCTATATGAATGATTCTGTAGACAAATAGAGGGAATGATCATCAAGGAGTTCTTATGAAACGTTCTGCAACCTCTCTCATTGTTTCAACAGTTATGCTTTGTACGGTTGGTGCTACTTCTCAAATTCAGGCAGCAGATACATTAGCTAAAATTAAAAGTACTGGGAAAATCGTTATTGGCCACCGAGAATCGTCTGACCCGATTTCATATGTTGTTGCAGGTAAACCAGTAGGTTATGCAGTCGACATTTGTAACCAGTTTGCAAATGATATTAAAAAAGAATTGAAAATGCCTAGTTTAAAAGTTGAATACAAGGCAGTAACTTCATCAACACGTATTCCTGAGCTTTTAGCGGGCAATATTGATATGGAATGTGGTACCACCACAAATTCTAAACAGCGTCAGCAACAAGTGGGTTTCTCAACTAACTACTATGCAACAGAAGTACGCATGGCTGTTAAAGCAAACTCTGGTATTAAAAGTTTGGCAGACTTAAATGGTAAAGCAGTTGTTACTACTCAAGGTACTACATCTGACAAGTACATTAAGATGAATGAAAAAGGCCAAGCAATTAATGTACAAAATATTTATGGTAAAGACCATGCTGACTCTTTTGCCATGATGGCATCTGGACGCGCTGCTGCATTTGTAATGGATGATAATATTTTAGCAGGCTTAATTGCTAAGTCTTCTACACCTAAAGCATTTGCAATTGTTGGTCCAGTACTTTCATCAGAACCTTATGGCATTATGATTGCAAAAGATGATCCAAAATTTAAAGCAATTGCTGACCGTACTGTAAATAACTTATGGAAAACTGGTCAAATGGATGCTTTATATAAAAAATGGTTCTTATCGCCAATTCCACCGAAAAATACTAATTTGAACATGCAACAAAGTTCATCTTATAAAAAACTCAAAGCTCACCCAACAGATGCAGGAATCTAACTGGATCTTTTTGTCCTAAATTTACTTGTGCAGGTGTAAAAATTCATTTGCACAAGTGGTCTATTTTCTAAAGATATTAATTTAAGGGGCAAACATGTCAGTCGGCTCACTAAACTGGACTATATTCTGTGCGGAGTCTAATGAATATGGTGTCGATAAAGCCGCATGGGCAGAATCAGTTTGTAAGGTTATTGGTAGTTCTAGCTACAATGCCTATGCTGAGGCGCCCACATGGTTACAAATGTTAGGTTCTGGTGTCTTTACTATGGTTTGGACTGCCATTGTAGCCTTTCTTATCGCATTTTTATTAGGTTCTCTCCTCGGGGTAATTCGTACTTTACCCAATAAACCACTTGCTTTTATCGGCAACTGCTATGTCGAAATATTCCGTAATATTCCATTAATTGTACAGTTATTCTTCTGGGCTTTTGTTTTTCCGGAGTTCTTACCGGACAGTTTAAGTGCAGGAAGTGGAGATGTTGTAGCAGGGGGATGGTGGAAAAACATTTTAAATCAACAACCTGCTATTATCGGTGTTTTTGCTTTAGGTCTTTATACTGCGGCGCGTGTTTCGGAGCATGTCAGAGCCGGAATTAACACGGTATCTCGTGGTCAAAAGTTTGCGGCATCGGCTATGGGATTTACCACCGCTCAAAGTTATCGTTATGTGATTTTGCCAGTGGCATACCGTACGGTATGGCCAACGATTACGTCAGAAGCAATGAACGTCTTTAAAAACTCGGCAGTTTTATATGCCTTAAGTGTTTTAAATTTCTTTGCTTATACCAAAACCATGCGTGAAGAGACTTCACAGGACATTATCATTCTTATTCTGTCTACACCTGTCTATTTAATCATTACATACACCATTAAATTTATAATGGCATGGATTGAAAAACGCATGGCTGTACCAGGTTTAGGCTCGGGAGGAAAATAATTATGGATTTTTCTCTATTGCATAATCCTGATGTTATTGCGGCATTAAAAGAAGGATTTATTTTTACACTTACCGTAACCGTGCTTGCAATGATGGGGGGTATCCTCATCGGAACTCCTTTGGCAATGATGCGTTTATCCAACAACGCCCTTGCAAGTAACTTTGCCAAGTTCTATGTAGATTTATTCCGTGGTATCCCATTAATTCAGGTTATTTTTATTTTTTATTTCTTGTTGCCAAAGATATTTGAGTTTCAATCAGATACGTATTGGGGGCCATTATTTTCCAGCGTTGTGACTTTTGCCATTTTTGAAGCTGCGTTTTTCTCGGAAATTGTACGTTCGGGTATTCAGTCTATTTCAAAAGGGCAAGTCAATGCAGGCTACGCTTTAGGATTTACCTACGGACAATCCATGCGTTATGTGGTGTTACCGCAGGCCTTTCGCAATATGCTTCCGGTATTACTTACTCAAACCATCATTCTATTTCAGGATGTGTCATTAGTTTATGTTATTAGTGCACCAGACTTCTTGGGGCGTGCAGATACTTTGGCTAATACCTATGGTCCTGAAACGAAAGCAACATTCTATTTAATCGTCGCTGTGGTGTATTTCTGTAGCTCGTTTGTGCTATCGCAATTAGTCAAACGTTTGCAGAAAAAAATTGCCATCATTCGCTAATTGGAGATTTTAAATGCCAATGATAGACATCCAACATATCTCTAAATGGTATGGTGATTTTCAGGTTTTAACAGATTGCACGACGAGTATTGAAAAAGGTGATGTCGTTGTTGTTTGTGGGCCATCTGGTTCAGGCAAATCAACGCTCATTAAAACTGTAAATGCTTTAGAGCCGTTTCAGCAGGGCGACATTATTGTTGATGGGGTTTCACTAAAAGATCCGAAAACTGATCTTGCAAAGTTCCGTTCTCGGGTAGGGATGGTATTCCAGCATTTTGAACTTTTTCCTCACATGACTGTTTTGGAAAATTTAACCATTGCCCAAGTAAAAGTTTTAAAACGTTCAGTTGCTGAAGCGCGTGAAAAAGGTCTTAAATATTTAGAACGTGTAGGTCTGCTTGCCCATAAGGATAAATTTCCAGGGCAACTTTCTGGTGGTCAGCAACAGCGTGTTGCTATTGCCCGTGGCTTATCAATGGACCCAATCTGTATGTTGTTTGATGAACCTACTTCGGCACTCGACCCAGAAATGGTAGGCGAGGTTCTTGAAGTGATGGTGCAACTTGCTCATGAAGGTATGACCATGATGTGTGTGACACATGAAATGGGCTTTGCAAAACGCGTATCTAACCGTTTAATTTTTATGGATGAAGGTAAAATTCTTGAAGATTGCCCAACCCATGAATTCTTTGATAATTTAGAGGCACGTCATGAGCGCGCTAAAATTTTCTTGGAAAAAATTCAGGCAATGCACTAATTGTGACAATAAAAAAGAGCCAAGAGTGGCTCTTTTTTACATCTAAATTTTAGAAATTATATTTTGCTAATAAATTTATGCGTGAGTAATCACCTTTATCACCTGCAAAAGTTTCACGCTGGCCGTAAGTATATTCTGCACCTAAATCAATATTTTTAACCGGATTCCAGATTAAGTTGACCAAAGCGTTATAAATTTCTTTGTTATAGCTAGTATTGGTTAAATTGCTATTTGCATAGACGTTATCATCTTTATATTGAATACCACCTATTGCGAAAGTAGAGCGGAGAATAGGGCTCCATTTCCGTTGGTAGCCGATCACCGCACTATCAAATTCACCTAAGTTGATATCTTGAGTAGTTGTATCGTAAGCATATGCAGAGTTGCTATAAGATAAATAGCGGCCATCACCTTTAACATGATAATAGTTGGCAACGACACTATCCTGAGGCGTGATATCGTACTTGCCACCGATGCCTACACCCCAGCCAAATTTTTCTTCAGATGAACTATCTTTAGGCGCTACTCGATTTTCATGGGCAAGACCATGAAGCTGTAATAAGCCTTTATTATCTGCGGTTTTGAAATCATAACGAGTTGTTAGAGCAGGGAAACGGCTTCCTCCAGCAGCATTACTCACTTTTTCAACATCACCACCTTCTAAGGCAACTAATATTTTTTGTTGAGCATTAATTGGTTGAGTATAGCGAACCTGTACAGTACGTGTGGTTCCTGTACCTACTGCACCAGTAAAGTCTAGTGTTTCCGGAGAAGTATCTGTATTGACGAAAGGTGAAGTGGTTTGACCAACTAACCATTTACCTAAAGACATATAGGCATGGCGTACACGGAAAGTTCCACTGCCATTATCGCCATTGCCACCCATAAAATCGGCTTCAATTTTGCCTGTTAAATCGCCATATTGTGTAGGTCGAGTAAGATCTAACCCAATGCGTGTAGTCGCTGCAGATACATTTAAGGAGTCCTGTCTTGGGTCATCTTTATTTAAAGGGTAGTTAGCACCATTTGAAATGCTGCCATTTGACCCCTTAAAGTCATAGGTTGCATCTACACGTACATTCCCATAAAGCTTGACTTGCGTTTGACCATCAGGCATTTGCATCCAACCCAGTTTGCTCTGAGGAACGGGTGAGCTTGCCGCAATTGTAGTTGGCGGAACTGTTGGAGTATTTACTACAGTTACCGCTTTTTGCTGATTTGATAATTGCTGGACCAGTTGCTTTAACTCACTAACTTCTTTGCGTAAAGCATCTACTTCTGCATCAGTAGCAGCATGAGCTGGCATAACTACAGCGGTTAAGCTGATAGTGCTCATTGCAAGAATTAATGTTTTGATATTTTTCACAGGCATTCCCCACATTGGATATAAAAGATTTCCAATATGTGCATAACAAAAAGAGTGCCAACTTTTTAAAATTATTTAAACTCATTGATTTTAATTAAGAAATTATAAAATTTTAAAAATTAAATTATGCTTTTATTCATATACTAATTAAATCGTTGAAGAGTTATAGACTATAAGTAATTGAAAATGCGCTATGAACGTTATACTACTGCACAGTTAACAAGCAAAAGTTTAGATTAAGAGGGTGGTAAAGCTTAATTCTCTCTTTTAATGGTATTTGATTTCCAAAGTAGGCTTAGCTTTAGGATATACTGTAATTTATAAAGCGTGTTAATTGGAGCAAAGAATGGAGTTAGACCGTTTTGATAAACAAATTCTGGAAATTTTGTCTCATGAAGACCTGAATTTGAATGAGCTTTCAGAACGGATTAATCTTTCAGTTAGTTCTGTTCATCGCCGAATTAAACACTTGATTGAAGCTAATATCATGGGGCAACTCAAAAGAGAAATTAACTTTAGCAAATTGGGTTTTACTTTGCATATTTTGCTACAAGTCTCTTTAAGCAAGCATGATAGTGAGACATTTGATAAATTTCTTTCTGAAATTGAAGCCATTCCTGAAGTAACAAATGCTTTTTTGGTGACTGGTCAAAGCGCCGATTTTATTCTTGAATTAGTTGCACGTAATATGGACGACTACAGCGAAATTTTATTAAGACGGATTGGTAAAATTGATAATGTCGTTGCTCTGCATTCGAGCTTTGTCATTAAAGAATACAATGTATTTAACTGTTATAACTTATTAAATAAAGTATAAAAAACGCACCATTTGGTGCGTTTTTTCGTCTTAGGCATCAAGTTGCGCTAAAACTTCATCACTAAACTCAACGTTTGTATAAACGTTTTGTACATCGTCTAGATCTTCAAGCATATCAATGAGTTTCATCACTTGTTTAGCTTGATCAATATCAGTGATTTCTGCTTTAGTAGAAGGGCTCATCACTACTTCAGCATTGTCTGATTTTAAACCAGCAGCTGCAAGAGCATCTTGAACCTCACCAAAAGTCTCTGGAGAAGTGATTACTAAAATTTCATCTTCTGAAACTTCAATATCTTCTGCACCAGCTTCTAAAGCAACGTCCATGATCTTATCTTCTAAAGAAACATCGTCAAAAGTAATCTCACCACGTTTGGTAAATAGGTAAGCAACAGAACCTGCGGTACCTAAGTTACCATTAGTTTTGCTGAAACAATGGCGAACATCTGGAACTGTACGGTTCAGGTTGTCTGTCATTGTCTCAACAAGAACAGCAACACCACCTACACCGTAACCTTCGTAGGTTACTTCTTTTAAATCATCATTATCTTCACCACCCACACCGCGTTGAATTGCACGGTTAATGGTATCTCGTGTCATGTTGACAGAAAGCGCTTTTTCGACAACGGCACGAAGGCGAGGGTTACTGGCAGGATCTGCACCACCAAGTTTTGCAGCAGTGACAATTTCACGAATATATTTAGTAAAAACTTTACCGCGACTGGCATCTTGTTTCGCTTTACGATGCTTAATATTGGCCCATTTAGAATGACCCGCCATGGAAGTGAACTCCAAAAATTAAAAAATGCAAAAGTGACAGAATATTAGCATAGGCATGGTTTTCTTGAAAACTGTTGCCTTACGTTTTGTTAGCCAATTAAATAAGCTTAGAGAGCCTAAATTTACATAAAAATATAGGCTCAAACTTCATGAGAAAGTTAGCTAGTTAATTTTCACATCAATATCATATTGCGCATAAAGTTCTTTAATCGTTTCAAGATCTTTTTGTAAGTCGGTAGGATAAATCTTACCTAAAATACCGCCTTTTTTGGTTCTTGCATTTGCATACATCAGCACAATCGGAACATTTGCTGCCTTAGCAATATGCCAAAAACCGGTTCGAATAGGTTTGCGTTCCGATCCATCTTTGGCACGCGTTGCTTCAGGTGCAATCACTAGGTTAAATGTATCACTACTTTGGAATTTTTCGACCATTTGAGAGACGATATCTTTGCTTGCTTTTCGGTCAACGGGAATGCCACCTAGCTTTTCAAGGATAGGCTTCATTGGACCTTTGAAAAGTTCTTTTTTTATTAGTGTATGAATTTTTAAATCTAATATTTGAAACAAAGCAATTGATAAGATCGCATCAAGGTTAGAAGTATGTTCAAAACCGATAATAACTTGTTTTTTCTCAAGAATTGTAGGATCTGCATCATAGGTCCAACCAACTGCTTTGAAGATAGAATTGCCTAAAAACTTTTTCATAGAGATGTGGGAGACAATAAGGTTGCAGAATTCTAATATGAGTTTGTCTAAAAAGGTAGAAAATTATCTTCCAAACAAATTTTATTTATTTTAATTTAAAAATATTTTTAAATATTATATTCTAATTTAATAATAGAAAAATATATAATTGAATTTTTAAAGTATTATTTTATACATAAAAAATATTAAGGATTTTCAGTTTTAATTAAATACTCAATATATTGCCATTTCTTAGAAGGATCAATCAGATCTTTATCAATTGTCCCATCAATAATAATACCATCAATAATTGAAATGATGATATGAGTAAGTGGAGTAGGGTCTTTAATATCTAGCTCTACTAATAAACTATTTAATAAATTTATAAGCCAATTTGTATATTCTTGAAATGGTTCACGAATTGAGGTGTATTGTTTAGACACTTCAATAAAAGCCTTTTTAAATAGGCAACCATTAAAATTCTCACTATTAACCCAGTCAATATACCAATTAAAAATTAGATGTATTTTCTCAATTGGACTCACATCTGGATGTAAGCTTAATTTTTCATAAATTGAATTTTGTATATTAATATTTCGATGATGTAGGCACTCCATGATTAAACTTTCTTTAGAGGGAAAATATTTGTAGAAAGTCATCTTGGCTACATTTGATTCAGCAATAATTTTGTCTACCCCTGTAGCATTGTAACCAATTTGGTTAAAAAGTTCTAAAGCAGTATTTATAATATCTTCTTTTTTTGACATTACATTTCCATATAATTGAAACTAATTATTACTTGATATAGATTTTAAAATTTTAATCAAATTAATCATAATCAAAAACATAATTTTATTCAAGCTAATATTATAAAAGCTACTCAAGATTATTTATAAATTTTTTAAATATTCTATTTGATTTAGTAGAATTTTAATTCTAATATGAATTTTCAACAAAAGAGTCTTGTTTTTATCTTAACTATTTGTTTTTAAAATAGAATATGGAAATTTAAAAAATTAATAAGTTTAATGAGAGTGGATTATGCCTAAAAAATTTGAGGACTTTAATAATCCTAGAAAAAAAGCACTTGCAGGGATGAAACAAAGCATTTTAGCTGAAATTTGGGACAAAAATCTTAATTTTTTAACTCAATTAAGAGCCAAGATCGCGAAACACCCAGTATCTCATCATCCTGCAATAGAAACTTTAAATAACGGTGAAATTAATAAAGAAAACTTAAAGCGTATTCATTTAGAGTATCGACATGCAATCGTACAAACATTTACAGACGCTTTATTAATGGCTCAATACCAGACAAAGCAGTTAGAACCTAGGTTGCATGCAGGTGCAAAGATGTTTCCGCGCTGTCTTTTGAGTCTTAACATATTTGATGAGTTTGGGTTTCGGCCTGGGACCGACAAAGACGGTTATTATCAAGGTAACCCAGAATATGCACATTATCCTTTATTTGAAGATGTCCTTGATGATTTTGGAGTGACGGAGGAAGAGCGCCGGAGTTATCAACCAACAGAAATTGCACATCAGGTGAGAGAGTTTCTAGAAAATTCCTATAAAGACTATAAAGCCGTTTCTGCTTTATTAGCTGTAGCTGAAGAAGAAGTTATTTTGTACAGTCCACCTTTACGAAAAGCAACCAGTGCTGTAGGTATAGCGGTCGAGGGTGGTGGCTATTACCATGTGCATGGAGTATCTGAAGATGAAACTGCTGAGGCAGCAGATGACGACCATGAAGAAGATCTATGGTTTATTTTAATGCAAGCTTGTACAGAAGAAGACTACACTTATTTAGAAAACCTATGCCTCGAATATTGTGATTTATGGGAAAAGTTTTGGGATGTTCAAATGGAAAACTCGAAATCAATCCTGAAACAAAATTTAGCTTAAGAACAGGTCAAATAATCAACTCAAACATTTATAACAGTCCTAAAGGTTGAAAAGGAATGCTCAACAATATGGAAATTGGAAAAGACTTTTAATGTTTAATTGAACAATTTTTGAATAATGAAGTGATATTTGGCTATATTTTAAAAATATCTAAAGTTAAAAAACCCCAAAAACTTAAAGTTTTTGGGGTTTGTATTTGGTGGGCCCACACAGACTCGAACTGTGGACCAACGGATTATGAGTCCGCTGCTCTAACCGACTGAGCTATAGGCCCTATAATCAGAAAAGCTTTTAATCTCAAGGCTTTTCAGTGCCTGCAATACTAATCAATTTTTTTATTAAACACAAGTATTTTTCAAAAGTAGCAGCAGTAGACCTGAAAAATATTTTGCTATATTGTTAATTATCACAAGCGATAGGGATTCTAGCTTATGAGCACTTCACGAGTAAAGCTAACGAAGTCATTTATCGATCAACTTGAACTCACACCGGCTATTTATCGTGATAGCGAGATTATTGGCTTTGCTATTCGTGTAAATAACTCTTATAAAACTTACATTGTGGAGAAGAAAGTAAAAGGGAAATCAATACGTTGTAAATTAGGGGATTATGAAAAAATTACTCTTGAAGACGCCCGTATACTTGCACAGCAGAAGTTAAAAGAGTTAACTGACTCAAACCCTTTAAGCATTAAAAATAGTAAAATATTAAAAAATAGTTTAAATGAGAAAATTGACCAGCCTTATCTCAAAGAAGCTTTCCAAGTATATATAAATCACCACGAGTTAAAAGAAAGGACATTAGCCGACTATAAAGAAGTTATAGAAAAATATTTAATAGACTTAAGTGAACTTAAACTGATTGATATTACTGAACAGATGATTGAAGAAAAGTATATTCAGCTATCTCAGTATAGTTATGCAAAAGCTAATTTATCTATGCGTGTACTTAGAGCGGTCTATCGTTTTTCAATTAAGTATTATCAAACTAAAAATCGTGAAGTAATTATACCAAGGATAAATCCGGTTAATTTGTTAAAGAAGAAACAGCTCTGGGAAGAAATTCCACCTCGAAGAAACTATATCGATGTGGATAATTTAACCAAGTGGGTGCAAGCAATTATTGAATATAAAGGTAGGGGACAGGAAAATGAAACAAATAAGGATTTTTTATTAACACTTATATTAACAGGGCTTTTTAGGAATGAGTGTGAATCTTTACATTGGAAAAATATAGATTTAGTGGAAGGAACTCTGTCTTTTATAAATCCATACAATAATGTGTACTATAAAATTTATATGGGAAACTTTCTTTGGTATCTGATGAAAAAACGAAGAATACAAAATAAAGGAGAGTGGGTTTTTCCATCTGTAAAATCTGAATCTGGTCATATTATTAATATTTCGAAATTTAGAAAAAAAATTAATGAGCAATGTAATCTTTCTTTTACTTTTCAAGATCTACGTAGAACATTTTATTTTGTGTTAAATCATTTAACTAATAAACCATTAGTTAGCAAAAGAACAGAGGGGTATGAAGAAAAGCTAGACGTTAAGAATATTGCTCATGCTCAGGATATGCGTAATAGAATGAACAAGGTTGAGCAAATTATTCTTGGTCCCTATCGAGATGAACTTATTAAATCTATCAATATTAACCTATAAAATTTTGTCCTTTCAAAGCTAGAAATAGAAGCTGTACGGGTTCAAAAATAGTATAAATTTAAAGTAAGTTTTATGGATAAAACCTAGAATGAAGATTGTTTCTCATTTTCTACAACCTTTTGTAATTGATCAATTTTATACTTGACTAAAACACTTGGAATTTATACAGTAGTAGAGTATTTTTGATAATTATTATTATTGCTTAGTCCTGAAATACAGTAAGAAGCCTATTCATCATGAATAGGCTTTTTGCTTTCTTTAATTTAATCATAGAGTTCTCGTTTTTTATAAAAATTAATATAATAAAATCAATAAAATAAGTGTTTTTAATAAATTGAAAAAGATTGTCACGTAATTTTTCATTATGAACAAAACTGATTTAAATATTATTCAAAGTGAAACATGGCTAAATGCTAAGTTTAACTTTCAATCAATAAGGCATAGGAGTGTCATCATGTTTAAAGCAATGTTTTTCTTCAGTGCAGGTGCGATGTTTGGCTATTGTTATAAGCATTATGATGAAAAAGTTATAGAGTCTAATAAATCTAAATAGCTCCTAAAAAAACCGTCTAAATGGCGGTTTTTTAACGACAATTTTGAGATAAGTTTGCTTGAACAATCTGGACAAGCTCTCTGGCTGCTTTCGATAACGGTTTATCTTGAAGCCAAATAAGATAAATAGATAAAGGCAAATGATTTTTCGTATTTTTAAAATCTAATTGAACTAAGTGGCCTTGTTCAATCTTTTCTTTTACCAAAGATAAGGGAAAATTTCCCCATCCTAAGCCAGCTTCGACCATATTAATTGCTGTTTGTAAGCTATTCGTTTTCCAGTACATTGCTCCAATGATTGAACGTGAGTCTTCCATATCCAGCTCACTACTTGCGACCACAATTTGCCGAATATTAATTAACTCTTCAATCGTGTTTAACTTATTCTGTTCTTTTAAAAACGGATGATGAGCAGAGATAGTAGCAACAACTGTTTCTGTCATTACTAATTGTAAGCTTTCACGCATTTTTATATTGAGGTTTGAACCTGCAAGGCAAAGGCTAATATTTTCTGTATAAAGTAAATTTAGAATATCATCTTGAGGAGCTGTAATAATTTCTAGGTTAAGAAGAGGAAACTTCTCTGCTAGTTGCTTTATGGCTTTAAAAAGTAATCCAGTATTCGCATCTGAAACCACACCTATTTTTAATTTACTTTCAAGACCAAGTGAAAGTTCATAAGCATGCGTAGCTAATAGCCTAAGCTGTTCAGCAATAATACGGGCTTGAGGTTCCAATGCTAAAGCCGCCGCGGTAGGAATAACTTTGCGGTGTGTACGTTCAAATAAGTGATAACCAAGTTCTGCTTCAATATTGGCAATTGCCATACTCACTGCTGATGGCACTCGATTTAACTTTCGTGCCGCGGCCGAGAAAGATCCAGTATCTAATACGGTTAAGAAAAGTTCGATATTTTCACTATTAAAATTCATTTTGATATCAGTAGAACTGAAAGCTGTTAACTTTATATGTGATTTTAACTGAAACTAAAATAAAAAGAAGTGATAAAAGTTGAAAGATTATGCAAGGTTTAAAACGTCGTATTGTTTATGTTTCTTCATATGAAATTATTGGAATGGTGATTTCATCAGTAGGTTTGGCTCTTTTGGCCGGAGATAGTGTAGAGCACACTGGGCCACTTTCAGTGATGATTACTACTATTGCGGTAACGTGGAACTTTATCTACAACATTCTTTATGAAAAATGGGAGGCTCGCCAAGAAAGTAAGTCGCGTACGGTTAAACGAAGAATTGCGCATGCGATCGGATTTCAAATTACTTTAGTAATGTTCTTAATTCCGCTTATTGCGTGGTGGATGAATATTTCTCTTGTTGCTGCATTTTGGTTAGATGTTGCATTTATTATTATCATTCCAATTTATACATTCATATTTAATTGGACATTCGACAAGTTATTTGGATTACCTGCCTCTGCACAACCAAGTACTGCTCAACAGTAGAAAATATTAATGAGATATCAAAGTGTTATTTTAGACTTTGATATCTCGTCTTAACATTATTTTATTCGTTCAAGTTGAAGAGCTTTTGAAATTTTTATTTGAGCTCTTTTGGCAAGTACATAATATAAAACTGCAGTGGATAACAATCCCACTAACCAAGATAAATCGACTCCACCCAACATTTCTGCAATTTGTCCTTTATAGAATTTACTATCAATAAAGGGCAACTGAAGTAAGATACCAATACAATAACAAGCGATTCCAATCGTGTTCCAGCGGCCATATTTACCATTTGGGTCATATAAGGCATCTACATCGCATTCTTCTTTAGAAATAAAATAGTAATCAACTAAATTAATTGCACTCCAAGGAATGAAAAATGTAAGAAGAAACAAAATAAAAGATTTGAATGCGCTTAAAAAAGTATGTTCACCTACAACTGCAATAAATGTTGAGATAATTACCATTGCAAGAACAATTGTAAGTCGCGTTAATTTTGAAATTTGAGCACTTGGCTTAAAACTGTTCCAAATGGTCGCAATACACATAAAACTGCCATAAGCATTGAGTGTAGATAACGTGACCTTTCCGAATGCAATACTAAAATATAAAAAAGTAATCACAAGAGCGATTGGATTCATGCCTACAACGTACTGAACTTCATTGCCAACAAAACCACCATTCGAGACTTGAGCAATGAATACACCGAGCATCATTGAAATTTGGGAGCCTATTAAAGACCCAAGCCCAACTGCCCAAAATACGCGTGTTGAAGATGTTTTTGTAGGAAGATAACGAGAATAATCTGCTACATAAGGTCCAAATGAAATTTGCCAAGAAGCAGAAAGAGAAACTGCTAATAAAAATGATGACCAGCTAAAATGCCGTACAGCAAGCAATTCTGAAATATTAGAGAGAGCTAAAATTTGAGTTAAAATAATAACAAAAGCAATTAAACCAATAACACTTGCAACTTTGCCTACCCAATGAATTAAACGATAGCCAATTGTCGCAAATATAATAATAAAACAAGCATAGATTAAAATACCTGTTGTATTACTCACCTGTGCTAGATGAGCAATTGCTTTACCAGCGAGTACCTCACCAGTGGCCGTAAAGCCAATATACATAAGACAAACAAGAATGATGGGAATACATGCGCCATATACCCCAAATTGGACTCGACTCGAAATCATTTGTGGGAGGCCGAGTTTTGGACCTTGAGCTGCGTGTAAAGCCATAACGGCAGCACCAAAGCATTGTCCAATAAAGAGGCCAATGATTGACCAAAATACATCACCACCTAATACGACGGCTAATGCACCTGTAACAATAGCTGTAATCTGTAAATTGGCCCCGAACCAAAGCGTAAATTGGGCAAATATACTGCCATGCCTTTCATTTTCAGGAATAAAGTCAATACTTCGGTTTTCAACAAATCCGCTTTTCGATTTCCCAGCTGATGAGTCCATAACACTCTCCTTATCCTTTAAGAGCTTTTCTATTATTAGATCCATTTTTGTATAAACAAATACAAACATGTATATACAAGTTATTTGAAAAAGAAGCAAATGGTTTTTTAAGCCGATACCTTAAAATTTTTTTGTTTGTAAATTAAAACGAGTTGAGAAAACGAAACTGATGTTATGACTATTTTTATAAAGATGAGTCTGTTTGATCCGTAAATTCAGTTTATAAAAAAGCCCTCCATTGAGGGCAGATAATCAGACTTCTGCATCAAGGATTGCTTGAAAAAATACAGGTAACTCCGAAAATTGAACTAATTGTGTTTTATCAGCGTGTTTGTAATAGTACTGATAGTGGGGTGTTTCAAAACCACTATCAAGATATTGGGTTGCATCAGAAAATTGGGCTTTTGCAACGGGCTTATCCTTTTTAAATTTAACAATAATAGGATTAACGGAATTTAATTTAACAGGAACACCGTTCTCGAATTTGGCTGTTTCAATGAGTAGAGATATTTTAAAATCACCAAATACTACACAAAACTGTCCTCCATTTTCTGTTTTAATTTCTCGATCATGAAAAAGTTCTTTAAATAAATTTTTTAATGATTCTCTATGCTTGTCTAAAGCTAACTGAAAATCATGATCTTGCTGTTCTAGTTTCTCTTGCTCTTCTTTTAGCAATTTGGCCTGTTTTTCGATAGTTGTAAAATCCAAATTCATCTTAATTCTCCTTGTTGTGTTTTAAAACTATATATGGCAACCATTTGTTAAGTTTTAAAGAAACATACATTCTTTGTTACAACGCAATAATTAAGATGAATTTGTGTGATCATTACTTTGTGCAAGGCTTAGCTATAAGTGCAGGACGTTTAATCTGAATAAATCCTCCACTACTCATCACGCCAAGCATGACTAAAGCTGTGCCTATAAGTTGCCAGATATTAAGTGATTGACCAGCTAACAAGGCAACTAACATACTAAAAACTGGAACAAAGTTAAAAAAGATTGATGCTCGGCCTGCACCTAGTTTTTGAATACCATTAAACCAAAATAAATAAGCAATCATGGTAGAACAAATAATGACGTATCCCATAGCTAAGTGTGCAGTGATAGGCGCCATAGCAATTGCTTGAGAAGGGTGCTCAAAAATTACACTTAATATGATTAAAGTCAAAGCACCGAACATCATAGAAAATGTTGTGGTCTCTAAAGGTGTAGCATTTTTTACATAACGGCGTGATAGCACATTCGCTAAACAAAAACTGACACCACCTAGTAAGATGAATAAGTCACCGATTGCTATTTTTAAGTATAATAGCGTTGAAATATGGCCATGACTAATAACAAAAAGTACACCACTTAAGCCAAATACAACACCAATAGACTTATTAAGTGTTAGTTTTTCTCCATCAAGTAAAATTGTTAACAATAAAGTAATTAAAGGTGTTGTGGCCATGATTAAAGCGCCATTGACTGCTGAGGTGGTTTGTAAACCATAGAAACAGCCTAGGTTAAAACCGGCAATACCTATAATTCCAATAATAAGATAGATAGCTAAATTTTGCCGTAATGCGGCCCAACGTAGCTTTCCTATAGCTGCAAAAAGAATAAATAGACCAAGGCTTGCAATTGTAAAACGTTCAGCTGCTGCTGAAAGAGGTGGCATATATTGAATCACATAAGACATCGCATTAAATGCCGAGCCCCAAAACAGCATTGTGATTACAACACCAGTATAGGCATACACCATTGATTTATTCATGATTAGGCTCCGAAAAAGAATGTCTTTATTCTGAGTAATCACATAAAGGTGTACAATTCCATATTAATTCATCTCTGATGTGAAAATTTGCACAATGATTGATTGGGAAAATTTACATTACTTTTCAGTTTTTTCTGAAGAGAAGACACTTTCAGCTGCTGCAAGAAAGTTAGGTGTTGACCATGCTACTGTTGCAAGAAGAATTGCCCAGTTAGAAGATAATTTAAAACTAAAATTAGTGGACCGTAGACCTCGTACTTATATTTTAACTTCAGAGGGGGAGCGTCTGGCCAAAATTGTGACACGTATGATGGAAGAAACATTTTCTATTGAACGTCTGGCTCAGGCAGGACAACAGGAAATTAGTGGAGTAGTTTCGGTAAGTCTACCGCCAGCTACGGCTGCACATTTGGTAATGCCTCATCTTGGTAAGTTTTATCGTCAATATCCTGAGCTACAATTGAGAATACTCGGTGATGTTCATTATGCCTCCTTACAGCATCGCGAAGCAGATATCGCAGTTCGCTTTGGACGCCCTAAAGATGATTATCTAATTGCGCGTAAAGCTGGTGAAGTTCCTTTTGGCATATATGCAGCCCAAGAATATTTGGATGCTATACAAGAAGAAAACTATGAATGGATTAGCGTTGAAGTTGGTGGAGTTCAAGGACAAAAACAGCAAAAGCTAAAACAACGGTTAAATTATAAAGAGCCTGTTATGGTTACGAATCATCCTGAGCTTCAATGGCGGGCTACTTGTGGAGCAGTTGGCTTAGCTGTACTACCTGATTTTTTAGGCCAGCAAGGTCATTTAGTAAAATTACCTGATGATGACCCAATGAGTGCTGAAATTTGGTTAGTAATTCATGAAGATCTGCGGAGTAGTCCTGCAGTAAGGGTAGTAATGGATTTTCTTTTAGATTGTTTTGAATCTTTTCGTGTTTAATATTGCTTAAGCCTTGACTTCAATTAGCTTAATTAATTTTTATTGATCAGGAAAACTTCCTGCATCTTCTCTTGCTTGCTTCAAGGCTAGAAAAAAACACAGCAGAAAAAGTAAGCCAATAAAAAATAAGAAAAAATCTAAATAACTAATACCTAAACCAACTCCGAAAGCCCCTAAACTTAATAATAAAATACAAAATATTTTCCAAATAATGAGCATGTGGTTTTGTAATAAAAACTTGAAGTTAGGCTGTAATTGAAAAATATTTCCAGATATGTGTTTGTTTTTTTTCTTATAGGTTATGTAAAGCTTTATAATTTATCGAATTACATAATATTTACTTTTAACTAAACCCTCCTATTTGAGTACTTTTTAATTTTACTATACATTCGTATATATAAAATTTATGTTTTTTGAATTAATAGAATGATAATTCTTTAGAAAGCCTGTAAAATAGAAATTGCAAACTTTATTTTTAATTTATTTTTATTTAAAATTAAGGGGTTAAATAAATTTATCAAACTTTTGTTAAAAAAAAGACTTGATATTTAAGCTAAATTTTGAAATTATAGTCATGCAAATTGTGATCTATTTCCCACAATTTGTATTTCAGGTTAAGTGGTTATCACTAATGCTCATTAGCTTTTTTCGCTTATGAGCATTTTTTTAATTTATTTATTAGTAAAATTTAAAAAATAATGTGTGTGATCATTTGACTTTTTTAGTATTAATTAAAAATTATTCATTCTATAAAGCCCACTACTTACTACTAAGCTCTAGCGCTCAGAAGAAATACTAATCATATTGGATCGTTACTGTTGCATTAGCTTTGACTTCACCGGCTGTTACATTCGAAGCAGTTTGATAATAACGCGCCGTTAAAGGAATATCGTACTGTACTGTCTGGTTAGAACTTACTGTACCAATATCTAGTTTATTTCCTTTTCGAATAGGATTGTTCGCGCCATTCATATTCCATAACAATTCAACACCAACTCCGTTCGCTTTAGTTGAGTCAGCAGCACTGTTATTAATAACCTGACTATTTGAAGTATCAGAAATGTAGTCAAAGCTTAAACTCAGTGTATTACTCGTTGGTACACCCGAGTTATTTTCCCCACCATTACAAAGAATCGATAAATTAAAGTTTTTCTCACCTTGAGTTGATCCAATGGCTCTAAAACCTGACTTCATCACAGTGGGAAGCTGAACAACCGTATCTATACCGTTTTGAATTTCACAAGAAGATGATGCAATAAGAATAGGGGAGCTGCTCAATACTGTAGTTGTTAAGAAAGGACGATTTTGTTGTCCTGTTACATAATAGGTACTGTAACGACCAGCAACTAATGCACCTGAACCTGTAGTTGCAGCAGTTTTAATCACTTCCATGACAAAATATCCTGGTGAAAGCGTATATGTTGTATTAGGAGTCAAGGTACGTTTATAAGGGTAATATCCAGAAAAATCTGTAGAGTCGAATGCCTCTCTATAAAGTCGAATACCTATACCCGGAATATTGGTTGCATACACATTATTTCCAATCGAGCTAACAGGATAGTTTAATGGAAGTGCCGCTGTAATTTGGTCACTGGCACGGTTGCAAGTTGCAGTAGAATTATTGGGTGAAATAGTAAAAGTATTCTTTTGGAGAACTGTTCCGATTGGATCGGTCGGGCGTACTACAATAGTCCCAATCGTCATTGGAATATCGACTGTGGTAAAGCCCTTGCTTAAAGTACAGTTGGCATAGGTTTGGTTATAAATAAAAAAACTAGTAATGAGTAAACCGCTCTTTATAAGCATTTTTTTCATTTGCAGACTGCCTCTGTCATAATAATTAATTGTTTTTCCTGTAAGATTTTTGATTGAATGTCATAATCAAGTTGACATTCTTCACTATTACTTTGTCCCCATTTCACATAAAGATGATCTTGAGTTAGGGGAGTACGTAAATAAATCCGGCTACCTTGGGCTACCATTCCGACTATTTCATTGTTTTGATTAAAAACTTGTGCTGCAAATGGCAAATGGCCGCCATTAGGTGTTTGGGTGCTAATAAAAACTGCATATCCCGTTTTTGTTGAAAAGTTAACTTTAGTGATTGATCCTGCATACGGGGCAATACGATGACTTGTTTCCGTAAGTTCAACAGTTGATGGCATCCCTTGAGGGTCAAGGCTAATGTCATTTAAGCGATAGGGGGTTACATAAGGAATGACAGCATAACCTTGTTTATTAATGCTTAGACCAGAGGTATTGCCGACTCGAGCACCAGTTGCTTGAGGCGCATATACCAATACCATGGTCTGTACTTGGTCTGGGCCAAATAAAATACCTTGTGAGTGAGCGACCAAGCTTCCATTTAAATTGATCATTTCTTGTTGGTATGTATCGGACTGACCAAAAGAAGCGCCTATAGTTGTATAGTTAGTACGGTAGGTGCCATTAATATTTAGGCTTGTCTGTCCTTGATCTTGATATGAAATTGATGAGCCATAATCAAAGCGGTTTCCGATATAACCACTCATTCCTAAAGTTCGGCTATCTTCTGAAATAGAACTATTAAAATTAACGGTATTTTTTTTAAATTGAAGTGGAAAAGATAAAGACAACAAATATTGAGTTTCATGACCAGAATTTTGATTTTCTTGGTCAAGCTCATGAGTAATTGCAGAAATACTGTAAGTCAGATCTTTAAATTGATTGCTATATCCAAATTGGAATTGTTGATTACGATTAGGCTGGTTCCAATAATTAATCCACGAGCCTACTAAATAAAAATTACCCCATTGATTTGGAAGGCCTTGGTTTAATGTGATCTGAAATTCACTTTTTTGTTTCCCCACGGAAAAGCTATCAATATCTTGTTGTTGCAAGTCTCGAATTAAAATTGAATCGCGTAATTTCAAATAATTTTCTGTGGAATATTTATACGTAGCTAAAGTTAAATTGGTGTTGGTTGAAGTAAATAGTCGGTTATAACTTAAACGATAACTTCGTCCTTTAAGGGTGGGCTTTTGTTCGAACTCAGCTGACGACTGAGTTGCATCAAATGAAATTGCACCGATTGGGGTTGCAAATGCGCTACCTATTAAAAAAGACTGGTAGTTTTCAGTTGCCTGAAAGCCTGTATAGCTTGTTAAATAGTTATTGATACCTCTTTGATATTTACCTTGCACTAGCCATGGTTTTAGATTGATATTGGCATCTCTAAAATGTCCCAAAGTAAAAGAATATCGGCTCATTTTAGGTCTTAGCATCTCAATGACAGAAGCATAAGGAATAGAAAACTTTTGAATTTCTCCATTTGTTTCATATATAGAGACTTGTAATTCGCCACCGAAGCCTGTGGGATAAAGATCATTAATTTCAAAACTTCCGGGTGTAACAGTCGTTTGATAAATTAAATTTCCTTGCTGACGTACCTCTACTTTTGCATTGGTTTTGGCATAACCTCGAATTTGGGGAGCATATCCGAGCATACTGTTAGGAAGCATGCGGTCATCACTTGATATGTTAATCCCACGATAAGGTAGGGCATCAAAAAAATTATTATTGGTAAAATAATCACCTAAAGTAACAACACTATTGAGCTTGGGAAAAGCCTTTTGGGCATATGTATTATTTGATGTGTAGGAAGAAACCTTTTCTTGTATTTCATTATGATCTTGCCATTTCCACTGCCCAGTATGGCGTAATTGCCAATCATAGAGATTTAGACCAACATTTGTACCCATAAACGCATGATTTGTTTCATGGTTATTATTTACAATACGATAGGCAGAAGCATTGTATGCAAAAAAAGCTGCATTTATACCACGGTCCCATAAACGTGGGTCGACATACCCTTGAGCATTCTTTTGTAAAGCAACTTGTGGTATTGAAATATCAAGTCTCAGACGAGAAGTATCAAATTGATAAAAAGCATCGTTAACCCACTTGTCTAAGTCATTACAGGTAAGGGTGCTACTTACTTCATGATGAAGAATTTCTGGTTTAACTCCATATTCTAAAAGCATATCTGGGGTAAAACAGGTCTTTGCATTCTCATTCGAATGAGTGCTTTTAAAAACAAACTTTCGTTTTCCTAACCACTGCCCATTAATATAGACGTCAAGACTATATTCACCCGGTAAAATAGGATTGCCGTACTTAAATCGACCAATATCAATTTTCTGTGCATTTCCCACTAAAAAATTAGTATCAAAGTCAGCTTTTAAAATATTTTCCCTATTCATATTGTCTGATGCATATACAGTTAAGGGGATATTAATTGCGAGACTCAATACTAAATAATATGTAGTGCGCTTTTTAAAGCATATACTGGATATGAACCATTCTGACATCGTCTTTATGCCTGTTCATGAGTAGGTGTTTAAATTAAAAAGTAGGTAAGCTTAGAACCTTATTACTTGTTCAATTCTTCCACCATAATCATTTATATAAACAAAGCTCATATTTGTTATATTGCTATTTTTAAGTTTTATTTGATCTTCTGAAAAAGGAGAAAGCATTAAACCCTGTTTTAATAAATCTGTTTTTTGATGATTTATTTCTTGAAAAACTGAGCTTATTGTAATGTAAAAGGGAGTAGGGTTTTTAATAAGCAAGTTTTCACCATTTTTTACCCACTGAATTTTTTCACTTAATGTATTAATATTTTCTTCTAGACTTACTGGTCGATAAAAGAACTTAATTCGTGAACGTATCGCTAATTGAAGAAAATTATTGGTTAATACTTCATTATTTTCTTGTTTTTTACCTTCCGGCCTTGGTGGTATATCTAATACATTAAGCCAAAATACACTTTCTTTATTTTGGTTTAATTGAGAAGCATTAGGTAGTGCAGTAATTCGTAAAGTTTGCCCTTTAGAGGGTTCTACTCTTGAAATAGGTGGTGTAATGATAAAAGGGACATTCGCTTCATCGGGAGTTGATTTAGCGTTTCCATCATCAATCCAAGCTTGAACCAAGGAAGGTGCTGTACCGTTATTGCTGAGTTGTAAGTTTACTTCTCGAGCATCTGATGGATAGATTACACGTGTACCATGAAGTACTATTTCGGCATGCCCTATAGTAGCAATTAATGCTTGAAGACAAGCCATTCCCCAAAAAAATTTACGACCACGAAAAAGCATGAGTCATATTCTCAATAATAAATAATAGATGAGATATAGCTTCTATTTAAAAATAGAAGCTGGTTTTAATTTATTGATAAATAATCGTGTATTTCACTTGTGACGTTACAGTACCTGCTGTAGATGCTCCAGTTGCATAATATTCAGCATAATAGTTAAGATCGGCATTCCCCCCAGCAGAAACATTTACCCATTGTGAGTTATCTTGTGCACCAGAAGCACCTTTCGCAATTACAGGAATTACTGCATTGTTGCTACCCAATAATTGGATGTTGACATTGGCAGCTGCACCAGAGGTAGCTTGGTTCAATAGTCGACCAGTATTAAAATCAACTGTTGCGCCTGGTTCAAAATAAGTCGCGACTTTACCAACTGAAGCACAATTCGTTAAATTGATTTGAAAAGGTGTACGACCAGCAACATCGCCCGCATTTTTCAAAGATTGAGATGATACTGTTGGTAAATTTACAGTAAGATTTTTATCACCAGTATCAATCGTACACGTATTATCAGTTACTAAACCATTAATAGTGATCGTACCATCAGCTGCTTGTGCTGCTGCAATATTAAAAAGAGAACTAGCCGCAATAAAAATAAATTTTTTCATAAAATCCCCAGAATATTCAATAAATATCGCTTTATTACTCTTCAGTGCTTTTATTCTGATCAAGTAATGCGGTTGAAATATAGCACCTTTCAAGTAAAAAACAAGAATAACATTATATTTTTATGTATTTTGATTGGTTATTTTTTATTGATAAATGCGGTTTTTATTTTAATTTATACCATATGGTAAAATATCATGAAATTATTTTATTTGAATTAATTTGATAATAATTTTCATTTAAGTTTTTTAATTTTTAAGAATTGATTTTTTTATTGTAATTTTATATAAATTATATATTTTTGGATAAATTAACTGGTTGATTTTTATTATTAAAATTAATTTTTATATATCGTGTAAATATATTTATTTTTTTAAGAAAATTTTAAGGTTTAATTCCTAGTGTTTTAGTTGTAATTCAATAAAAGATCATCTGGAGTTTGGTTCCATGAACAACATGAAATACACGTATAAACCGAATTATTTTTTCTTTGCTCATAAATTAGTCTTGTTTTTAAAAGACTATTTACTCAAACATCCTACTGAACAGAACACGACGTTTAATTTACAAACAATTTATGATGTCTTTAGCCACGATCTAGCCTCTAGCACAACAAATCTAGAAGGTATTCTAAACATTGCGGATGAGTATGTTTTAGAAACAGAAGAGGGCCTTTTACCATTGATTAGTAGCCACTCAATCAATTTAAAGAATCATGTACTTTCTTTAGAGTTTTCACCTAAAGCGTTAACAAGCTTATTGTCGGGGCGTTCATTAGTGAATCCGAAGGCTGCTTAGATTTTCTTTTAAGGTAGAATGAACTCATATAGAATTCATAAAATTTATTTTTAAGAGTTATTTATGAGTAAAGACTTTAAAGCCTTAACTTATATTGCGGATGATAATATAGCAGATACAGTGACTTGGCTCTTACATCATCAAGATGTTTTTGAAACTTTTCACTTTGATGTATTGAGCCAAGAATTATCGGTTACCCATGCGGCAGGTAGGGATATTATTCGAGTTGGAACCTTTCTGAATGCTACTTATGGCATATTAGTCACTTCTGTATAAATGAAAAAAAGCCCTGAATGATCAGGGCTTTTCAATTTTGATGAGGTTAAGCACTCATCGCATCTACTGATAAATCAGAAACAGTTGGTTTTGGCTTTTCAGCTGTTAACCCTAATTTATTAAATAATGCTTGGTCTTTACCTTCACCTGCATTTGGCGTCGTAAGTAATTTATCACCAGAGAACAGAGAATTTGCACCCGCCATAAATGCTAAAGCTTGATCTGAGTCACTTAAAGATTCACGACCAGCAGATAAACGAATATAACTATGCGGCATAATGATACGTGCTACCGCAATAGTACGAATCCATTCAATAACATCTAGTTTTTCAACATCAGCTAATGGTGTACCTTCAATTGGAACAAGCATGTTGATTGGCACAGATTCTGGATGAATAGGTAAGGTTGCTAACTCATGTAACAAACCAATGCGATCTTCACGGCTTTCACCTAAACCAACAATACCACCACTACATACTTTCATACCAGCTTGACGTACATAATCTAAAGTATTCAAACGGTCATCAAAAGTACGTGTGCTGATGATGTGGGAATAATACTCGCGAGAAGTATCAAGGTTATGGTTGTAATAGTCTAAACCAGCATCTTTTAGGCGTTCTGCTTGTGATTGATTAAGCATACCTAAAGTCATACAGGTTTCCATACCTAATGCTTTAACTTCACGTACCATTTCTAAAACATAAGGCATATCGCGCTCATGAGGGTTACGCCAAGCAGCACCCATACAAAAACGAGATGAACCTGAATCTTTTGCAGCTTTTGCTTCGCTAATTACTTTTTCAACAGCAATACGTTTTTCTGCTTCTAATTTTGAATCGTAATGTGCAGATTGAGAGCAATATTTGCAATCTTCAGGACATTTACCCGTTTTAATAGATAAAAGGGTGCTGACCTGAATTGTATTGGCAGTGAAGTGCTCACGGTGTACTTGTTGAGCCTTAAAAACTAAATCCAAAAAAGGTTGTTCATATAGAGCTTGGATTTCTTCACGAGTCCAATCATTACGTAGAGTCATTGTCATATCCATGATGATGGCATTAATTCACTGTACATAATCATACAGAATTCGTATTAAAGCTATAGGGCAAAAAACATCATTTTTTTAATTTGATAGCTAAAGTTGATTAAGTTGCTGTTCAATTGCCCAATCAATATGCACATTGACGATTTCGTCATGTAAACTTTTGCCTTTGTTTAGCTGATCTACAATTTCTTTTGAGTACGGTGCGTTGCCTAAACCGATAGCAATATTACGTTTGAAGGATTGATAACCTGTACGTCGTATTGGGCTGCCTTCTGTATTGGCTAAAAAAGTAGCTTCGTCCCACTGCCAAATATCAAGCAGACTAATATTATCTAAACCATGTCTAGGATTGAAATCGGGAATAGACGCTGTTTTAGCAAAACTATTCCACGGGCAAATTAATTGGCAGTCATCACAACCAAATATCCGGTTACCAATGCCTGCACGTAATTCTTCTGCAATGATTCCTTTATATTCGATGGTGAGATAAGCAATACAGCGTCTAGCATCTAACATATAAGGTTCGACAATCGCTTGTGTCGGGCAAATATCAATACACGCACTACAAGAACCGCAGTGAGAAGTAGCAGGTTCATCAAAAGGTAAGTCGAGTGATGTAAATAGTTCACCTAAGACAAAGAATGAACCCGACTTTTTATGAATGAGTAAAGTATGCTTACCTGTCCAGCCCATTCCAGCACTTTCAGCTAATGATTTCTCAAAAATAGGTGCCGAGTCTGCAAAAGGGCGGGATTCAAAATCTCCCACTTTTTCACGGATACGTGTGGCTAACGTTTTTAATCTGCCACGCATCACCTTATGGTAATCACGACCACGAGCATAACGGGCAATAATCGCAGAGTTTGGTTCGAAGGGTACATATCGTGGTTTTGGTGATTCCACCAAATAATTCATACGTACGCAAATAATACTTTTTGTTCCTGGCACCAATAAAGTTGGATCTGCTCGCTTTTCCAGATTTTCTTCTAAATAGGTCATATCTGCATGATAACCACGTTCAAGGTATTCTAAAAAACGTGGCATTTGCTCTTGAGCATCTGGTTTGGCAATGACACAATCAGCAAAACCCAAGTCTAATGCTTGAGCTTTGATCCATGCTTTTAATTCATGTGGATCAATTTGTTGCACTGCAATGCGTGATGTGTTGGAAGATGTCATAAACCGAAAAATGCAAGAGGATAAGAATATGCAGGCGGTAGTTTACCATAGCCAAGATATCCAGGCATGGGAGCAACGTTGGTTTGCTGCGCAAAACTCCTCATTAGGCCTAATGCAACAAGCAGCTTGGTCAATCACTCAACAACTCATTGTACTTTTTCAAAAACAAAATTTTAAGAATATTGCTGTTTGGTGCGGACAGGGCAATAACGCAGGTGATGGATATTTTATAGCGAGTTATTTAAAACAGACTGGATTCCATGTAGAGATATTTGCGGCTGAGTTGGGCGAGTCAGCTGATTTACACCACGCTGTCCATTTTGCTAAAGCAAATCATGTTCAAATACACCAAGGTTTTGAGATCAACGGGACATTTGATTGTCATATTGATGCATTGTTTAGGATTGGTTTAAACCGTGAATTAAACGGTTATTGGCAACACGCTATTCAACAATTTAATGGGCAAGCTGGGCTAAAAATTTCGATTGATATACCAAGTGGTTTACATGCAAATACTGGCTCTACCTTATCTTGTGCAATACGGGCTGATCATACATTTACTGTTTTAGGCCTTAAAGCAGGATTATTTACAGGCCAAGGCAAAGAATATGCAGGACAAATTCATTTAATTAATTTAATACCAATAGACCAAGAGCTGAAACCTCTTGCTTACTTGACGCCAACACATATCAAACTTCCTAAACGTTTGGCTTTTGGACATAAAGGAAGTTATGGGCATGTTTTGGTGATAGGTGGACATGAGCAAATGGGTGGGGCTGTTATTATGGCTGCTGAAGCTGCTTTTCATGCGGGTGCAGGCAAAGTGACAGTGGTTTGTCATAGCAACCACCATCAGGCTATTTTGTCGCGAGCTCCTAATATTATGCTTCGTGATATTAATGATTTCGATGAAAACGGTATTAAAGAAATTTTATCTCAGGTTGATGCAGTATGTTTCGGAATGGGATTAGGCCGTGATGAGTGGGCACACCAAATCTATCAACAGTGGTTTAATTATTTAAATCAGACTTCACATTTAGAAGTTGTATTAGATGCAGATGCCCTATGGTTTCTCGCAAAGCAGCCTGAAAAATTGAGTTTACATATTTATGCAACACCTCATCCGGGGGAGGCCGCTACATTACTTGGTTGTTCTACTTGGCAAATTGAAAATGACAGAATTGCTGCGATTTATGCGTTGCAGCAAAAATATGCAGGCCAGTGGGTGCTTAAAGGAGCAGGCAGCTTAATTTTAGAAGATAACTTGTATATTTGTACCCAAGGTAATGCAGGTATGGGAACTGGTGGAATGGGAGATGTGTTGGCGGGCATGATTGCAAGCTTAAAAGCCCAGTTCCACAAAGCAGTTACCCTACATGAGATCGTAACTCTCCATGCTCAGGCAGGTGACCAACTTGCCAAACAAGGCATGCGCGGTTTACAAGCTTATGAGATGAATCAAGCAATTACTCAAGTAGTAAATCAATAAACAATAAAACTTTAGCGTCTACGGCTACTAGAGCGACTTCGTCCACGAGCCATACCACCTAAGGCATTCAAGACGGTTAGTTTGCTCATACTTCCTGAAGCGTGGGCATGACAAATTGCAGCAGCAAGAGCATCGGCTGCATCGGCTTGAGGTTTAATGGTCAGGTTAAGTAAACGCATCACCATCATTTGTACTTGTTCTTTATCGGCAGCACCATATCCCACTACAGACTGTTTAATCTGGCGTGCAGTATATTCTGCAACTTGTAAATCTAAATTCACTAAAGCGGCTATAGCAGCTCCACGGGCTTGACCAAGTTTTAAGGCAGAGTCGGGGTTCTGTGCCATAAAGACTTGCTCGACCGCAGCTTCAGTAGGACCATGAAATTTCACAATTCGTTCAACACCAGCAAAAATACGCTTCAAGCGCTCTGGCATCTCTTGAGTTTCCGTTCGGATTGTACCGGCATCAACAAAACGTAGTTTACTACCATCTTTTTCAATGATTCCGTAACCTGTTAAGCGTGAACCTGGATCAATTCCAATAATCAATGGCATGTGAAGACTTACTTAAATAGTTTAGAGGGTATTGTTACATAGCCAAATCGGTTCTGCATGAGTAATTTAAAGAATGCTGCTATGAATGGTTATTTTTCGGTTTTTAATCCTAAAGATTTATATTGTCCACCCAATTTTCCATATATTCATAATGAAGAGTTTGAAATCATTTGATGTAATTCTATTTTAATGGAATACTTATCTATAATGATGGAATTGAGCTTCTTTAATGGATGATATCAATATAAGGATTGCACATCGAATACGAGAGCTGCGTTTAGCACGTGGATATACTTTAGATGTATTAGCTGCCCGTTGCCAAGTTAGCCGTTCAGCTATTTCTTTAATTGAAAGAGGAGAAACGAGTCCTACGGCAGTTGTTCTTGAAAAACTAGCAAATGGTCTTGAAGTACCTTTAACTCAAATTTTTACGAATGAAGCTGGGAATTCATCATCTCAACCGCTTATTCGTCGGAATGAACAAGCTGAGTGGCGAGATCCGGAAACTGGCTATATACGCCGTACAGTTTCACCTCCGAACTTAAAATTACCCTTCCAGATTGTTGAAATTGAATTTCCGCCTCATTCTCGAATTACTTATGAAACTAATGAAAGCTCTAGAGTGGTACAGCAGCAGCTTTGGGTCGTTGAAGGGAAAATTGAAATTCAATTAGGTGAAACTTCTTATGCATTAGGTCAAGGGGATTGCTTGGCAATGCAATTAGATCAACCTGTCATATACAGTAATCATTCAGCTCAAGTTGCTCGTTATATTTTAGTCGTTTCTAATCAACTGGTGCCCGCTCTTAAGGAATCTTTATGAACTATTCCCTCGATTCTAATTTCCGTTTAATTGATTGTAATGAAGCAGAGCATGCGGTAGCAATATTAGAAATTCTAAATGATGCGATTGTTAACTCTACCGCATTGTATGACTATGTTCCCCGTTCACTTGATTCAATGAAAACATGGTTTTCGGTAAAAAGAGAAAATGGTTTCCCTGTCATTGGGGTAGTAGATGAGTTAGGTAAGTTATTAGGATTTGCTAGTTGGGGAACATTTAGAGCGTTTCCAGCTTATAAATATACGGTTGAGCATAGTATCTATATTCATCATGAACATCGTGGCTGTGGTCTAAGTAAAGTTTTAATGCAAGCGTTAATTCAACGTGCTCAACAGGCTCAACTTCATGTGCTCATTGGTTGTATTGATGCGACAAATCAAGCCAGTATAGGCCTTCATGAGAAAATGGGCTTTACCCACGCTGGTACTTTTAAACAAGTGGGCTTTAAATTTGGGCAATGGCTTGACGCTGCTTTTTACCAATTAATTTTGAATACTCCATTTGAACCAATGGATGGATAGATTAGCAGTTTTAAAATAGCAATGGCCCAGATCATAATGGTAAAAAGTGAACTGGGCTATAAACTAACTCTATAAAATACCTAATTGTTCTAAACTTTTATAAGTAATCTCTTTTCGAACAGAGCTAGGTATTCCTTTTTTCATTTCTAAGTTAAGGGAGAACGCTACAATATTTCCTTGAGGCTGAACAACCCATCCAGTTAACCAGCCTACTTGTGGGTCTACATCCCATCCCCAACCACTTTTTGCGTATATTTTATTTCCATTCTTTTCTTCTATGAATAACATGGATTGCACTTCATCTTGGACTTTTAGGCTAAATGGAAGCGTTTTATTAGCTAGCTTGTAAGCAAACTGTGCCTCTTGCTGAGGAGTAATTTTTAAAGGACCCACCAGCCAAAAATTATCGACTTGGGTACCGATATCTGCATTGCCATAACCAACACGCTTCACTTCCTTAGACATGAGTTCAAGTCCAATACGACGAGCTAAATCTTGATAAACCGGAATAGCGGAAGCTTTCATAGCATCACCTAGGGTCATGTCCTTTTCCCATTCTGGGAACAGCCTTTTTTGCCCGTCCCACTTAAATATTTCTGTGGTGGTTGCCTTATGGTGCTCAAGGCCGATCAAAGCATTAAGCATTTTGAAGGTCGAAGCAGGTACATACTCGGTCGAAGCACGAGCAAGATCATTACCATAGCTTTGTTGAGTTTGGCCTTGTTGGATAACTAAAACACCCGTAGTGTGTGCTTCGTTAAATAAATTTTTAATTTTCTCTGCTTTTTCATCAGATTTTGAAGTGCTGTGATTTGGATTAGCAGTCACTATATAAGGTGAGCAGGCTGAAATAAAAATAGTGCTTGTTATAAGTAAGAGTGCTTTAATGTTCATAAGACTTATAAAATTGAATTTGAAGTTTAGCTAATTAATGTAACTTGAGTAGATCAATTATTAGATATCAAAAATGTAAGTTAAATTTTATAGAAAAGCTGCTAATAGATAAAAGCATCGGCCAATTCATGAAAAAATTGAAATCTTGTAGAAAAAACACTTGATAAAGTTGATATAGCACTCATTAATAATAGTGTATGACTGTTTTATTAAGTTAGAATCAGTCTTATTTATAGTATTGCAGAAACTTAGTTTAGCTATGATTTTAGGTTACAACAAAAACATTGTCTAAGCTTTGCAACTAAATTTAATCCATGGTTTCAAATGAAAAATGGATGAGTTTAGTTAAGTAGTAACAACTGCAATGAATTTTCTTTTTGAGATAGATAAAGTTTTACATGAATTTACTTCTTATTGTGGTTCTGGGCGCGATTGTTGAAATTGCCGTATGGATTGGCGTAGCACAGTTCATCAGTGGATGGTATGTGTTTTTCTGGTTCATTATTGCTTTCTTTATTGGTCTAACGCTTATTCGTAATAGTACGGCTGGTATTATGCCGCAATTACAACAAATGCAGATGACTGGACAATTGGGTAATGATCCGACTGTGACTAAAAAATTAGCTTATGCTTTTGCTGGTTTTTTATTAATGTTGCCAGGTCTGGTATCGGATGTATTAGCGCTCTTAATTCTTATTCCGGGCGTCCAAACTGCGTTTCGTAATATTGCAATGAGAACACTGGCAAAACGTCAGCAAGCCATGATGAACAAAATGATGGGCGGCATGGGTGGTGCAGGTGCTGGTCAAAACCCATTTGCAGATTTAATGCGTCAAATGCAGGATATGCAGAATCAACAAGGTGGTGGTAGCCAATATCATGATTCAAGTGTTATTGATGGCGAAGCGAGAGAAGTTACTCCAGACCACAAGAAAATTGAGCATAAAAATAAAAATTAATTAATCCATTATACAAAAAGGGCCTAAATCTAAAAGTTTTAGGCCCTTTTTAATTTATAACAGTTAATCATCTGAAGTTTCAGCAGTACCTGCTTTTGCTTGAATCATCTCGCTTTGATTATCTTGGAGTTTAGTTTGAGGTTGATACTTTTTTGAAGGCAGAGCTACTTGCTTGTTTTCAGATTGTTGATATTTTCGGCTTCTATTGGCTCTTTCACGAAAGCCACCTTTATTAATGAGCTGTGTCATAAATTCGCCTAGAAAATAAAATATATTTCTATTTTAACAAATTCAACAAAATATCAAAATAAGAAAAATAGTGCTAAAAAAATAATATTTAGTCTATCTCTTTGTATAAATTAAATATTTGAAATTTGAACGGATTGTTCATTCAGATTGAATTATCTTTTCATTTCACATAGGATAAATATAAAGGATGTATAAATTTAAAAATGTAGCAAACCTATTAAAACAACAACGGTTGAAGTGAGGGAAGGAGGGTTACCTATGCTATATCAATATCATTGTGCTTGTTGCGACAAAGTTGTGGCATCCACTGATAAATCATGTCCATATTGCGGTTCACACCATATTCGTAGTCCATATGGCCTATGGATGTTTTGCGTGATGGCTTGTCTAGCAGTTGTTGTCGTATTCAAAGTTGTTCATCTTTATATCCAGAATCATCAAGATACACCTGTGCAATCGACTCTGTTAGATGTATTAAATGAAGGTGATAAGAGCACAAAACAATAATATTGCTTAATACTCACTACATGCCTTTAAATAATGTATGTTGAAGGGGCTGTTATTTAATTTTAATCAAATACAAAAATAATAAAAAAGCCCGCTAAAGAGCGGGCTTTTAATATAATCAGCTTAAAGGCCTGCGGCATCTTTAAGTGCTTCAACTTTATCAGTTTTTTCCCATGTAAATGCAGTATCTGAACCTTCACGACCAAAGTGGCCGTAAGCAGCTGTTTGTTTATACATAGGTTGAATTAAGTTAAGCATGCGAGTAATACCAAACGGACGTAAATCGAAATGTTCACGTACTAACTGGATAATTAACTCATCAGAAACTTTTGCAGTACCAAAAGTATTGATTGAAATAGACGTTGGCTCTGCAACACCAATTGCATAACTCACCTGAATTTCACATTTGTCCGCAAGACCAGCAGCAACAATATTTTTAGCTACATAACGACCAGCATACGCAGCTGAACGGTCTACTTTAGATGGATCTTTACCAGAGAATGCACCACCGCCGTGACGAGCCATACCGCCATAAGTATCAACGATGATTTTACGGCCAGTTAAACCACAGTCACCCACAGGCCCACCGATAACAAACATACCAGTCGGGTTAATGTGGAATTTAGTTGCTGCATGGAACATTTCAGCAGGAATGATCGGTTTAATAATTTCTTCAATTACAGCTTCTTTAAGCTGAGTTTGAGTAATTTCAGGATCATGCTGTGTAGAAAGTACTACTGCGTCTAAACGTACAGGTTTGCCATTTTCATAAGCAAAAGTTACCTGACTTTTTGCATCTGGACGTAACCATGGTAATGCGCCTGAACGACGAAGTTCAGCTTGGCGTTCCATTAAACGGTGAGCATAAGAAATAGGGGCTGGCATAAGCACGTCGGTTTCACGACTTGCATAACCAAACATTAAACCTTGGTCTCCAGCACCTTGATCTTCAGGTTTTTGTCGGTCTACACCTTGTGCAATCTCTGGTGATTGTTTACCAATCATGTTGATTACAGCACAAGTTGAACCATCAAAGCCTAAATCTGAATGGTGATAGCCGATACCGTTAACAGTTTGGCGAACAACAGCTTCTACATCAATATTCGCAGTTGTTGTGATTTCACCTGCAAGTACAACAGCGCCTGTTTTTACCAGTGTTTCACAAGCAACACGTGCGTATGGGTCTTCTTTTAAGATTGCATCCAAAATAGCGTCGCTAATTTGGTCGGCCATTTTATCGGGATGACCTTCGCTTACAGATTCCGAGGTAAAAACAGCGTACTCGCGCATGAAAGTCCTATCTTGGTTATTTCAAAAAGACATAATATGTTACATCGACTTGAGCTTGAGGACCAGTTCATACTGACTAAAAAGCATGAATTTCTTTCATTTCTACTATGTTTTAATTGATATGTGTATCAGGGAAATTGATATAGATAGATGAAAATTAATCATTTTTATATTAGAGTTTTAACAAAGTGTTTAAATTTTAAACATTTGATTTTGTTAAATATTAATCAAGAAGATTTAGATTATGAAGTGAAAAGCTATAAATAAAGAAAATAAATACAACTCTATATGTTGATTAAGAGGAAGAAGCTTACAATCGTTGAGCATGGAAATAAGCATAAATACTATTGTTTTACACAGCTTAAGAATCTAAATGTTTTTTGAGTAACCAAGAAATAGTTAAAAATAAAGAAATATACAGTGTTGGGGTTTACCCCTAGGCGTTTTTTTAAGACAATATAGCGGCATTGAATGGTTATTCATCTTCTTCTTTTCATCAATCTATTAAAATTGGATTCTGATCTATGACGACCCCTTTAAACGAACGTCGTATTGCAAACGCAATTCGTGTATTGGCAATGGATGCTGTGCAACAGGCAAACTCAGGGCATCCGGGTGCTCCAATGGGGATGGCAGATATTGCTGATGTCGTCTGGCGCGAGTTTTTAAATCACAACCCAAATAATCCACAATGGGCAAACCGTGACCGTTTTGTTTTATCAAATGGCCATGGTTCAATGTTGCAATATGCTTTGCTTCATTTAACAGGTTATGATCTTTCAATTGAAGATTTAAAACAATTCCGTCAATTGCACTCAAAAACTCCTGGTCACCCTGAATATGGTTACGCTCCAGGGATTGAAACAACGACAGGTCCTTTGGGTCAAGGTATTGCGAACGCTGTTGGTTTTGCATTAGCAGAAAAAACTTTAGCTGCTCAGTTTAATAAAGATGACTTAAAAGTAGTTGATCACTTTACCTATTGTTTCTTAGGTGATGGCTGTTTAATGGAAGGTATTTCTCATGAAGCATGTTCTTTAGCAGGTACTTTACAGCTTGGTAAATTGATTGCTTATTATGATGACAACGGCATTTCGATTGATGGTGAAGTAGAAGGCTGGTTCAGTGATGACACTGAAGAGCGTTTCAAGTCTTATGGTTGGCAAGTTCTTCGTGTAGATGGCCACGATGCTGATGCGATTCGTCAAGCAACAGTTGAAGCTAAAGCAGAAACTCAAAAACCAACGATTATTATTTGTAAAACAATTATTGGCTTAGGTTCTCCAAACAAGCAAGGTAAAGAAGACTGTCACGGTGCACCACTGGGTAAAGATGAAATTACCTTAACTCGTGAAGCTTTAGGTTGGACTGAAGAAGCATTTGTTATTCCTGCTGATGTATATGCTGCATGGGATGCTAAAGCAAAAGGTAATGAAGCTGAAGCAGCGTGGAATGAAGTATTTGCTCAATACCAAGCAAAATATCCAACGGAAGCGGCTGAGTTACTTCGTCGTATTAGCGGTGACTTACCAGCAGAATTTTCAGCTCAAGCAGATGCATTTATTCGTGAAACAAATGCTAAAGCTGAAACTGTAGCAACTCGTAAAGCGAGCCAAAACACATTACAAGCATTTGGTCCTTTATTACCTGAATTATTAGGTGGTTCTGCGGACTTGGCAGGTTCTAACTTAACACTTTGGAAAGGTTGCCAAGGCGTTCAAGAAAACCCGGCTGGTAACTACGTGTATTATGGTGTACGTGAGTTCGGTATGACTGCAATCGCTAACGGTGTTGCATTGCATGGCGGCTTCATTCCTTACGTTGCAACGTTCTTAATGTTTATGGAATATGCACGTAATGCGGTACGTATGTCTGCATTAATGAAACAGCGCGTGATTCATGTGTATACACATGACTCAATCGGTTTAGGTGAAGATGGTCCAACACACCAACCAATTGAACAAATTGCTTCTTTACGTGGTACACCAAACTTAAATACTTGGCGTCCTGCTGATACTGTAGAAACAGCGATTGCGTGGAAATCTGCTTTAGAGCGTAAAGATGGACCTACAGCACTTATTTTCTCTCGTCAAAACTTACCATTCCAAACGCGTACTGAAGAGCAAATCCAGAATGCGGCAAAAGGTGGTTATGTTCTTGCTCAAGAGAAAGGTGAGTTGAAAGCAATTATTATTGCTACTGGTTCAGAAGTTTCTTTAGCAATGGAAGCTTATGCTCAACTTGAAGGTGTTCGTGTTGTTTCTATGCCATGTGCAGAAGAGTTCATGAAACAAGATGCTGCATATCGTGAAGCAGTATTACCAGCTCACATTCGTGCACGTGTTGCTGTAGAAGCTGCTCACGTTGACTACTGGTGGAAGTTTGTTGGCCTTGATGGCAAAGTAATTGGTATGACAACTTATGGTGAGTCAGCACCAGCAAAAGACTTGTTCCAATTCTTCGGTATTACAACTGAGGCTGTAGTTGCTGCGGTAAAAGAGTTAACTGCTTAACCTTTTGAGCAGAATAAAAAGCGTCCCGATTGGGGCGCTTTTTTATGGGCTATTTAAATGTTAAGTTCAGTTTGGATCGTAATATTAGAAGTTAAAAGCTTATGAATAGGGCAGTTTTCAGCAACTTTTAATAATCTTTTATGCTGATCCTCAGTAAATTCACCTTTTAGAGTAATTTTACGCTCAATATTATTTTGACCTGCTTCTGGATCACCATTTGGATTTAATGCTAAATCAACTTGTACATGCTCAATTTTGATGCCTTTGTGATTTGCATACATCTCTAGTGTAATTGTAGTGCAAGCTCCTAAAGCCGATAATAAAAGCTGAACCGGATTTGGAGCTGTATCTCGTCCACCTTTATCGGTGGGTTCATCTGCAAACCATTGATGGCCTGAAGGATCGGTAAGCGTTACTCGATAAGGAGTAGAAGTACTTTGTGCTTGGGCAGTGTTAACCATGTTTTACCTTGTTATTTATCAATAAAATCGTAGTAAAAATTAATAAATCTGAAAGCTTCGAATAGAAGAATATCTATACTTTATAATATGGTTTTTGAATAACAACTGTAACGCTTTTATTGTTGCATGGATGAAACATATCGTTTTATAAAGAATAGTGAATTAAATTACTTGATGTATACACTAACGACTATATCAATAAAGGATACGAAAAATGCATCTTAAAACATTAAGCTTCGGTTTAGCAGTAGCATTGGCAAGTACAGTTACATTAGCTGCACCAGTGGACTATAAAATTGATCCAACACACACAGCTACTGTTTTCTCGTGGAATCACTTCGGTTTTTCAACCCCAAGTGCTAACTTCTCGGACATCCAAGGTGTAATTAAAGTTGACAATGCTAAACCAGCAAACTCATCTGTAAATGTGACCATTCCTTTAAGCAGTGTGAATACCAATGTACCTGCTTTAGATAAAGAGTTCCAAGAAGAAGCTTGGTTTAATGCGGCTAAATACCCAAACATTACTTTCAAAAGTACGAAAGTAGAAACTAAAGATAAAAAACATTTTAAAATTACTGGTGATTTGACTGTTAAAGGTATCACTAAGCCAGTTGTACTTGATGCTGTCTTAAATAAGCAAGGCGAGCACCCAATGGCAAAAGTTCCAGCGATTGGTTTTAACGCGACAACTTCGTTCAATCGCTCTGACTTTGGTTTAGGTAACTATGTACCAAACGTGGGTGATAAGATCACTGTAAACATTACAACTGAAGCAACTGCGGCTAGTGCAGCTAAAAAATAAGTTGTAAGTTTTCTAAAAAAGTCCTCAACTTGAGGACTTTTTTAATTAGATAGTTTCTTTTTTATCTGGTTCTATAAAGACTAAAGGTGAGGTTGGGTCTATATTTCTTTTTTCGGCTTTTTCTCTTAGAAATTGATAAGTCGGAATATTCATTTTTGCCTGATCACGTAATTTCTTTTTAATATAAAGAACAAGAGCAAAGCAGGTGGTTGCTACGGTTAGCATCATGCCATTCATATAGCTCATGATTGAACTCACGTAACCAATGGTGGTTAAACGATGCATCATACGCTCAACTTGAGTACTACTTTCGATACCAGTAATCGCCCAACTGCATAAATGCTCACAATTATTAATAATCAAATGATAATGGTTTTCATGCATACGTGAACGCATACGTCGTACAACAACTTTTCCTCTGTAGCGTGGTGCATCGTAAGAACGTACATGAATTTTCTTGCCATGCGAAAAGGCATCTAGGGAAGTGATTTCAATGGGCCGTTTTTTGATGAAATGTGCGAGGCCCGAATAATGAATAACTCGACCTCTCCCAGCATAGATACCATGATGGCTATAGCCGAGATGTTTTACAATAAGATGAGCCCCTAAAGGGTAGCGTTTATTTGTTTGTTGCATATTCACGCTGATCCAATAAAGTTTAATCACTTTTATACAAAGCTGTGACTATTATAACGAATATAGTTGTGTTCTAGTGTATTGATTAGGTGGAATAAGCGACTTTCGGGTATATATCACTTCAAACATTTTTTATTTAATAAAGTGTGTTTATGAAAATAAAATGACATCTAAGGTTTGGCATTAATGAAAATACTAGTACTGTGTATCGTGAACTTCATAATCTTTACACAATCCGCTTTAGCACTAGAGTATCGACAGATTAGAAATACTACTGATGATCAGTTTGAGGTAATTGAAATTTCTAATTTAGAACAATTACGCTTATTTTTGAAAAATCCGCAAACTCATCAATATTATAAAAGTTTCGACAATATTCAATATCAACTTAAAGCATGTGAAGAGCTTACTTTTGCGATGAATGGAGGCATGTTCCATTCCGGTTTTTCTCCAGTAGGACTATATATTGAAAACGGACGAGAGAACCAACCTTTAAATGAAGATAAAGGCTGGGGAAACTTCTTTTTGCAGCCTAATGGAGTTTTAGCATGGAATGACAAACAAGCCGTTATATTGACAACTGAACAATATAAAGCAAAAGTTTTTCAACCCGATTATGCTACGCAGTCCGGCCCTATGTTAGTGATTAATGGCAAAATAAATCCCTTATTCCTAGCAAATAGTGATTCAAAGAAAATACGTAATGGGGTAGGTATAAAAAATAATAAATTGTATTTTGTGATATCTAAAAATAGAGTGAATTTCTATAGTTTTGCTCAGTTCTTCCAAAAAAATCTTGAAGTCGAGCAAGCTCTATACCTTGACGGTTCTATCTCTAGTTTATATTTGCACAAGAATAATCGAAATGATAAAAGATTTAATATGGGGCCTATTATTGGATGGGTGGATCAGGCAGATTGTAGACCCAAGTAAAATATAAAAAAGCCAGTACAAGACTGGCTTTTTAATTAATGAATAGATGGTTTTTGAGTGAGTTCATTTAACTCTTTTCGGCTATAACCACGGGAAATAAGAACTTTCTTGATTCCCTTAATGACATCTTCATCAGTCGCTTGCGCAAGCGCACTTAGAAGTTGTTCATTAGTTTTACATGAGCAGTCATTTTCAACACAAGCAGTTTGGTTTTTATGCTCGTTATGCTGTTGATCTGCCAAGAACAGCTTTTGCCAAAAACTCATAGAGCCTTCATATACAACCTAACATAGCTCGAAATATAGCCAATATAAATTAAAATACAAGACTCTATATGTGATAAATCCACCAGTTGAACTAGAGAATTTTCGATAGTAATGGTCGAGTTAAACGAAATTATGACGAATAGATGACTTGATATTTTTTTAAAATTTAAATACTTAATTAAAAGACTTTGAAAAATAAGGAGATATTTTATCTCCTTATAAAATAGGGTTACATTGAAAAATTTTGTTTAAATCTTCTCAAGTAAGACACCAGACTCTACATGATGCGTATAAGGGAACTGATCAAATAAAGCAAACTTAGTAACGCGATGAGTTTGAGTGAGCGTTTTTAAATTTTCATATAAAGTGTCGGGGTTGCATGAAATGTAGATAATACGTTCAAAGCCCTGCAATAGTTTTAAAGTTTCATCGTCAATTCCTGCGCGTGGAGGATCAACGAATACCGTATCGAAGTCGTAGCTTTGAATATCAATATCTGCTTCTTGTAGACGGCGGAATTCACGTTCACCTTGATAGGCTTGAGTGAACTCTTCAGCCGATAGGCGAGCTACTTGAATATTATCAATCTGGTTCTGTTCGATATTCCACTGCGCCGCATAAACTGATGATTTTGCAAGTTCAGTCGCAAGTACTCTTTCAAATTTTAAAGAGAGTGGAAGCGTGAAATTACCATTACCACAATAAAGTTCTAATAGGTGTTTTTTTGATCCTTCAGCTGCATCACATGCCCATTGCAGCATTTTTTTGCAAACTTGTGCATTAGGCTGCGTAAAGCTACTTTCGATTTGTTTGTATTTAAATGAACGGTTTAAAAGTTCAAATTCTTCTACAACAAAGTCATCGCCAATAACAATTTTCTGGCCGCGGCTACGGCCCATAATTTTAATATTTAATTTTTCAGCAAGTGCTTTAGCTGCTTGTTCCCATTCCTGATTAAGCTTACGGTGATAAATCAAGGTAACTAACATTTCTCCGCTTAAAGTTGCGAGAAAGTCAATTTCAAATAAACGCTGAGAAAGTAAAGAGTTGGCTTTAAGTTCTGCTAAAAGGAGTGGCATTAAGTCATTAATGCTTTTATCTGCAATAGGAAACTCATCTATACGTACAACGGTTTTTTGCTTGCCATCATCATTACGTTCAAACATGGCATAAAACATATCATTTTCTGTATGCCAGATACGAAATTCAGCACGCATACGGAAATGTTGTTCAGGCGATTCAAACACTTCTAATGTAGGCGGTGTAAATTCAGAAAATTGAGTAGTAATGCGATCAATTTTAGCTTGAAGTTGTTGACGATAAGAAGAAGTCATAGACAAAGAAAATTTAGACAGAATCAAATGGTGAATGGTACCAAAAAATTGAGCTTAAAGGAGCCAATTTTAGTTAGTTATTCATAAAGAAAAAATACTTACACTAGGAGTGACTTAAAACGCGTTCAATAAAATTAGATTTTACTGCTCTATATTGGTCATGATCTAAGTGAGTGGACTCTAACTTTAATTGATTATATTCATTAACTAATGTTGGAGAAGCTATAAGCTTATCTCTAAAGGTTAAGAAAAATGTGAATATTGAACCGGTTACTACAACTTGAAAGGCAACATCATCGTTGTTGAGTGACTCGAGCATGCAAAGCTCATTTGTTCTTAATGTATTTTGCTTTTCTATAAAATTAAGCGTTTTTAACTGTTCTATTGCAAACTCAAATTGATCGGGTAGAACCTCAATATAAATGTCTAAATCACCTTTTGAGAATGCATTAGGTATTGCAGATGAACCTATATGCTCAATTTGGGCAGATGGTAGCAGAGCGGAAATTTGTTTTCGGTATAAGTTAAAAAGCTGAGTGCATTTTTTTTGGTATTGTTCTGGTTCAAAAAAAATCATTATTAAAAACTCAAATTGATAAAATTTATATATTTAAGAATAGATTATTTTATTAAACAAAAAAGCCCAAATATCGTAATTTGGGCTTTTTAGAAAATTACTTAATTATTCAGACATTGTCATTAAGCTTGCATTACCGCCAGCCGCAGCTGTATTTACGCTAATTGCACGTTCAATTACCAAACGTTCAAGTGGAATCGACTCATTTGGTTCAACATGAGTAATACCAACAATTGCGCCAGAACGGCTAGCAATTTCTTGCTGTAATGAGAAGATCTCTTCGCGGTTGCCATGATGTAAAACTGCATCAAAATCATCTGTAGTGATGTTTTTAATGGTAGTAATCGCATCAAGTACATCTTTTGGCAACGTTTGTTTATGTTTTGCCAATAATGGACTATTTGGCATTACAGCAGCTTGGCTGCCAACTGCAAAGATTGCAAGTAACTGATGCAATTGATCTTGTTCTGTATCAGCAATTGAAAGAACACGATGACGCGGCAAAATAATATATTGGTTACTTTCCCCAGTAGGGCCTTGTAACTCATAAAACTTACCAACACCAAAAGGTTCAATTTCACGGTTTGCTTGTGGTAAATGTTGTTTCGCCCAGTTTTGTAAGCTTTGATAAACCTCACGGTTAAAGCCTTCAAAAATGGTTTGCTCATTTTTTACCGCAAATGGAGTTGCTAATACTTTGTTAGAACAATGCTGCATTAAGCGATACATATAAAGAGGGCCACCCGCTTTAGGGCCTGTACCAGATAAACCTTCACCACCGAATGGTTGTACGCCAACAACAGCACCAACAATATTACGGTTGATATAAAGGTTACCCACTTCAGCATGTTGAATTACGGTTTGGATGGTTTCATCAATACGGGTATGAAGACCCATAGTTAAACCATAACCTTTAGCGTTGATTCTTGAGATGAGTTGCTCAAGTTCACCATACTTATAGGTAATGATGTGTAAAACCGGACCAAAAACTTCACGTTGTAAGTCATCAAGATTAGGAAGTTCAATTGCTGTTGGCACAACAAAAGTTCCTTTATCTAATTCTGTTTGGCTTGTTGCACCAAACATCAATTGATGTACCGGATAACCCTTCGATTTCATTTTCTGGATGTGCTGGTCAATCGTCTGTTTTGCTTCGTCATCAATAACAGGACCAATGTCAGTTTTTAAAATTGCAGGGTTACCTACGATCAACTGTTGCATTGCACCTTTAAGCATTTTAATAACGGTTGCAGCACTGTCTTCTTGTACACATAAAATACGTAAAGCAGAGCAGCGTTGACCTGCGCTATCAAAAGCAGAACTTACAACATCTAATACAACTTGTTCAGTTAAAGCAGATGAGTCAACAATCATTGCATTTTGACCGCCAGTCTCTGCAATGAGCGGAATAGATTGACCATTTTCAGATAAACGTTTTGCAACGGTCTTCTGTAAAATTTTTGCAACTTCAGTCGAGCCAGTAAACATGATGCCATTGATACGGCTATCTTGGCTGAGCTGAGCACCTACTGTTTCACCGCGGCCAGGAAGTAGCTGTACAGCACCATGTGGAATACCAGCTTCCCATAAAATCTGAACTGCTTGGGCTGCGATCAATGGAGTTTGTTCAGCTGGTTTAGCAATAACACAGTTACCACTGACTAATGCCGCAGCAATTTGACCTGAGAAAATTGCAAGAGGGAAGTTCCATGGGCTAATACAAAGTACAGTACCTAAAGGCTGAATAACTGTATTTGCAGGAAGATTTTCAACTTGGGTTGCATAGTAACGTAGGAAATCTACAGCCTCACGAACTTCTGCAATCGCATTGGCATAAGTTTTACCACTTTCACGGCAAAGTAATACCATCAACTCTTGAATACGGCTTTCCATGAGGTCAGCTGCGTGTTTTAAGTATTGAGCGCGTTGATCCTTAGGCGTATTTGACCATTCTGATTGGGTTTGTTCAGCTGCAGTAAGAGCGATTTCGACATGCTTAAGATCAGCTTCTTGTACATAACCAACAATTTCATCATTTTGTGCTGGGTTTGTAATTGCAACAGAATGACCTTGTTCTAAAGAATCAGCATTAGCCAACAACGGATGGCTTTGCCAAATACGATTACGTAATTCTTGAGCTGTGCTATCTAAAGCTGCAAGTGGGGTGTCATTTGCTAAGTCATAACCTTTAGAGTTTTTACGAAGCGTTCCGTACATATCTAAAGGTAGTGGAATTGATGGATGTTTTAAACCAACTGAACCTTCAAGCTTAGCTGCATTACGAATATCATAAATTGGAGACTGGATAAGATCTTCAACTTTAAGTGTTTTATCGGCAATACGGTTAACAAATGAAGTATTCGCGCCATTTTCAAGTAAACGACGGACTAAATAAGCTAACAATGTTTCGTGGTTACCAACCGGAGCATAAATACGGCATGGCACGCCTAATTTATTTTGCTCACGTGGACCAACAACTTGTTCATAAAGCGGCTCGCCCATACCATGTAAGCATTGGAACTCATATTGACCAGCGTAATATTTGCTTGGGTCTGCTAAATGATAGATCGTTGCTAAAGTTTGAGCATTATGCGTCGCAAATTGCGGATAAATAAATTCTGGTGCTGCAAGTAATTTTTTAGCACAAGCGATATAAGACAAGTCAGTATGAACTTTACGTGTAAAGACAGGGTAGTCATCCATACCTTCGATTTGTGCTTTCTTAATTTCGCTATCCCAATATGCGCCTTTTACAAGACGGATCATCAGACGCTTTTGGCTACGCTTAGCAAGGTCAATAATATAATCAACCACAAAGAAGCAGCGTTTTTGATAAGCTTGAATTACGAAACCAATGCCTTTCCAGTTAGCAAGTTCTGGCTCAAAACAAAGACGCTCAAGTAACTCAAGAGAAATTTCTAAACGCTCTGATTCTTCTGCATCGATATTTAAACCAATATTGTACTGTTTAGCTAAACGAGCGAGTTCAAATACTTTGCCGTAGAGTTCTTTGTGAACACGTTCAATTTGCGCACGTTGGTAACGTGGATGTAAAGCTGAAAGCTTAATTGAGATACCAGGGCCATCATATACGCCTTTACCATTAGACGCTTTACCAATTGCATGAATGGCTTGTGTGTAATCATTAAAGTAACGTTCAGCATCATGGTCGGTTAAGGCAGCTTCACCTAACATGTCATAAGAATAGCGGAAACCTTTATCCTCAAGTACTTTTGCATGGTCGACAGCTTCTTCGATGGTTTCACCAGTCACAAACTGTTCACCCATCATACGCATTGCAACGTCAACTGCTTTACGAATAATGCCACGGCCACTACGTGCTAAAAGTCCAGTAAGTACACTTGAAAGACTGGTTTGCTTTGGTGTTTCCATAAGCTTACCAGTTAACATGAGACCCCATGCAGCAGCATTCACAAACATTAAGCTGCTTTGGCCAACATGTTCTTTCCAGTTACCTTGATTGATTTTATCGCGAATGAGCAAATCACGTGTTGCTGTGTCTGGAATACGAAGCAAAGCTTCAGCAAGACACATGAGCGCCACGCCTTCTTGTGAAGAAAGAGAAAATTCTTGTAATAACCCTTGAACAATACCTGCTTTACCTGAAGAAGTCTTACGTTCACGTAAATTATGGGCAAGGTTAAATGCAAGGTCATAAATTTTATGATCTAAATCATCAGATACCGCAGCAGCTTGTAATAGCTCTTCTACAGCTTCAGGTTCGGCACGTCGCCAAGCTGTATTAATGCGTTGTTCAAACTCACTTTTATCGTTGAATTCGGTGATATAGCCTTGGTGAGATTTATCCATTTGATGAAAAGTATCCATTGTGTTCATATCTATTTCCGCCAACCAGCTCTCGTAAACTCATCTTGAGTAGAGAGGTTTAGATAATTTATCATTACAGAAGAAACACCGAATAACTCACTATATTTTGCCCATTTTTTAGAGGAAAATTCAGATGAATGGCCCATTATTAAGCCTTGATCGCACCGATTTAAAAATTTTGGATATTCTTCAAACAGATGGGCGTATTTCCAACAGCAAATTAGCTGAACTCGTCAATTTGTCTCCAACAGCAGTTATGGCACGAGTACAGAAGCTCACCAAAGATGAATTCATCTTAGGTTATGAAGCTAAATTAAATCCAGTTAAGTTAAATGCAAATTTTTTGGTTTTTGTCGAAGTCTTACTTGATAAAACCACACCTAATGTTTTAGATGAGTTTATTGACGCAGTCGTGCATTATCCAGAAATCGTTGAATGCCATATGGTTAGTGGGGGATTTGATTTTTTAATTAAATTACGCAGTGGAAGTATGGAGGAGTTTCGACGTATCGCAGGGCAAGTGCTATGGCAATTACCCGGTGTAAAAGAGACTCGTAGTTATCCCGTGATGCAAGTTGTGAAAGATAGTTCAAAAATTAAAATCAAAACTAAAAATAAATAAGGGGCCGAAGCCCCTTTATTTATTTCAATGAGTTATGTACTTTCTTTATAGAGTTTATCTGCTTGCTCAAAGCGACCAGTCACATCAGAGTTTGGCGCTTTGCTGATCAAGCTTACTACGATGATGCTGATAAATGCACAGATAAAGCCTGGAATAATTTCGTAAACACCAGTGCTTGCGAAAAGGTTTTTCCAACCGATTACAACAACAGCACCTACGATCATACCTGCTAAAGCACCTTCTAAAGTCATACGTTTCCAGAACAATGACAAGATGATGAGTGGCCCAAATGCAGCACCAAAACCAGCCCAAGCATAAGCAACAAGGCCAAGAACTTTACTGTCAGGGTTACCCGCAAGCACAATTGCTAGAACGGCAATTGCAAGAACCATGATACGCCCAACCCATACAAGCTCTTTTTGAGATGCATTTTTACGAATGAAGCCTTTGTACAAATCTTCAGTTAGTGCACTTGAACATACCAAAAGCTGACAGCTTAATGTACTCATAACCGCAGCTAAAATAGCAGCTAGAATGATACCGACAATCCATGGATTAAATAAAATTTTAGTCAATTCCATAAATACAGTTTCAGGGTTTTTACTTACCACACCTGCAAGTTCAGGGTGTTGCTGGAAGTAAGCAATACCAAAGAAACCAGCACCGACAGCACCGACTAAACATAAAATCATCCAGGTCATACCGATACGGCGAGCAGCAGGAATTGATTTTACAGAGTCAGCAGCCATGAAACGTACAAGGATATGCGGTTGGCCAAAATAGCCTAAGCCCCAAGCCATGGAAGATAAAACGGCCACCACACTTAAATCAGAAATGATGTTAAATGCATGTGGACGAGCAGTTTCAATAAGCGTCACAAACTGAGTTGTGTCACCAATTGCGAGGTAAGTCACGATTGGAGTGAGCAAGAGGGCAAAAATCATTAAGCCCGCTTGGAAAGTATCAGTCCAGCTAATTGCTAAGAAACCACCAATACAAACATAACTGATTGTTGCAATAGCACTTAACCAGATGGCGGTGGTATATGACATACCGAATAAATTTTCAAATAAACGGGCACCAGCTACCATGCCTGAAGCACAGTAAATAGCGAAGAAAACCAAGATAATAACGGCAGAGAAAATACGAAGTATCTTTTTCTGGTCATCAAATCGACTTGTAAAATAATCTGGCAGAGTGAGTGCATTATTTTGGATTTCAGTATGAACGCGTAATCGACCAGCAACCAGTAACCAGTTAAGCCAAGCACCGATAATTAGACCAATTGCAATCCACGCTTCAGATAAACCAGAAAGATAAATCGCTCCTGGTAAGCCCATGAGTAACCAACCACTCATGTCCGATGCGCCTGCGGATAATGCAGTAACGAAACTGCCTAAACTACGACCACCAAGAATATAATCAGAGAAGTCGCTTGTAGCACGGTAGGCAAATAAGCCGATAAGTACCATTGCTACGATGTACACCATAAACATGATGAGGGTGGGATCAAAATAACTCATAATGGATGTGTGTCCTTATATCCATAATCCGTGATTGTAACCTAATCCAGGTCGCTGTTTTCTTGTACGGCATTTCAAGAGGTTGAGATTCAACCATAAAAGAATTTTTTTGCTCTGTTATCTTTGTGATGTATTTTATGTATCTTTATGTAAACAAGTGTAACTTTGATTACATATTAAATTTAGTTTAATAAAATCAATTAATTATGAATTTAAAATAATATAAAAACTTATTAAAAAACTAATAATTTAAAAAATCTAAGAGTTAAATTCAGTTTTTTAGTTACAAAAATAATAATGACAGCATGTCTTTTAAGAAAAGTTATTATTTAGATGAATAATTTCTCATCAATTTTACGCGAAAAAAATGGTTTTAATAAGAAAAAAAGAATATCAAAAGAGGAATATTAACTCGTCAATTGATTAAATAACTCGTGCATACCTTCTGTAGCCGTCATATTTAATAATTTATATTGAGGTGGAACACGAGAATGATCTGCTTGGGGATCTATATAATACGCTTTGGAATAATGAGGAATCTCATGGACCAAGGCGGCAACTGGATATACGCTTAATGTTGACCCGATTACAATAAAAATATCAGCACTTTGTACTAAACGAATTGCTTCTTCATAAGCAGGTACAGCTTCACCAAACCAAACGACATGAGGTCGAAGCGGGTAACCATTTGGACAAAAGTCCTGTTCTAAATCGAGCTTCCAACCATTAACTTCATAAAATTGAGTTGTATATTGTGCATCTGGCCCAGAACTTTTCGCTAGTCGAATATTGCCATGTAGATGTAAGACATTTTGGCTTCCAGCACGCTCATGTAGATCATCAATATTTTGTGTAATGACTTGTACATCATAATGGTCTTGTAGTTTAGCAATATATTGATGAGCTTCGTTCGGCTGGGCTTCTAAAATATTTTTACGACGTTCGTTGTAAAAGCGTTGAACTAAAGCTGGATTTCTTTCCCACGCTTCGGGAGTGGCAACTTGTTGTATATCATAATTTTCCCAGAGACCATTACTATCGCGGAAAGTACTAATTCCACTTTCTGCACTCATACCGGCGCCGGAAAATACCACAAGTTTTGTCATATGAATGACCCATTCATGAATTTGGTTTTTAAATCTGATCTATACATATATAAAAAAACCAGTTAAATCTAAACTGGTTTTTTTATTAAAACTATATCTATATTATAGACCAGCTTCATACTCTGCATTTGTTAAAAGTTTTTCAACATCTGCAATATTGTCTGGTTTGATTTTATAAATCCAGCCTTTGCCATATGGATCTTCATTTACAAAATCCGGATCATCTTCAAGATCAGTATTAACTTCTACTACTGTACCAGAGACAGGGGCATGAATATCAGAAGCAGTTTTAACTGATTCAACAACTCCGGCTTGTTCGCCAGCTGTTACTTGGCTACCCACTTCAGGAGTTTCAACATAGACCAAATCTCCAAGCTCATCTTGTGCATGGTCGGTAATCCCTGTAATAACAAGGTCTCCTTCAATTTTTACCCACTCATGTGTACGTGCATACTTCAATTCTGAAGGATGGTTCATGACAACTCCTTAAGCTTGTGTCCAATATTTTAATAACATTATAAATAGGGGTCTTTGCGCCAGTTGCTCGGACTGCGACCGCTCCAGCGTTTAAAAGCGCGACTGAAATTTGCGACATCCGAGTAACCAAGTTCATCTGCAATTTGTTCAAGACTATAATCTGTACGCGAAAGCAGAGAGGTCGCATGACGATATCGAACTTCATCTACTAAAGTAGAAAATGAAGTACCTTCGGCTGCCAATTGTCGCTTTAAGGTACGATCTGACATATGTAAATATTCTGCTACATTCTCTATGCTTAAGTAATGTTGTTCAGAATTACTTAAAATATCACGTACACGCATGGCTAGACGTCGGCGTTCACCTAAAGCAGATAGTTCCGCTTCACATTGGTTAATAGCAATTTGACTTGCGATTGGATCGGCATTAACTAACTTAAAACCTAAATATTTTTTATCAAAACTAGAGATTAGATGAGGCTGGTTAAAGCGGATGGTGCTGCTTAGCTTGCTTCTATACTTATCAAAACCTTCCGGTTCTGGAAAGTCTAAATCAACATCGCCCGCTAAATCTTCAATACCCGTAATCGCTTTAGCCATGGTCATAATACCAATAGTTAAACCTAAAACGATCTCAGTACGAAGAGGCTCTAACTCAATATCACATTGCAATTGTAATGTGGCTTTTGGTCCGAAAGTAGAAAAATATAATTGTAAAAAAGGTAAGCGTAATTGGATAAAACGGGCAGCGAGAGCAATCGCTTCTGTAATATCTTTTGCTGTCATTATCGCGTAGCCAATAAATCCGTGAATGGAAATACGCATTTGAGTGCCAATATGATAACCCAGTGTACTTTCACCGGTAAGATTTAAGGCATGTTTGACCAGCTCATTTGCTACGGGTGTTGAAATACGATATTCAGGATCGGCCAATTGCTCACTAGTAAGATGAAAAGGAGCAAATAATGTTTCATCGTTGTATCCCCAACGTGAAACTACATCTAATAGCAATAAGCCATAGACTCCTGGAATACCTTGATCTTGACGAGCTGAGGTAATTTTCATATGCGTTCCGTTGCTCTCATCAATTTTCTACGTGCATTTCTTACACATCTTGTCATGAAATATAATTTGAGTTTATAAAAACTGTTAGACAATCATATCAACGATTCATTAAACATTCTTTTTAAAGACAACGATTTTTGTCGTTGAAATAAGTAAAACATCCCCATGCTGATTTAAGGCTTGCGTAACGTAGCTTACAATACCACGATCCAATTTTGTTTTGGATGGCGTAATAGCGGAAATTTCAGCTTCAACATGAATACGGTCCCCAGGCCGAGTAGGGCGTGGCCAACGTAGACTAGATTCTGAGCCTACTAGTCCACCATGAATCGGCATGCATTCAGTCCATAAGCGCATAGTAATTGCCGAGGTATGCCACCCGCTAGCGGCGATACCTTTAAAGATTGGATCTTCTTTGGCTAACTCTTCATCTGTATGGAAAGGTTGAGGGTCATAGTGGCTTGCAAATTGTTTAATTTCATCAAGTGTAATTTCATACTCACGACTGATAAAACGATCACCAATTTTTAAATCTTCTAAATAAAGCATTAATCTTGACCCTGTACTACTTTTTGCTCAATAAGAAAACCGCCCGTTTGACGTTTCCATAATTGTGCATATATACCATTTTTAGCAATTAATTCTTCATGAGTACCTTGCTCTGCAATTTTACCTTCATCAAGAACAATTAAACGGTCCATTTGAGCAATGGTAGACAAACGGTGAGCAATTGCAATAACTGTTTTATCTACCATCAGGTCATTTAAACTAGACTGAATAGCTGCTTCAACTTCTGAGTCTAAAGCGCTAGTTGCTTCATCTAAGATTAAAATTGGTGCATCTTTTAAGAAAACACGCGCAATAGCGATACGTTGTCTTTGACCACCTGACAGTTTGACACCACGTTCACCCACTTGTGCCTCATAACCTGAACGTCCTTTTAAGTCGACAAGTTGAGGAATAAATTCAGCTGCTTTTGCCTTATGCACGGCACTTTGCATATCTTGATCAGTTGCATCTGGACGGCCATATTTAATATTTTCGGCAACTGAGCGATGTAGTAGAGAAGTGTCTTGAGTAACTAAAGCAATATTTGCTCTCAAACTATCTTGCGTAACATCTTCAATATTCTGCCCATCAATTAAAATTGCACCTTCTTTAAGATGATAAAAGTGTAAAAGTAATTGGATGAGGGTAGATTTACCTGCACCTGAACGGCCAACGATACCAATCTTTTCACCTGCTTTAATGTGTAGATTAAAGTGATCGATGACATTTTTATTGTTATAAGCAAAGGTCACATCTTTAAATACAATTTCACCTTGTGTGACTGTAAGTGGTTTTGCATCTGGCTTGTCTTGAATATTGATTTTCTTACCAAGTGTTTGCATGCCATCTTGAATGGTACCAACATTTTCAAATAATGCTGACATATGCCACATCATAAACTCAGCCATGCTATTAAGTTTTAAAATCATGGCAGTAGTGGCTGCAATTACGCCTAACGCTGCTAAACCTTGAGTCCATAACCAAACTGCGGTACCAATTACCCCAACAAATAAAACAGCAGACAGTAAATTAATGCTAACTTCAAAAAGAGTACCTAGACGCATTTGCGCATAGACTGTGGTCATAAACTCTTTCATTGACGCTTTTGCATATTGGCTTTCACGCCCAGCATGCGCAAAGAGTTTTACAGTTTGAATATTAGTGTAGGCGTCAGTTACACGACCAGTCATTACAGCGCGTGCATCGGCTTGTTGTTGTGATACTTTGCTTAAACGTGGAATAAAGAACCATGCGCTTAATAAAAATAACCCTAACCAAACCATAAGTGGAATAAGTAATGTGGGTGAGATTGCACCAAGAACAATACTTACAGTAATAAAGTAAATGCTGACGTAAGCCAACATGTCGCCTAAAATAATCCAGAATTCACGGACTGCTAAAGCTGTTTGCATGACCTTTGCAGAAAGTCGACCAGCAAAATCATTATGGAAAAAGTCTAGGCTTTGTTTCAATAAAAGGTTATGGAAGCGCCAACGCAAGCGCATTGGAAAAGTACTATATAAAATTTGATGTTTTATAATAGATTGAATATTAACAAATAAAATATTACCAAATAACACGCTAATGAGAATAAGGATGTTTGACGCATGTTGGCTTAAGAAACTTTCAGGCTGACTATTACTAAGCCAATCTACAAGTTGCCCAATTTTTGAAAAGAGCAGGGCTTCAAAGCTAGCTGCACCAGCTGTACATATAATAAGTAGCAATAAATATGGACGCACACCTTCAGTAGCTTGCCAAACAAATGGGAAAAAGCGTGTTGGTAAGGGCTCATCCAAACCTTTGGTTGGATAAGGATCTACAAGTTTTTCAAACCACTTCAGCATGAATGACTACCTTTATACATCAGCTACTTTAGTAAAATTTCGCAATTTAATTTGCAATAAAGTCAGTTAGATCAAACTTAATTAAGGTATTGATCTGTTGGGTGTGTGGATACACGTCAAAGTTTATGTTGTATATCTTTGGCTAAAACTGACATGATTTAGTCAAGACATAAATTTGGAATCGGGAAGAAGCCTAAAAGGCATCGTAAAGACAAAAAATGTTTTATTCATTATATCGATAATAATAGATGAAGTGGTGAATGAATTTGGCTTGAATGTAATTTTTATAAATTTTTTAATAAATGATAAAATATTAATATTTATTTTAAGCAGTATGAGCCTTTATCCGAATATTGATAAAGGCTCATAACAGTTACCACATTAAGTCATCCGGAATTACATATGCTGCATATGGATCTTCTTCATCAGTAGTTTGTTCATTTTTCTCAGCATTATTGATCAAAATAAATCCTTTCATTTTTTGATCAATTTTTTCAGCTAAGGCTTTAGGAAGGTAAGCATATTGATCTTGATCTTTAGCAATCACTAAACTGCCTGTAACAAGTGCATTATAAACTTGCTGAGATAGGTAAACCTTTTTAATCTTATTCTCGTCAATAAATTGATAAGCCACATCTCCGGCAAAATCTACAATTTTGTGTTGCTTGATCATTTGAATGATTGAAGCCTTTAATGCTTTTTCTTCGAGTTGCTGTTGCTTTTCTAGATTCAAAGCTTGGTCTTTTGCTTGTTTCTCTTTTTGAGCTTTTTCAATATTAGCTTTAATTTCTGCTTCATTACTTTGACCAGTGCGCTGCTCATGCTGAGCTTGTTTGGTAAGTTTTTTCGCTTTTTTATTGTCTACTAAACCAGCTTTGAGTAACTGAGCTTGTAAGGCATTTTTAACCATGACTTAATCCGAATTTGAAGAGGAAGAACTATGAAAGTAAACTGCCCAATACGAAATACTGAGAGTTAAGCTTAAAATTGCTGGAAGCAAAAATGATTGCAATTTTAAATAAGGGTGAACTAAAGCAGCAATTATACCGCCAGATAGAAAACCTATAAAAATAAGTAGATGCAAAATAATGCGGCGATTCTCTACTTTTAAACCTCGTGCTATATAACCAAGTGCAAGCCCAAGATCTGTTAAGACACCCGATAAGTGAGTAGTCCTAATAATGGTTCCTTTATAGTGACTTACCATTGCATTTTGTAGCCCCATGGCGACACAAGCCCATAATAGACCATATTTTGGAAAATAAGGCAGCAGTAACCAACAGAGAAAAATAAATAGTGAAACTAGACTTAAAGGAAGGCCATACCGGCGGCCTAATTTGAAATGGCTATTGCCTAAAATAAAACCACTGTAAAATGATCCACATACATAACATAATATAACTAGTACTAAATATATGATGTGTTCAAACTGCCAGTTTACCAAACTCATGGCTAGCATACTGACATTACCAGTCATATGCGACACCGATTGATGTAAAAGGGTGATAAGCCCTAATACATTAATCATTCCGGCATTTATTGCCAGTAAAAAGGCGCCAAGTTGGAACCAGTTTGGTAAACTTTGAAATGGCATGTTCTCTATGAGTTTTGTCTTGAGCGAATATCAACTGCGGCTGTAAATAAAACATCAGTAGATGAGTTAAGCGCCGTTTCTGTTGAATCTTGTAATACACTAATAATCATACCCACTGCAACAACTTGCATTGCAATTTCTGATGAAATACCAAATAAGCTACATGCGACTGGAATTAGAAGTAGGGAACCACCTGCAACACCAGATGCACCACATGCTGATATTGTAGCTACAACAGATAAAATAATCATTGTTGCCAAATCAACATGAATTCCTAACGTATGCACAGTTGCTAAAGTAAGTACAGTAATCGTAACTGCTGCACCAGCCATGTTAACAGTAGCACCTAAAGGAATTGAAACGCTCGCAGTTGAAGGATTTACGCCTAAACGTTCAGCTAAATCAAGGTTTACAGGAATATTAGCTGCTGAGCTGCGTGTAAAGAACGCTGTGATACCGCTTTCTTTTAAGCATTTAAATACTAATGGGTAGGGATTACCGCGAATTGTTAAACCTACCAGAATTGGGTTAATCACTAGAGCAACAAACAGCATTGTTCCTAATAGAACAGCAAGTAATTGTGCATAACTTTCAAGTGTTGCTAGTCCAGCATCTGCAAAAGTTACTGCAACTAGACCGAAAATACCAACAGGTGCAAACGCAATGACTTTATGAATAATAGCGCTTACAGCATGTGAAACATCCTGCATTACTTGTTTGGTTGTATCCGAGCTATGGCGCATTGCTAAGCCGAGACCAATTGCCCACGCAAGAATACCAATAAAGTTCGCTTCACTGATTGCTTGAACAGGGTTTGCAATAAAACTTAAAAGCAGATTTTTTAATATATCAGCGAGACTACCAGGCGCTTGCAAATTATTATGTGAAACAGTGTTGAGATAAAGCGTACTAGGAAAAGATAAGCTAGCGATCACAGCACTAAAAGCAGCTAATAACATACCTACTACATAGAGTAGTAATACTGGGCGTAAATTTGCACTATGACCGACTTGGAAGTTGGCAATAGATGAGAGAACCAGTACAAAGACTAAAATAGGAGCAACCGATTTTAATGCTTTAATAAATAGTTCACCAAACAAGCTTAAGTACGGCGTAACGGTTGGAAATAATAGTGCGACGCCTATCCCTAAAATAATGGCGATAATAATTTTAGTGACTAAGCTTAATCGAGAAAAGAATTCAAGCATATAAAGGCCTTATTAACCTATTCATGGCTAAAGGTTGAACAAGCTGAGTATTTTATACGTAAGTGATGTGAATCTTAAGCTTTTTTATATCAAGTCATCAGTTTTATAAGGTTTGGTAATATTAAGTATTTGTTTTTAAATAAAGAAAATTGATTGGTTAAAGTTTGGCATTTGATGTTTTGCTTATATTACAGCCAGTAACCTTAAGTTCTTATTATTTGCCATAAAAATTAGTGAAGAGGGAGAAAAGATATAAAAAGAAATAGGAGAGGTTATTTTTGTTTTTTAATAGATTGGAATGCTAGAAAAACTACGCGAATTTTCAATCCTCTTTGCTCGGATAATTACCAGCTACCAAGTTGAAAAATCGCATATTTCAGGAATACATTAATATTATTATAATTTTATAAGTTTAGAGCAGTTATTCTATGCAGTATAACTGGTAAAGCATATTTAAAATTGAATGCATCTTATCATCCTTGATCGAATAGAAGATTTGCTTGCCATCACGTCGTGTTGAAACGACATCACTTTTACGTAGCATCATCAATTGTTGTGAAAGGGTGGGTTGGGTGATTTGTGTTTTCTCTTCAATTTGAGAGACATTTAACTCCTCATGGGCTAAGTGACATAAAATTAATAAACGGTCAGTGTTAGCTAAAGATTTTAATGTTCCTACGACTGAATCCGCCGCATTTTTCATTTCTTCAATTTGGAGTCCATCTTTCATACTTTATACCTATATCAATATGGCCGGCATAGTATAGATTGATCTTAAGAAAATGAATGTAGCAAAACTAATCAATCCAATTGTTTTTGTTGAAAAGGTTTATAAGTGTAATTGATAAATATATAACATTATTAAGGTAAAACAAGAATTTGTATTTGTTTTGTGTCAAAAGTGTTGCTTTGTGTGAGAAGCGTAATTGTTAAGTATAAATGAAACAAAGTCAAAGAAAATAAATTCTATTTTTCTCTCTATCAATAGTTAAATCTGATTTATATATAAAAGGGCAAGAAAAAAAGATTGTGTTTTTATTTTCTAAAGTTATAATCGACCATGTACAGACAGGTCTGTATATTCTAGTTTGGGATGATAATTTAAAAAATGTCAAACTCTAAGCTAGAATGACTTTCAGACGCAGCGTGATGAATAAGAAGAAGATTCAACAAGATAAGAAGAATAATATCACGCTTTATTTTTTAATGTGCAATTTTTTCAAATTCAATGAGTTTCTCTACACGCTTCCAATAGTCATCAATTTTTACTGAACCATGCTCAACTTGAGCTTGAATGGTCATACCCTCTAAAATATTGACTAAAAGCAATGCCAAAGGTCGAGACTCTTTAATTTCATATTGAATAAGAAGATCTTGCATTAATTGTGTTAACCAGATTTTGTATAAAGTTGCTGGTTGATGTGTTGACGGGTATTGTTTTAATACTTCTTCTAAGGCTTTTTGGAACATGCAACCATTAAAGTCTTCACTATTAAACCAATCTGAATACCATAAAAAGATGGCTTTAATACGAGCTAGTGGGGTGGTTTCGTCTTCTTTAGAGATTGCCGCAGTAAGAGAATTTTGTAAAAGTGAGTTTCTTAATAATAAACACTCTTCAATAAGTTTCTCTTTTGAAGGAAAGTATTTATAAAATGTCATTTTCGCTACACCAGATTCACTGATGATACGATCTACCCCTATAGAATTATAACTATATGAATTAAAAAGTCTTAAAGCAGTGGTAATAATGTCATCTTTTTTTGACATATTTTAGTAGCCTCACACAAATATTTTGCTATTAGCCTAAAGGTCGAGTGTACAAATAAAAAGCACGAACGCGAAATTTTACATTGTATTGACTGTTATTGATAGAAAAAAATAGGTTTTTTAAAAATAATAAAAGAACAAAACTCAATGCTAAGCATTAATTTTTTTATAATTGAATAGCTATGTTTAGTAGTTAATTTTTTGATTTGGTAAGGTGGTTTTTTACTATAAGTGGGCCTTTATAACTTTGATTTAAAGATTGGTATATTTAAACATTTATTTATAAAAGAAAAAAGGAGAAATTTTATAATTTCTCCTTTTTATATATTTAGTTAGTATTACTCTGCAGGAGGTAACAACATAAGAATTGAATTATTTAATAATTGAACAATGTTTTCTAAAATATCTGTATTGTTAAGCTCACTATTGAAAGGAATGCTTTTCCCATCGGCAATCGATTTGAGTTGGGTGGCAAAAGATTCCACAATCGGTAATTCTTCTCCATTACCCCAAAACTTTAAAACGCCATTTTGTTCTGTATAAAGTAGACGCGAAGCAGGTTCGAGTAGCAGCTCATAGCCTTCTGACAAAATAGCATTTAGGTCTTCCACCTCTATTTCATCTGGTTCTGGAATATTGTCTGGATATTTAGGCTCGCTCATGTACGACATGAGGGCAGCATCAAGTACTGTTGAATTTTTCAATTGAGCTAGCACTAAATCTCTTAAATAAGCCAACTCTTCCGTGTTTATTTCCCCAATTTGAGGAGGATTCTTACGGGTAATATCGACAACAGGATTTTGAAGTAATTCATCAGTAGCAAATTGATCGCTAATTCTATCGATCATGCCTGAAATATTAGGCATACGGAAACCAAAGGAGAAAGTTAAACAATCATCTTCGGCAACGCCATAATGTGATAATCCAGGTGGAACATATAATAAGTCGCCAGGAGCTAATACTTCATCAAAATGAACATCTATTTCTGGTAGCAACTTTAAAGGTTGATTAGGTACAAATTCAGTGCTTGCATCACACATTTGGCCGAGTTGCCAGCGTCGATGACCATATCCTTGAACAAGAAAAACATCATAAAAGTCAAAATGTTTTCCTACTGAACCACCTTTTGGGGCATAAGAGATCATAATGTCATCACGGCGCCATTGCGGAATAAAAGGAAATTTCTTCCACAATTCAGCTATATCAAATGAATAATGGTCTACTGCTTGAACCAAAAGTGTCCATAACTTTGGTAGTTTTTGAAAATCACCTTTAGTTAAGGGAGACGATTTTACATGCCATTCATTTGGATTTTTATCTTTTTGACGGATAAGACGAGCAGTTACATGGTCTTCTAAAGCGAGTTCTTTTACATCATTCGGCTCTAACATACCCACAATTTCAGGCATAGCATTACGTACAAGTAATGGTTTTTTCTGCCAATACTCTGTTAAAAACTGTTCAGCAGTAATACCGCCTAAAACGGTTAAAGCTTCTGTCATGGAAATAACCTATAAATAAGCTAATAAATATTAAGGAATTTGGAGATTGAGTTGTCTTAAAATCTGACAAAGCTGAATCATGGGTAAACCCATCAGCGTGGTTTGGTCTTGGCCTATCATTTTTTCAAATAAACTAATGCCGAGACTTTCACACTTAAAACTTCCTGCGCATTGTAAGGGCAGATCTAAGTCGACGTATCTTTCGATTTCAGGCGCGCTTAAATTGCGAAACTTAACTTGATAATGCTCAACAAGTGTATGTTCAAAACTTTTTTCAAGGCACTGCACACTTAAAGCAGTACTAAAAAAGACTGTTCGGCCAGAGTTTGCTGCTAATTGAGCTTTGGCATTTTCAATTGTTAAGGGTTTGCCAATAAAATCATGAGGAGCATGCTCTCGCCATGCAACCTGATCTGATCCAATTACAATTGCTTCAGGATTTTTTTGTGCAATTACCTGTGCTTTAGTAAATGCCAGTCTTTTTGCTAAATCATCGGCATGCGTTTCACCACAAGGACTCTCGTCAATATCTGGGCTAATACAGATATATTCGATTCCTAAACGATTCATTAAATCTTTACGTGTCTGACTGCTTGATGCCAAAATAATTTTGGGTTGTTTCATTACACTGCAAATTCCATTAATACATCTAATGGAACATAGCTCAATACAGCTTGATGACAAGCATGAAGTTTAACAGGGGGGGCTTGACCAGCTTGATAAGCTTCTACCCAACGAGTTACACAAATGCACCAGAAGTCTCCCGGTTGTAGGCCAAGGAAGCCTGCTTCAGGTAGAGGAGTGATCAGATCGTTTCCGACTTTTTGTGAAAAATTTAAAAACTCAGAAGTCATTTGGGCGCACACCGTATGTTGACCAAGATCTGTTACGGCTGTATGGCAAAAACCATTCCGGAAGTAGCCAGTAATAGGGTCAAAACAACAGCTTGCTAAGGGTTCACCTAAAACATTTAAACGATTAATTTGTGGATCTGGATGAATAGACATAATGGATGAAATATTAGATGACTACCTCTATCATAATCAAAACTTTGGCTTTCTACAGCTTTTATGCAAAAAAACTAACCTTTTTTGATGTAATCATTTAAAATTGGCGCGTTTTTAAAATCATAAAGAGAGCTTTACATGAATTTTCAGCGCATGACTGACCTTAATTTAGCAGGTAAACGTGTCCTTATTCGTGAAGATTTAAACGTTCCTGTTAAAAATGGTGTGATTACCAGCGATGCTCGTTTACGTGCCGCACTTCCAACAATAAAAGCTGCTTTAGAAAAAGGCGCTGCTGTAATGGTATTTTCACATTTAGGTCGTCCTGTGGAAGGTGAGCCAAAGCCTGAACAATCACTTGCACCAGTGGCTGCATATTTAACTGAAGCATTAGGTCAAGAAGTTAAATTATTTACTGATTATTTAGATGGTGTTGAAGTTGAAGCAGGACAAGTTGTTTTGCTTGAAAATGTTCGTTTTAATCCGGGTGAAAAGAAAAATAATCCTGAACTTGCACAAAAATATGCAGCTCTATGTGATGTGTTTGTAATGGATGCTTTTGGTACTGCTCACCGTGCAGAAGCTTCTACAGAAGGTGTAGCGCGTTTTGCACCTGTTGCAGCGGCAGGCCCATTATTGGCTGCTGAATTAGATGCACTTGGCCGTGCAATGCAAACACCTGAAAAACCAATGGTGGCAATTGTCGCTGGTTCTAAAGTTTCAACAAAACTTGATGTATTAAATTCATTATCTGGTATTTGTGACCAACTGATTGTGGGCGGTGGTATTGCAAATACTTTCTTGGCGGCTGCTGGTTACAATGTTGGTAAATCTTTATATGAAGCTGACTTGGTTGAAACTGCAAAACAAATTGCTGCTAAAGTAAGTGTTCCACTTCCTACAGATGTAGTTGTAGCTGATGCTTCACAAATTAACTTCGAAGATTTCTTAGGTTCTTTGGCAGCAGCGCAAGCAGTAATTAAGAAAGTTGAAGATGTAACAGCAAATGATATGATTTTGGATGTTGGCCCTGAAACAGCTAAAGCATTTGCAAATATTTTAACAACTTCAAAAACGATTCTTTGGAATGGTCCTGTTGGTGTATTTGAAGTTGATCAATTTGGTGAAGGTACTAAAGCACTTTCTCTTGCAGTTGCACAATCTGATGCATTCTCAATTGCTGGTGGTGGTGATACTTTAGCTGCGATCGATAAATATAATGTAGCTGATCAAATTGGTTATATTTCAACAGGTGGTGGTGCATTCCTTGAATTTGTTGAAGGAAAAACATTGCCAGCAGTTGCCGTTTTACTTGAACGTGCTTAAAAACTGTTATATTGAAATAAGAAGGGATTGAGTTATCAATCCCTTTTTCATTGATAAGTCATTAAATTGTCATATTCCTGAAATAATATAATGAGTACTAAATCACCAATTGTGGAAAATAGTGATGAATTTAAAACTTACCTTTGCTGCTTTGTTAATTGTCCCAATGATGTTGACTGCTTGTGCGAAAAAAGAAGAGGCGACTCAAGCAGGCCAGGATGCGGCATCTACAGCTGTTGCTGACAAAGTAACTCCTGAACAACAAGCTGCAATCGATGCGCTTGATAAGCCAGTTTTAGATGAAAAGAATACAGATGTGGTTGAAGGTAGTACGGCTAGCGAGTCGGCTGCTTCAGAAACGCATTAATTTGTTGTTTTTTGTTAAAAATTCCCTGCAAATGCAGGGATTTTTTTTGAAATACTGTGATTTGTTGCTGAATTGAAATAAATGACAAGGTAGAATAAGCCGCACTACCTGGGAGGATATTATGGCACTCATTTCAATGCGCCAGCTCTTGGATCACGCTGCGGAACATAACTACGGCGTACCAGCATTTAACGTAAATAACTTAGAACAAATGCGTGCAATTATGCTTGCCGCAGATGCTACCAATTCACCTGTAATTGTTCAGGCATCTGCTGGAGCTCGCAAATATGCAGGCGCTCCATTCTTACGCCATCTTATTTTGGCTGCAATTGAAGAATGGCCACACATTCCAGTGGTAATGCACCAAGACCATGGTACAAGCCCTGATGTATGCCAACGTTCTATTCAACTTGGTTTTAGCTCAGTGATGATGGACGGTTCATTAGGCGCTGATGGTAAAACTCCTACAACTTACGATTACAACGTAGATGTAACTCGTCAAGTGGTAGCAATGGCTCATGCTTGTGGTGTATCTGTTGAAGGTGAGATCGGTTGCTTAGGTAGCCTTGAAACAGGTATGGCTGGAGAAGAAGACGGTGTGGGTGCAGAAGGTGTACTTGACCATTCTCAGCTTTTAACCTCTGTTGAAGAAGCAAAACAATTCGTTGCTGATACAAATGTTGATGCTTTAGCAATTGCTGTAGGTACTTCACACGGTGCTTATAAATTTACACGTCCACCTACAGGGGATATTTTAGCAATTGACCGTATTAAAGAAATTCATGCGGCATTGCCAAATACTCACCTTGTAATGCACGGTTCAAGCTCTGTACCACAAGAATGGTTAAAAGTAATTAACGAGTTTGGTGGTAATATTGGTGAGACTTATGGTGTACCAGTTGAACAGCTTGTAGAAGCGATTAAACATGGTGTACGTAAAATCAATATCGATACTGACTTGCGTTTAGCTTCAACAGGTGCAATTCGTCGTTTCATGGCGGAAAACCCAGCTGAATTTGACCCACGTAAGTATTTCGCTAAAACTGTCGATTCAATGAAACAAATTTGTATCGATCGTTATGAAGCTTTCGGTACAGCTGGTAATGCTGACAAGATTCGCCCAATTTCTTTAGAGAAAATGGTTGATCGTTATAAATAATTCCCGTTAGGGTTTGATTTATAGAAACCGGTTATTTATATAACCGGTTTTTTATTGGCTGAGTTTTTTTATAAAAAAACCTGTGATCAACACAGGTTTTAACGACAAAAGATTAACTTATTTTTGTAAGTTCTTTTTGTCGAGGCTTGGATCTTTAATTTCTACATAAGCATTTGCACGTACTTCACGCAACCAGCTATCAATTTCAGTGTTAAATTGACGCTCACCTAAAATTTGACGTGCCATACGCTCTTGATATTCATGTGTCATATCTTTTTCGCGTTTGTCTGTCACTTGTAAGATATGCCAGCCGAATTGAGTTTGGAAAGGTTCACTAATTTCACCTACAGGAATTTCCTGCATTTTTTTATCAAACTCAGGAACCATCATACCTGGCGTAACCCAACCTAGACTGCCGCCATCACGTGCTGAACCTGTATCGTTTGAATAAGTTGCAGCAAGAGTAGCGAAATCTTCACCCGCTTTTAATCGCTTGTAAATGTTATCAATTATTTGTTTCGCATTTTCAGGGCTTACCACTTCGGAAGGTTGAATAAGAATATGGCGTGTCTGATATTGCGGTACTAATGCTTTCTGTTCATTTTGCTTACGTTCTAAAAGTTTTAGAACATGTACACCATCGCGTACAGAAATTAAGTCAGTTGTTTGACCGTCTTGCAGTGGAGTAATACGAGCAGCAAGTTCAGCCGGTATATCAGAAAGAGGACGGAATCCCATATCTGCACCTTCAACTTTTACAGTCGCAGTTGAAAGCTTTTTAAGAGCGTTTAAATCATTGCTTTGAGCAAGTTGTGAACGAACTTCTTTTGCTACATTTTGAACTTCTTGAGGGTTGTCTCCGGAAATTCGCATATGAATCACATGGGCTTGATTACCTAAAGCAGCTTGTCCTTGTGGTGACTTCAAGAAGTTATCTACATCTTGATCACTGATTTTAATGCGAGACATAACTTGCTGTTGACGCAGACGATTAATTGCTAAATCTTCAGCAATACGGCTACGTAAGTTTTCATAAGTTCCAGGTGCAATCGCATCTAATTTTTGTTGAAAGGCTTCTAGGCTTTTGCTACCTGATTGACTTGCAACTTTAAGTACAGCCTCATTTAGACTTTTCTCATCAGGTTTGATGCCATATTTTTTAACTTGTTCAAGTTGTGCTTGACGTAAGATGAGCTGGTCTAATACTTGAAATTGTAAGTATTGTTGAGGTGGAACTTCTTTTTTTTGTGCTTGCAATTCGTGAGCTGCTTCAGCCATTCCTTGTTCAAGGTCACTTTTTAAAATTACGCTATTGTCCACAATTGCCACAACTTCATCAGTAGGTTGGGCAAAACTATGCATTGATGAAGATATTAATACAGCAAGGGTTGTCGCTTTAAAAAACTGTTTAAGATGTTTTGTCTTCATTAACGTTGTGTCCAAGATTGATTAATTTTGTTAAAACCTAAAACGCGATTTTCAAGTAAAGACGCGAGTTTATTGTTTAAACCACCTAAACCTTTGAGTGTAATTTCGGCCATGATCGCGCGCTTTTCACTAACATCTGGAGATTTTGGATCGTCTAGATCGTTATAGTATGAACGGCCATAGACAGAAATGCCCCAGCAACACGATTCATAATTAACACCTAGTAATAATTCACGGGCAACATCATTGTCCATGTCATATTGTACGTGCCCCATAATACGCCAATTGTCTTTAATTGGTTGTATAAACGATGCAACAACTTGGTCATAAGTGTCTTGACGACCAGGAATATCTTTACGATAGAAATAGCCTAAGTTATATAGATTTCCTTTATCGCCTGTATAGTAAAGTTGAAAATCACGCTGTGCATTATCACCATTTGACATCCATGCCGAGTTGGCAGCAATGGTAAAGTTTTGATTAAGTTGACTTGATAAGCTAACAACAGGACCTGTATTACGTTCAGTATCAATTTCATCTTGTTGTTTCAAGGTGACGCGGCGATCTTCAAAATAATAGCTTTGGCCCACACTTGCGCGTAAACGCTCTAAGCCTACTGTGTCAAAAAGACTATAGCTTACACCTAACGATAAAAAGTTATTGTCTTCAAGGCGGTCATGTCCATAGAAGCGGTAAGGGTTAAATAACTGATCGTAACTAATTGACGCAGTGGTTGAGTCAAAGTTTGGGTAGCCATCTTGATTTTTGTATGGCGCATAGGCATAGAAGGCGCGTGGTGTAAGTGTTTGTAAATATTTGCCCTCACGCTCAAAATTCAATCCAGTGTCCAATGTAAATTGTGGCACAACGACTGATTTGTTTTCAGAACCGCCATCTAAACCTTGAGAGGCGATACTGTCCTTGTCATAGAAGGTTTGAATAGAACGTACAGAAACCTCAGGAATTACAAAGGCTGCTGGTGTTCGATAGTTATAACGTGTTGCAAACTGGTTATAAATACGCGTACCGCTACTTTCTTGTGCAGAATCATCGTTAATTGATTTCTTAAAATAAGCAGTATCGTTATTAAATTCGTATTGTAGTCCTAGTGGATTACCAGTGACATAATTTAATAAAAATTGAGGTAAGCGGGCGTATGGTTTATTGACGTCTTTTACTTCTGGGTCAAGGGTCTGGAAGTCTTCGACCTTAAGCTGAGCTTTTAACCCTGGTATACCATGCTGATAGTTAAGTTCCCAAGCTCTACGCAAGTTAAGATCTGTTTTAGAGTTAGGGCTACTATCTAAATCAGAGAAATAGTCTTTATCTGATGCGTAGTTATATTCAAGGTTGGTAGACCATTGGTCGTTGATATCCCAATTATGTAAAAAATGGAAATCTTTACGGTCTTTATCATCATATTCTTTATCAGATGGCAAAATGCCGCCCCAAATCTGTCCGGCACCAAACCCATCCGTCAAATATCGGAATTCACCTTGTAACATTGCCCCACGATCTGCTAAGTAACGTGGCGTAATTGTTGCATCGTAATTAGGCGCAAGGTTTAAATAAACAGGAACCGAAAGTTCAATACCACCATCGTTTGAGAAACCAAATTGTGGGTTGAGGATACCTGTAGTACGGCGGTCATCAATCGGGAAGTTAAAGTAGGGAACTGCTAGAACTGGAACATCTTTTACATATAGTTTTGTTCCGCGCGTAACACCGCGCCCAGTTTCTTGGTTCAACTCAATTTTGTTGGCTTGAATTTTCCAACCTGGTTTCTGGCCTGGCGGACAGGTTGTGTAAGTCGCATCATTGAGAACCATTACATTCGGAGAGGTTCTCTCGATCTTCCCAGCATGACCATGGGCATGTTGTTGTTCAGAAATATAAAAACTATTATCTAAATTTCCGGTTTGAGTCTTTAGATTGTAATCAATTTCATCACTTTGAGAGAGTAAGCCGCCTTGAGCTAATTGTACTCGGCCTTGTGCATGTGCAAATGTTTGAGTTTTATCGATGGTGACTTTATCGGCACGAACTGTACGGCCTTCCTGATCTATCACCACGTTTCCTTCCAACACAGAGTCGCCGGCAGGGTTGTAGTGCCCATAATCAGCCGTTACAACTGAAGTAGCCTTATCTGCATCTAACGCTTTAGTTTCAGGATTAATTGGTGTAATCCAAGTTCCTTGGCAGAATGCTGAACTCAAATATTTATTATTGCGCAATTGCGCCTCAGGAGCAGATTTATCAACATAATATTGTTGAAAGAATTCCTGCCCTGGATAGGCTTCTTTAATACTCGCCTTAAGTTGATTATTGTCTATGTTGGAGACAACACCAGCTGACTCAGCATAACTTGATTGTATGGAGCCACTACATAAGAGCGTAAAAATAGCGGTCGCTAAAGGATTAAATTTAAACTGATGCTTCATTGTCTCATTAACCAAGTATGCTAATTCACAATTAATTATTGTCGCATCATAGAGAAAAAGTTTATAAGTGGCTACACTTAACCCTTCAAAAATCTCAGCTTGTTTTAGATTTTATTGCAAATGAATACACAACGTGAACAATTGATACATACATGGCTTACATCTGTTCTTGAAAATGATCAATTTCAGATCGCTTATTTAGCAGGGGATGCAAGCTTTCGACGTTATGCTCGCATCCAGTTACAAAATAAAACGTATATGCTTATGGATGCACCTCCTGAAAAAGAAGACTGTGTTCCGTTTGTGACCATTGACGAGTTTTTTGCAGGGCATGGGGTTCGGGTACCTCAGATCGTTGCAAAAGATTTAAATCAAGGTTTTTTATTGTTAGAAGACTTTGGTGATGTGCTGCTGTCTACATTGTTAAATGATGAAACAGTTGATCAATATTATGAGCAGAGCTTTAAACAGCTTATTCATTTGCAATCGATTAATGGCGCTGAACACTTCCCGGCTTATTCTTATGAAAAGCTCTTATCGGAAATGCAGTTGTTAACAGATTGGATGTTACCGTCACTCGATATCCATCCAACAGTTGAGCAAAAGAAAACTATTGATGATGCATTTGATTTCTTGGCTCAGGCAGCATTAGCTCAACCGCAAGTTATTGTACATCGTGATTTTCATAGCCGTAATTTAATGAAAATTGCTAATGAAGAAGAGTTGGGAGTAATTGACTTCCAAGACGCGGTTATTGGTGCTGATACGTATGATTTGATCTCGATTACACGTGATGCATACGTGCAGTGGAATGCTGAGCGTGTTTATCAATGGTTTAAAGTGTTCTATGAGCTTTTACCAGCATCTGCTAGACAAAACCGAAGCTTTGACCAATTTAAACGTGATGCTGATTTAATGGCAATTCAACGCCATATCAAAATTTTAGGTATCTTTGTCCGTTTGTTCGAGCGAGATGGTAAGTCTGGTTATTTGAAAGATTTACCACGAGTCATGTGGTATTTACTTGAAGAGAGCCGCGGCTATCATGAGCTTGATGACTTCATGGCGTTTATTCACAGTTCAGTAATGCCTAAATTTATTGAAAAATATGGCCCTTATGAGGTTGCAGCATAATGAAAGCAATGATTCTAGCTGCTGGCTTGGGCAATCGTATGCGTCCACTCACACTATATACACCAAAGCCTCTGCTTGAGGTAGGTGGTAAGCCACTTATTGTGTGGCATATTGAAAAACTTAAGAAAATTGGTGTGACCGAAATAGTCATAAATTCTGCGTGGTTGGCCGATAAACTCATCAGTAGCTTGGGAGATGGCTCTCAATTTGGTGTGGATATCCGTTGGACACGAGAAGAAGAAGGGCTGGAAACCGCTGGTGGAGTTATTAATGCTTTGCCACTGCTTGGAACAGATCCTTTCATTCTGGTGAATGGAGATGTATGGACTACAATGGATTTTGAAGCCCTACGCCATATTAAGTTAAATGATGATTTGGCACATCTTGTATTAGTTGATAATCCTAAACAGCATCCCGAAGGCGACTTTACATTATTAAATGGACGCGCTTTTGCGTTTGATCAAGATGTGAAGGGCGAGAACCTCACTTTTAGTGGTGTATCTGTTATCCATCCTAAGCTTTTTGATGGATTGGAAGCTGGTAAGCGTCCTTTAGCCCCATTGTTGAAGCAAGCGATGCACAATCAAAAAATATCTGGTGAAAAGCTTAAAGGTGCATGGGTAGATGTGGGAACGCCTGAGCGTTTAATGGAGCTAGATTTGCAAATTCGTGAAGGCTTCTACGATTAACTGCGTAATCCCTAATCGTTAACTAGTGTTCCACGATGCATAAATGGGTATACTTTGTTTTAAATTTTACTTAGATGTTATCTGTTTATGCATCCGTTTTTTCAAGAGTTACAACAGGGTAGTCAAAAATTAGGTTTATCGCTTAGCGATGAAGCTTTGACATTATTGTTGAAGTATCAAGATGCTTTGGTACTTTGGAACAAAGCTTATAATCTAACAGCGATTCGTGATCCAAAAGAAATGTTAGTGAAGCATTTGTTGGATAGCCTAAGTATTTTGAAAGATTTGCCAGCAGGTCGTTTGCTCGATGTAGGCACAGGTGGTGGCATGCCAGGCATGATCATTGCTTTATGTCAGCCAGAACGCTCTTGTGTATTGCTTGATTCAAATGGTAAGAAAATTCGTTTTTTGAAACAGTTTATTGCTGACCTTAAGCTTAAAAACGTAATAGCTGTGCAAACGCGTGTTGAAAATCAAGATACAATTGATGAACTTGGCCAATTTGATGTAATAACAAGTCGTGCATTTGCATCATTAACAGATTTTGTTAAGGCTGCGCGTCCATATTTACATGAGCAGAGTATAATTGCCGCGATGAAAGGACTGATTCCAGTTGAAGAAATGGAAGAGCTTAAGCAGGAATTTTCATGTAAAGTGATTGAACTGCATGTACCGAGACTTGATGAACAACGTCATTTACTTTTACTTCAACGAATTTAAATAAAAAGTATTAGGGTTACCATGGCTCAAATTATTGCGATTGCAAACCAAAAGGGTGGTGTTGGTAAAACAACGACTGCAGTAAATCTTGCAGCGTCACTAGCTGTATTGAAAAAACGTGTGCTACTTGTCGATATAGATTCGCAAGGTAATGCTACGATGGGGTCTGGTATTCAAAAGAATGATCTACTTTACTCAATTACGGATGTGTTATTGGGTGAAGTGCCAATCGAAACGGCAATTCAAAAAGCTGAGGTTGGATATAAAGTTTTGGGTTCAAACCGTGAACTTTCTGGTGTCGAGCTTGCCATTGCAGAGCAAGAAGGTCGTGAGTTCATTTTAAAGAATGCTTTGAATGAAATCCGGGACTCATTCGATTACATTATTGTTGATTGTGCGCCTAGCTTAAGTTTAATTACCGTGAATGCTTTAGCTGCAGTAGATGGTGTAATCATTCCAATGCAATGCGAGTACTATGCATTAGAAGGTTTGGCAGATTTAACTCAAACGATCGATCGTATTCAAAAAGCGTTAAATCCAGATTTGGAAATTATTGGTGTTTTACGCACCATGTATGATGCGCGTAATGCCTTAACTCGCGATGTATCTGCTGAGTTGGAACAATATTTTGGTAAGAAACTCTACGACACTGTGATTCCACGTAATGTTCGTTTGGCTGAAGCTCCAGCACATGGTTTGCCAGTAATTTATTTTGAAAAAAGTTCGAAAGGTGCAGTTGCATACTTAAATCTTGCGGCTGAGATGTTAAAGAAAAGTAAAGTGAAGAAAGGAAGTAAAGTATGAGCATCAAAAAACGCGGATTGGCGAAAGGTCGTGGTTTAGATGCATTACTTGGTTCAATTCAAAAAGAAAAATTACAACTAGAAGCTCAAGCGCTTGATCATGGTCAGTTAAAGCAAATTGATGTGAAGTTGTTGAAACGAGGTGAATATCAACCACGTCGTTTTATTCATGAGCATGATTTGCAAGAGTTGGCATCCTCTATTGAAAAACATGGGGTAATGCAGCCAATTGTTATTCGTCCTGTAGATGATGAAGCTCATCCTTACGAAATTATTGCAGGTGAGCGTCGTTGGCGCGCAGCTCAAATTGCTGGATTAACGGAAATCCCTGCAATTGTTCGTGATTTAAATGATCAGGTTGCTATTGCTTTAGCACTTATTGAAAATATTCAACGTCAAGATTTAAACCCGATTGATCAAGCGTTAGCGCTACAACGATTCCATGATGAATTCGGTTTAAGCCATCAAGAAATTGCTGATACAGTCGGTAAAGCAAGAACAACGGTAAGTAATCTATTACGTCTGTTGAGCTTGGCTGATGACATTAAAGAATTTATGCAGCAAGGCCAGCTTGATATGGGGCATGCTCGTGCCATCTTAACTTTAAAGGGCAAAGAACAACTTGAAGTTGCAAAAATTGTAATTGAAAAAGGATTATCTGTTCGTCAGACTGAGCAGTTAGTACGCGATTGGAACGAGCCTAAACAGGAAAAGGAAAAAGCTCCTGTTGCACCAGACATTGAGCAACTAACTCAGAAATTATCAGAACGTTTTGGTGCCAATGTTAAAATTGATCATAACCAGAAAGGTAAAGGTAAGCTTGTTATTCACTATCATTCACTCGATGAGTTAGATGGTATTTTGAATATTTGTTTACCAGATTAATTCTAAGTTAGGTCATATATTTCTAATTTATATTCTTGGGGAAGAAAATATGTGGGAACTTGTGAAAGCGGGCGGCTGGTTAATGCTGCCTTTAATTTTGTGTTCAATTTTAACCGTCGCAATTAGTATTGAGCGTTTTGTACGTTTAAGACGTTCACAAGTTTTACCTAAAGTACTAATGAATGATGGCAGTGCAGATATTTCTGTTGTCATAACAAATTTGGAACAGGATACTAATGCGCAAAGCACGGCATTGGGCAATATTCTAAAAGCTGGTTTTGAGCATCAGGAACATGGCGAACAATTTGCTCGAGCACAAATGGAAGCTATGGCTTCTCAAGAAATTTCTTATTTAGAAAAAAATATTAACTTCTTAGGGACCTTAAGTGCTATAGCGCCTCTACTAGGGCTGCTTGGAACAGTTGTGGGAATTATTGAGTCTTTTTTGGTTATTGATTTTGGTTCGGCAGGTAGTCCTAGTTTAATGATTCCCGGTATTTCCAAGGCTTTGATCACAACAGCAGTTGGTATGCTCATTGCAATTCCTGCACTTATTTCCTATCGATATTTTCAAAGAGTAGTGCAAGATTATATTGCTGAGTTAGAGCAACAATCTACGCTATTTCATGCCTCATTGTTTTACAAACGTTCTTCAGTCATGCAAGAACATCGCCGCGTTGGTTGATGGGTAGATCGCAATATGAAGTTTAAACGTTCTCAGGTTGAAGACATTCATATCAATCTAACACCTATGATTGACTGTTTATTGTTCATTCTAGTGTTTTTATTGTTATCTACCACTTTTAATCAGCCAAGTCGCATCAATTTAACTTTACCAGATGCACAAGGTGTTCCACCAAAACAGTACGATCGTAAAATTGAAGTCGTGGTAGACTCTAGCGGACATTACGCCGTGAATGGTCAGGCGCTATCTACCAAAGATGTGGCTGATTTGAGCACTGCAATTAAGCAAATTGCTCAAGAGCGACGTGACTTTATGTTTATCATTGCTGCTGATGCAAAAGCATCCCATCAGGATGTTATTCGTGTTATGGATGTAGCAGGACAACTCGGTTTTGTTAACATCAATATTAGTACCAAAGTTCCTTCTAGAGGTTTTTCTGAGTGAATCAAGATTTTAAGGTTTATTTGCGTCTCATATCCTATTTAAAACCTTATTGGGGCGTGGCCTTATTAGTTCTTATCGGGTTCGGTATGAACTCAGCAACGGAGGTTTCTGTTGCTAAGCTCATTAAATTTATTATTGATGCAATTCAAAATGCGAGTAGAGCGGATCTGGATTGGTTCCCTTTATTAATCATTTTATTGGTATTCTTCCGTGGCCTTGGCCTATTTATGGGGGGGTACTATACGGCTGTGATCTCGCGTAGTTTGGTTTTTAGTATTCGCCAAGAAGTTTATGCAAAACTTCTAAGACTGCCGGCTCAATATTATCTCGATAACTCTTCGGGTCATATTACTGCCAAAATTATGTATAACGTCGAGCAACTTACAGCTGCTTCATCTGAATCATTAAAAACCATTGTTCGAGATGGCATGATTACATTGGGGTTGTTAGGTTATTTGTTCTATACCAATTGGCGTTTAACAATTTGTATTATGGTGTTCTTACCTGTAATTGGGATTTTGGTGCGTAAAGCTTCAAAAAGAATGCGCAAGCTTTCGATGCAAGTTCAGGACACTATGGGTGATGTTAACCATGTAGTGCAAGAAAGTATTAATGGTAATGCAGTTGTTAAAAGTTTCGCTGGTGAAGAGTCAGAACAAGAGCGTTTCTATAAGTCATCGGAAGAAAACTTAAAACGTGGTTTAAAAATGGTGATTGTGCAAAACCTAAATAGTCCTGTTGTTCAAGTGGTAATGGCTTGTGCAATGGCTCTAATTGTATGGTTAGCATTAAGACCACAAATTTTAGGGAATACAACTGCTGGTGAGTTTGTTGCATATATTACGGCAGCAGGGTTACTTTCAAAGCCTGTTAAAAACTTGACAGATGTGAATGAAAAGTTACAGCGGGGTTTAGCAGCTGCACACTCAGTTTTTGAATTATTAGATTTACCTGAAGAGCAAAATAGTGGTGAACTTAAACCGCAGTTGCAAGGTGCAATTCGTTTTGACCATGTTGTACTTAACTATGCTGACAGTACGCAAGCGATTAAAGACTTTTCTTTAGATATTCGTCCAGGCGAAACTGTTGCATTGGTAGGGCGCTCTGGTGCTGGTAAAACTTCTTTAGTGAACATGTTGGTACGTTTCCAAGAAATCTCAAGTGGTCAAATTTATTTAGATGATTTGCCAATACGTGATATTGAGCTTTCAAGTTTGCGTACACAAATTGCAATGGTAAATCAGCAAGTTGTTTTGTTTAACCGAACTGTACGTGAAAACATTGCTTATGGTCAGTTACATAATGCAAGTGATGAAGACGTAATAGCTGCAGCAAAGGCTGCTTATGCCCACGACTTTATTATGAACTTACCAAATGGCTACGATACTGTTTTGGGTGCTCAAGGTCTAAATTTATCGGGTGGTCAACGTCAACGTATTGCAATTGCTCGTGCAATTTTGAAAAATGCCCCAATTCTCATTTTGGATGAGGCGACAAGTGCGCTTGATAATGAATCTGAACACTTTATTCAACAAGCATTTGATGAAGCTATGCAAGATCGTACAACGATTGTGATTGCTCACCGTCTATCAACCATTGAAAATGCGGATCGTATTGTTGTGATGGACCGCGGACAAATTGTTGAACAAGGTACTCATCAAGAATTACTTGCTAAGCACGGTGCTTATTATCAATTACATCAGCGTAATTTTGAGGACCATTAAGTATGTCTTTAGCCCAGCTGATCCAAAATGCATGGAATAAGCAATCAAGTTGGTTGATTGTTTTACGTCCTTTGTCTTGCTTGTATCGTGCTGGGTTTTTACTAAATCGTTATCTTTATAGTTCAGGCTTTAAAAAAGTTTATACCGCACCTGTGCCGGTCATGGTAATTGGCAATATTACGGTGGGGGGAAGTGGAAAAACTCCATTATTAATAGAGCTGGTCAATTATCTAAAGCAGCATGATGTAAAGGTAGGGGTAATTAGTAGAGGCTATGGTGGAGCTGGCCCTTTTCCTATGTTGGTAACATCGGCCAGTCAAGCAGCTGAAGCAGGAGATGAACCTGCTTTGATTGTACAGTCAACTGGCGTACCTATGGTAGTAGGACCCAATAGACAAGTAGCAATCGAGTTATTATTAGCATCGACTAAACTAGATTTAATTATTAGTGATGATGGGTTGCAACATTGGGCATTAGGTCGCCAAATAGAATGGATCGTACTTGATCAAAATCGTGGCCTTGGAAATAGAAAGTTATTACCAGAGGGATATTTACGTGAACCTGTGGAACGTTTAAAAACTAGTACGGTAATTGAGCATACTTTCACACCAACAACTACATTGCATATGCATCTTGATGCAGGCCAGCCTTACTTATTGAATCCTTCTTCGGCAACTGAATTATCATTCAATATTCAAAATAATTACCATGCAGTAGTCGGTATTGGTTTTCCTCAGCGCTTTTACCAAACACTTAAAGGTTTAGGGGTGAAACAATTTCAAGAGCATGCTTTTCGTGATCATCATGATTACAGTATTGATGACCTTCTATTTAATGATGACCAACCTATCATTACAACTGAAAAAGATGCAGTTAAGTTGTTACCATTACTTAAAAAGCATCCAGAATTTAAACGACCTATTTGGGTCGTGCCAGTTAAAGCTGTTTTGTCTGAAGAGTGCTATCAGGTTTTAAATCAGCAATTGCAAAAGCTTGATATTCAAATATCTTAGGAAGAAAAAATGAAACATATCGTCATTCCAGCACGCTTCTCAAGTTCTCGTTTGCCAGGTAAGCCATTGTTACTTATTCATGATCGTCCTATGATTTTACGTGTAGTGGATCAAGCAAAAAAAGTTGAAGGTTTCGATGACCTATGTGTAGCAACGGACGATGAACGTATCGCTGAAATATGTCGTGCAGAGGGCGTTGATGTTGTTTTAACAAGTGCAGACCATCCATCGGGAACAGATCGTTTAAGTGAAGTTGCTCGTATTAAAGGATGGGATGCTGATGACATTATTGTAAATGTACAAGGCGATGAGCCATTACTGCCAGCCCAGCTTGTTCAGCAAGTTGCAAAGCTTTTGGTTGATAAGCCAAACTGTTCAATGTCTACATTATGTGAGCCTATTCATGCGTTGGATGAATTTCAGCGTGATAGTATCGTAAAAGTAGTCATGTCTAAACAAAATGAAGCATTATATTTTAGTCGTGCAACTATTCCTTATGATCGAGATAGTGCTAAACAAGCTGAACCAACTTTACATAGCCAAGCATTTCGTCATTTAGGTTTATATGCTTATCGTGTGAGCTTATTACAAGAATATGTTACATGGGAAATGGGTAAACTTGAAAAGCTCGAGAGTCTTGAGCAATTGCGTGTTTTAGAAAATGGACACCGTATTGCTATTGCTGTAGCAGAAGCGAATTTACCACCAGGTGTTGACACTCAAGCAGATCTTGATCGTTTAAATAATATGCCTGTTGAGTCTTTTGAGTAAGCGTTAATTTAATGAATCAGAATGTGACTTCTAAGGTTTATCCGTGGCAACAGACAATGTGGGAAACGTTAACAACACGTTTTCCTAATATTGGGCATGGCTTATTATTTTATGGTAAACAAGGTTGTGGTAAACATGCTTTTGCTAAGCATTTCTTAGCGTGGGTACTTTGTTTAAATAAACAACCTCAAGGTGCTTGTGGTGAATGTAGTAGCTGTCAATGGTTAAAATCAGATACGCATCCAAACTATGTTCATATCACGACAGATGAAGAAAATAAAAAACAGAATGCAAAAATTAAAATAGAAAAAATTCGAGATTTATTGCCATTTGTACAACAAACTGGTGAGGGATGGCGTGTTGTTGTTATTGAGCCAGCTGAAGCTTTAAATCTTGCGTCATCAAATGCGCTGCTAAAAACCTTAGAAGAGCCAGGTGAACGCGTCGTTTTAATCTTGTTGGCCGATCATTATTTGAAATTACCGGCAACCATTCGAAGTCGCTTACAGCATTTTGCTTTAGACCGTATTTCATATACAGAAGCCACATCTTATCTAAATGAACATTTAGCGGAAACAGCATCTGTACCACCTGAATTATTGCTAGGCCTTTCTAATGATATGCCGTTGCAAGCAGTTGAAATTGCGACTAGTGATTGGTTTGCTAAAAGACAGTCTTTTTTAGAAGATTGGACTAAAGTTGTAAATCAAAAAAATATGCCTTTATTTTATTCGGCTAAATGGCAAAAAGAACTCAACTTTAGTGATTTTATGATGCTTCTTGAATACTTGTTAGGGGATTTAATTTGTGTCAAGCTCAATCAACCACAGAAAAATATTGATTTACAGTTCGATCAATTAGCGCAAAACTATAATTTAGAAAGCTTATTCAGTCTTTATGAGGAATTACAGCAATCTAAAAGATTAGTTGAACAGAATGTACAAACACAACTCATCATAGATCAACTTTTTATAAAATTAATGAACGTTTAAGGGGAACACTAATGCAACCACAAATGGGTGGAATTATTCAGGTCAATATTCCAGATAGAGCAACATTGCAAGCAAGTTATATGGGATATGTACAAGGTGGGGGCTTGTTTGTACCATCGAAGCAAAAAGTGAAGATGGGTCAGGAAATTTTTATTTTAGCTACGTTACCAGAACAATCACAAAAAATTCCTTTAACTGGTAAAGTAGTTTGGATTTCACATAAGCAAAGTGGATTTAAACCGCAAGGTTTCGCAATTCAATTGAGTGGTGATAAAGGAATTTACTATAAAGCTGAAGCTGAGCGGATTTTAGCTGGTAGTATGTCTTTAGATCGCCCAAGTTATACCATGTAAGCAGATAGGAAAGAACAGTGTTTGTTGATACCCATTGCCATTTAACAATGTTAGATTTAACGCCTTATAACGGTGATTTAGATCTAGCACTTGCTGCTGCGCGAGCAGAAGGTGTTTCTAAGTTTATGGCAATTTCAGTTGACCTTGATGATTATATTGCTTTAGCTGAAATCGCAAAGCGTCATGAAGATGTGGGGTATACGGTAGGCGTACATCCGTGTGAGGATGTTGATACTATGGCTCGAGCAACGACTGAGTATTTGACTGAATTGGCTCAATCAGAAAAGGTGTGGGCTTTAGGTGAAACAGGTTTAGACTATTACCACAGCACTGACTTTATTAATGAGCAAAAAGATTGTTTTGCTCGTCATATTCAAGCCTCTAAAAATGTTAAAAAACCAGTAGTTGTTCATACACGTTCAGCAAAACATGATACGGTGGATATTATTCGAGCTGAACAATCTACACATGGTATTTTGCACTGTTTTACTGAGGACTGGGAAACAGCAAAAGCTGTATTGGACTGTGGTTACTATATTTCCTTTTCAGGAATTGTTTCATTTAAAAATGCTCAAGATCTACGAGATGTAGCCAAGCAAGTTCCTTTAGATCGGCTTTTGATTGAGACAGATAGCCCTTATTTGGCTCCCGTACCATATCGTGGTAAAACGAATGAACCAAAATATGTACCTTATGTAGCGAAAGCACTAAGTGAGGTATATGATAAGCCAGTTGAGGAAATTGCAAGAATCACCTCGCAGAATTTTGAAAATTTACTTAAAGCGATTTAACTTATAGAAACTATATAAAGAGAGTAATTGCGTGAAGATGGACCGTCAAGCTCAGTTCCGAGCAAGAGAAGCATTAATATTTCAAGTTGCGGAACAGTTGTTGTTAGAAAATGGCGAAGCCGGAATGACACTTGATGTGCTGGCTGCTGAGCTTGATTTGGCAAAAGGTACTTTGTACAAGCACTTTCAAAGTAAAGATGAATTGTACATGCTATTAATTATTCGTAATGAGCGCATGTTACTGGAAATGGTTCAAGATACTGAAAAGGCTTTTCCAGAACATTTAGCTTTCTTTATGTTGCATCATTTGCACCATCCGGAAAGAACAGTGCTGTTTCACCAAATTGAAGAAAAGCTTTCAATTACTGCCCAAGGTGTGCACCATCTTTTTAATGAACTCTACCAAGTGAGAAAGCAACGCTTACGTATTATTATTCGTATGACTGATCACTATTTAGAGTCAATCCAGAGTCATATGACTACACGAGATTACTTGGCTTCAATTTGGTCACTCACTCATGGAGCTGCTGCAATTCTGAATTCAAGCTTTTATCAACGTTATTTGGGTTCAAGAGATACTTTACGAGTAGCCTATATTGACCAGGCATTAGCCTTACCCAAACAAGCAGTTGAGCAGTATGCTTAATAGGTCGATATGAAATCGAATCTACCATTTCAATCACAAAAAGGCTTTACCCTCATAGAAGTGATGGTAGTCATTGTGATTATGACAATTATGACTTCTCTGGTTGTATTGAATATAGGTGGCGTCGACCAAAAAAAAGCAATGCAGGCGAGAGAGTTATTTTTACTCGATTTACAGAAAATTAATAAAGAATCGATCGATCAATCACGTGTATTGGCTTTAGAAACTCATGGTGAGACAGATGTCTCACCATTTTCTTATGAACTTTATGAATATCACGATCAAAGCACCTTACAAGTACAAGATATAAAAAACCGTTGGCAGAAATATACTGAGTTTAAAACACGGCAACTTCCTGCCCATGTGTCTTTTTCAGTACAACCCTTAGATGACCAGAATTATTCTAAAGCTAAAAATACAGATTTGATTGGAGGACAAACGCCTCAACTCATCTGGTTTGGCAATGGAGAAGCTAAAACCGTTAAAATACAATTTTATTTAGAACAAAAACCGATTGGTTCAGAAATACAAATAGATCACTTGGGTAAAATAAATGAAATCTAAAGGCTTTACCCTCTTAGAAGTTATGGTTGCTTTGGCAATCTTTGCTGTCGCAGCTGTCGCTTTAACTAAAGTGGCAATGCAGTACACTCAGTCCACTTCAAATGCAATTTTGCGAACAAAAGCTCAGTTTGTAGCAATGAATGAAGTTGCTATGATGGAGATTAATCAAGAATGGTTGCAAGGAACTCAAAGTAAGCAAGTAACTTCCCAAGGTGAAACTTGGCAAATTGATAAGTCAGCTCAATCTACTATTAGCCCGAATGTTCAAAAAATTGATTTACAAGTGAGTTTGTATGATCCGGATAAGGGAAAAGTACAAAATGGCATTACACATATGGTCTTTTTTAATTATCCAGTGAAAGCAAAATAATGATAAAAAATAAATATATTCACATCCGCAGCTTTGCTTCTCGCCTTGCAGCACGATCGAGCAGTGCTCGATTAACTCGCGCCTCAGGATTTACTTTGGTTGAATTGTTAGTCGCGATCGCTATCTTTGCGGTTTTATCTTTATTGGGGTGGAAAATTTTCGATTACTTGCTCAAAGTTCGTGATCGTAATGCCGAACATGAAGTGCATTTATTTGAATTACAAGATGCTTATCAACAAATTCTTCGTGATACTTTGCAGATTATCCCTTTATCCGCCAACCAAGGTGGGCAACTTCATCCAGCTTTAGAAATCGATAATCAAATTCTACGTTTTAGTAAAGCTGGGGTAACAGATCCTTTAAAACAAGGCTTATCACCATTTGAACGAATTGAATATCGTTATGATGCAGATCAAAAAAAACTATATCGTCTTAAATATACAAATTTAAATACTTCGAACAGAGAGCAACCTTTATCGAGTACTTTGTTAAGTCAAGTCGACCAATATCAGATTATGGTTTTGACTCCGCAAGAAGTCACAAAATGGCCCGAGGTTAATATTGATCCAACGAAACCTAATGAGTTAAAAAAATTACCGAAAGGGATAAAAATCCAACTTACAGTCGCTGGTGTAAATTATGAATGGATTTATAGCTTAAATCAGGGTGACTTATCGCTTTCACAGGAAGGTAATTCATAATGGCCGTTAGTTACAAACACCAACAGGGTGTCGCTTTACTGACAATACTTATTATGGTTGCCTTAGCTACAATTTTAGCGGCTTCTATTGCCAAGCATCAAAATAATACTATGGAAAATACAGCCTACTTAATGCGCCAAAATCAATCTTTGCTTTATGCAAAAAGTGCAGAAGCCTTTTTTTCAGAATTATTAATTCAAGATGCAAATAATGCAGGTGGAGTAGATCATTTAAAAGAGACATGGGCACAACCTATGCCTCCGTTTCCTATTGAAGATGGTTCAGTATCCGGTCGTTTGCTTGATGAGTCTGGTAAATTTAATTTAAATAATCTAACTAATGGGGAAGGCATTGTAAATGAAGATGCTAAAAGTTGGTTTGAACGTTTATTGGTACGTGTGGGATTACCAGCCGAATTAAGCCAAGCTGTGATTGATTGGCAAGATCCAAATGATGAGCCAACTGGGCCAATGGGGGCAGAAAGTAGTTATTATGAAGGTTTGGATCCAGGTTACATGGCTGCGAATACTAAATTCCACCGTATTGAAGAGTTAAAGCTAGTGAGAGGCTTTGATGGAAAAAAATTTGATCTAATCGCTCCATATATTTCTGCTTTACCAGAAAATTCGAAGTTAAATATTAATACTGCTTCGCCATTGGTTTTAGCAAGTATGGATGAAAAATTAGATATAGGGGCTATCGAAAGAGAATTACAGACACGCCAACAAAATTTAAAGTTCTTCCAAAATGTAGATGAATTATGGCAATTGAATGCTTTTTCAGCGGTTGATAGTCAAAAGAAAAATCAAGTAAATAGCCTTATTGATGTTAAATCCAGCTTCTTTCAAGCTCAGATTGAAGTTGTTCTAAATAATAGGAAGCGACAGTTTACTAGTGCTTTAATGAGAAAAGATAAACAAGTATATGTTTATTCAAGAAGCATGGCTCCATTTAACTAAATAAATTTATTGATATTTTTTCTGAGTCTGTAATACTTGAAACTTATTAATAAAAGGGATGAGGTCATACTTCTGTATAGGCAGTATTTAAAGTAAAAATCAATATCTTCAAAATTTCTTCACATCTCTTATCATACTTTTTGCTAATTGTTTCTATTTGAAAAGTGGTGCGAAGTTTTTATCTTTTGCTTTATAATAATGTTCTTAGAAGGAATGATCGATTTGGCACATGTTAATTCGTAAGTTATTTAAGTTTGAAAATGCACACGTTGTACGTAACTGTACATCGGATCGTTGTAAGCGATCCATTCATGGGCATAGTTATAAAGTCGAGTTATTACTTAAAGCTTCGAAATTAGATCATGGACAAATGGTATATGATTTTGGGCTGTTAAAAGGCGTAATTAAAGACCTTTTTGATAGCTTTGATCATGCGATTTGTTTCTGGGAAAAAGATGATCCTCAATATATTGATGCTTGTAAGACTTTTAGCGCGCGTTGGATCTCTTTACCAGTTTCGCCATCTGCTGAGCAATTTTCTCGAATCTTCTTCTATTTAGCTCAGCAAGTATTACAATCTACTGTTACCCAAAATGGGGAAGGTGATGTTGAAGTCTATTCAGTGATTGTTCATGAAACCGATACAGGTTATGCCCAAAGTTTTCTTGAAGATATTCAAAATGAACAAATGGGGCTGTTAAACCTTGAGGGAATTATTTTTTCAGAACAAGTCCAATCCGAATGGGCTGATCCAAATATGTATGAAAATTTAAAACAAGGGATTAAGTTTCATAATCCGCATGTTAACTTACAAGTAGAAGTGTAAGTTAACTTCCTTTTGTTTGTAGAAATGAAAATTGATCTAGGATGACATTAATGCAATTAACTGAGCAACAGCAAGACAAACTCAGTAAAGTTCAATTAGAAGAAAGCTGGAAAAGATCATTAACTCCATTTTTACTGAGTCCTTATATGGATAGTTTAAGAGACTTTTTGTTTCAACAAAAACAGGCTCAAAAAACCATATATCCACCAAGTAAACAAATATTTAATGCTTTAAATATTACGCCGTTAGATCATGTGAAAGTCGTTATATTAGGGCAAGATCCATATCATGGTCCAAATCAGGCAAATGGCTTAAGTTTCTCGGTTCAAAGAGGGGTTGCATTGCCACCATCTTTACGTAATATTTTTCATGAACTACATACAGATTTGGGTGTGCCGGTTTCTCGTCATGGTGATTTAACCAAATGGGCTGAGCAAGGCGTACTTTTATTAAACAGTGTACTTACTGTAGAAGCAGGGCAACCCACATCACATCAAAAACAAGGTTGGGAAGAGTTTACTGACGCAGTAATTGATGTTTTAAATGAACAACGTGAACACATTGTTTTTATTTTATGGGGTGCTTATGCACAACGTAAAGGACAACGTATAAATAGAGAAAAACACTTGGTTTTAACTGCTGCACATCCATCGCCACTTGCGGCTAATCGTGGTGGTTTCTTTGGATGTAAAGTGTTTTCCAAAACAAATCAATATTTGAAACAACATGGCATTGAGCCCATAGACTGGCAATTGGACGCATGATGAACTCTCCCAATGTAAATAGCTATCATCCGGATTTGGTAGTTGAAGAAGCGAAAAATGGTTGGCGTATTGTACGTTTGAATCGACCTAAATCATTACACGCTTTAGATGAATCAATCGTAACGGCTCTATTACGAGTATTTGAAGACTTCCGTGATGATGAGCAAGTAAAAGCAATTTGGTTGGACTCGACTACACCAAAAGCATTTTGTGCGGGTGGAGATGTACGCAAATTACGTCAGCTGGTAATTAATCAGGAAGTAGAAACCGCAAATAAATTTTTCCAGCAAGAATATGCTTTGGATTTATTGTTACATAACTATGCTAAACCGGTTGTTGTTTGGGGCGAAGGCTATGTAATGGGTGGTGGTTTAGGCTTGTTTATGGCTGCACCTTTCCGTTTGGTTACACCATATTCACGTTTGGCTATGCCTGAAATTAATATTGGTTTATACCCTGATGTTGGAGCAAGCCGTTTCCTTGCTGACCGTGGGCAAATTGGTTTATTTACTGGTTTGACAGGTTCTATTATGACGGCTGCTGGGGCATATAGCATTGGTTGGGCGACGCATATTTGTGAAGCACAACGTGATAATGTTCTACAGAAAGTACTCAATATTAATTGGGCTCACTATCCGGCAGGTGATTTCCGTGCGATTGATGATACTTTAAATAGTTTACATCGCCCGGTTGCCGCAGGGCCATTACAAAATTCGTTAGACGTTATACATAGTGTTTGCCGTGGTTCAAGCTTTGAACAAGACTATCAAGCGATCGTCAGCTTGCGAGATGCAAGCAGTGACTGGTTGCGTCAAGCGAGTGAAAACTTACAAAAGGGCTCGCCTAGTACAGCAGCAATTACTTGGTTGTTATGGCAATGGGGTAAACAAGTTCATTCTTGGGATGAAGTTTTTGATCTAGAAGCGCAAATCTCTGAATGGAAAATTCGCCATCCTGACTTTGTGGAAGGTGTTCGCGCACGCTTAGTTGATAAAGATTTATCACCTGAATGGAAAGCATGTGAAGACCTTACATTACGAGGCATTTTGGCCGATGATCCACCGATCACGACGATTGATAGCTGGAATGCATTACTTAGACAATATGGTGTAGTGTCATAATCAATAATGTCTAAATTTAGTGATGAGTATTGGATGCAGCTTGCTTACGAGCAAGCTGAATTAGCAGCCGAGCAGGGGGAAATTCCTGTAGGAGCTGTAATCGTGAGCCAAAATAAGTTAATTGGAGCTGGTTTTAATGCTCCAATTGGTTTATCTGATCCTACAGCTCATGCAGAAATTCAAGCTATTCGTGCGGCTTGTGAGTCATTGAAAAATTATCGTTTACCTGAAGATGCGACTTTGTATGTTACGCTTGAGCCGTGCACAATGTGTGTGGGAGCATTAGTACATGCAAGAATTAAACATGTCGTATTTGGAACAACAGAACCTAAAGCTGGCTCACTCGTGAGTGCACGTCAATTATTAGAAAATGGTTATTACAACCATAAATTTACTTTTGAGCATGGATGTTTACATGAAAAATGTGCTCAACAGTTAAGTCTTTTTTTTAAGCAAAGACGTGAACAAAAGAAACAAGAGAAACAACAAAAAACGTCCTTAAATGATTAAAAAATGTCATGAGGTTATGGCACACTAACGCCGTTTCATTGACATGATTTATTTAAATAAGGAACTTTCATGCGTAATGTAATTACTATACAAAAAGAATTTAATGCTCCTCTTAGTGATGTCTTTAACCTGCTTTCTAAACATGCAGCTTACAACACTGCATTTGCTCCACTACAAGTTGTGCGTGTTAAAGATTCGGCAGATCCTGAAAGACCTGATGGAGTGGGTTCTGTTCGTCGTATGGGGTTTGGCGTGATTAAACCACTTAAAGAAGAAATCACGCATCTCGAAGAAAACAAACGTATTGAATATAAACTGATTGATAATCCGCTAGTGAAACACCATTTAGGTCGAATCGAGTTCTCAGAAATTACTCCTTATATTACTTTGGTTACGTATCGTATCGAATTAACCGCAAAAGCTCCTGTTGTAAGTAAATTAATTCTTGCACAGCTAAAACTAGCGATTACACTAGGCTTTTCGAGATTAGCTAAAGCATTTGCTTCTTCGTGAGAGTTCAATGACAGTTCAAATTATTACTATTGATGGTCCGAGTGGTTCGGGTAAAGGAACATTAGCGGCGAAACTTGCTGCGTATTATCAATTTCATTTACTTGATTCAGGTGCCTTATATCGTTTGTTAGGGTTGTCATTACATAAACATGATTTATTGGAAAAATTAGATAGCCATTTAGATGAGTGTGTTAACTATGCTCGTCAGCTTAATATTAAGTTTGAAACCTCGGCAGAGGGAACATTAGTTTTCCTCGATGGGGAAGATGTAACCCAAACTATCCGTACAGAGCGAGTTGGAGAATATGCATCTAAAGTTGCAGCAATACCAGAGCTCAGACAAGCACTTTTTGAGCGTCAAAGAGCATTTGCACAAACTCCGGGATTAGTTGCAGATGGTCGAGATATGGCAACATCAATTTTCCCGGAAGCTAATGCTAAAATTTATTTGACTGCTTCAGCTGAGTCGCGTGCTGAGCGAAGAGTAAAACAGTTGCAGGGTATGGGGCTAGATGCTAAAATAAACGACATTTTAGCTAATATACAAGCGCGTGACAAAAGAGACATGGAGCGAGAAGTAGCTCCTCTCAAGCCAGCCGCAGATGCTTATATTATTGATAGTTCGGAATTAACGATCGATCAAGTATTTAAGTTGATGGTTGATTACGTCAATAGCCGTACTGTTAGCAACTAAGATTATCAGTTGACGCATAGCTTGATCAGTCTATAAAGACTATGTTGATACTTAACTAAACCGGCCTTGTCTGATCCAAGACCGCTGACTTTATCAGGTATATCATGACCGAATCTTTTGCAGCCCTCTTTGAAGAAAGTGAATTAAACCTCAACGTTGAAAAGGGTGCAGTCATCCAAGGTGTTGTTGTAAACATCGATAGTGACTGGGTTACTGTTGACACTGGCCTTAAATCTGAAGGCATTGTTGACCGTGCTGAATTTTTAAATGAACAACGTGAACTTGAAGTTCAGGTTGGCGATACTGTTGACGTAGTTGTTGAAGCTCTTGACAACGGTATGGGTCAAACAGTTTTATCACGTGAAAAAGCTAAACGTGCTGAAACTTGGACTAAACTTGAAAAAATCTTTGAAGATGGCGAAATCGTTACTGGTGTTATCTCTGGTAAAGTTAAAGGCGGTTTCACTGTTGACATCGGTCCTGTTCGTGCGTTCTTACCAGGCTCATTAGTTGACACTCGTCCTATCCGTGACACAACTCACCTTGAAGGTAAAGAGTTAGAGTTTAAAGTAATCAAGCTTGATGCTAAACGTAACAACGTTGTTGTATCTCGTCGTGCTGTTATGGAAGCTGAATCTTCTGCTGACCGTGAAGCATTACTTGCTCAACTTGAAGAAGGTCAAACAGTTACAGGTACTATCAAAAACCTTACTGATTACGGTGCATTCGTTGATCTTGGCGGTATTGATGGTCTTCTTCATATCACAGATATGGCTTGGAAGCGTATTAAGCACCCTTCAGAAGTTGTTGAAGTTGGTCAAGAAGTTACTGTTAAAGTACTTAAGTTTGACCGTGAACGTAACCGCGTATCTTTAGGCCTTAAACAATTAGGCGAAGATCCATGGTTAGCGATCATGAGCCGTTACCCTAAAGGTTCTATCGTTAAAGCACGTGTTACTAACTTAACTGACTACGGTTGTTTCGCTGAAATCGCTGAAGGCGTTGAAGGTTTGGTACACGTTTCTGAAATGGACCACACTAACAAAAATATCCACCCATCTAAAGTTGTTCAGATCGGTGACGAAGTTGACGTTATGGTTCTTGAAGTTGACGAAGAACGTCGTCGTATCAGCCTTGGTATCAAACAAACTCGTGCTAACCCATGGGAAGAGTTTGCTAAGTCTCATGAGAAAGGCGAAAAAGTTTCAGGTACAATCAAGTCTATCACTGACTTTGGTATCTTCATTGGTTTAAATGGCGGTATCGACGGTCTAGTTCACTTGTCTGATATTTCTTGGAACGAACAAGGCGAAGAAGCTATCCGTCGTTACAAGAAAGGTGACACTGTTGAAGCAGTTATCTTGTCTGTAGACGCTGAAGGTAACCGTATCAGCCTTGGTATCAAGCAATTGAACAGCGATCCGTTCAATGATTTCTTAGCTGCTAACGAACGTGGTGCTTTAGTTAAAGGTACTGTAACTGCAGTTGATGCTCGTGGCGCAACTGTTAAGTTAGCTGACGAAGTAGAAGCTACTCTTAAAGCTTCTGAAATCAACCGTGACCGCGTTGAAGACGCAACTAAATTCTTAGAAGTTGGTCAAGAAGTTGAAGCGAAAATCATCAACGTTGACCGTAAATCTCGCTCTATCAACTTGTCTATCAAAGCGAAAGACGAAGCTGAAGAGAAAGAAGCAGTTGCTAACTTGCGTACAGCATCAGCTTCTCAAGACAATGGTCCTAAGACTATTGGTGACTTGATCAAAGCACAAATGAAGTAATAAGTTAACAAAGTACAGTTTCATGTAACGAAATTGTACTTTTTATACAAATTACTGTAAACGGTAGCGTAGTATTCAACATACTGCGCTACCGTTTTGTATTTAAACAGGTTATTATCAAACGACTTAGAGTAGTAATAAATAACGAGGTCGTAGATGACTACTGAAGCTCTTAATAAGTCTGATTTGATTGAACGCATTGCGCTAAAAAATCCACACTTGGCTGAACCATTAGTGGAAGAAGCGGTTAAGATTATGATTGACCAAATGATCGAAGCTCTTTCGTCTGACAATCGTATTGAAATCCGTGGTTTTGGTAGCTTTGCATTACACCACCGTGAACCTAGAGTTGGTCGTAACCCTAAAACAGGTAAGTCAGTAGATGTTGCAGCGAAGGCTGTTCCACATTTTAAACCAGGTAAAGCACTTCGTGATGCAGTGAATGAATCTGGAAAATAAATAAAACTCATAAGTGGGGTGCCTATGCGTTATATTCTAATTGCATTACTCATTATTGTATTTGGCTATTCTTTAGCACTTGTTTTGCAGAACCCAACAGAACTTCCTGTTGATTTATTATTTACTCAAGTTCCTGCAATGCGTTTAGGTTTATTATTGTTGCTTACCTTAGCGCTTGGAATTGTAGTTGGGCTTTTATTAGGTGTACAAGTTTTCCGAGTTTTCCAAAAAAGCTGGGAAATCAAACGTCTTCGCAAAGATATTGATCATTTGAGAAAAGAACAAATTCAAAGTGCTCAATTGGCTGCAGCAGAAGCAGCTGCAAATGTAAGACACGAAAAAACTGTTGTAGATATTTATCCGCAAGATAAAAACTCTACTCCTTTATAATTTTTGGTACTACTCTTTATTTCGTCATAAAGAGTAGTATTTTCCCTTCTATATTCCTCATTATCCTTCTAGTTTAAAATCACTATTTCCTCATTTAAGAACTTGGTTCAATAGATTTCTTTATTACTGGCTGACTTGTCTATTATAATAGCGCTGATTTTATGTGATGGAAGAAAGTCTCTTGAGTATCATTGTTGCGTTGGATGCTAAAAGCCAATATGACGCTTTAAAAATTGTTGAACAACTTGATCCTACTTTATGTCGCGTAAAAGTAGGTAAAGAGCTTTTTACTCATGAAGGCCCATCTGTTGTAAAAAAACTTCAAGAAGAAAATTTCGAAGTTTTCCTAGATTTAAAATTCCATGATATTCCAAATACGACGGCTCAAGCTGTATGTGCTGCCGCAGACTTAGGTGTATGGATGGTTAACGTACATGCATCAGGTGGCCGTAAAATGATGGAAACCTGTGTCGAGCGTTTAAAAGCAGGTAATTATCAAACACAATTAATTGCGGTAACAGTTTTAACTTCAATGGGCCGTGAAGATTTAAAAGATATCGGGTTAGATATTGAACCTGTAGAACAAGTTAAAAGATTGGCGAAACTTACTAAAGAAAGTGGTTTAGATGGTGTAGTTTGTTCTGCTCAAGAAGCTAAAATTCTTCGTGAGTTAATCGGACAAGATTTCTCTTTAGTTACTCCGGGAATACGTCCTGAGGGTAGTAATGCAGATGACCAAAAACGTATTGTAACTCCGAAACAGGCAATGCTTGATGGGTCTACACATTTAGTTATTGGTCGTCCGATTACTAAAGCAGAAAATCCAACTGAAATGTTGAAGTCAATTCTTGCTTCAATTGCTTAAAAGTTTAAAAACACAGTAATTAAAAATGGAGCGAGTAGACTTAAGAGTAAGCCGCTCATCATGGCATGTGGTACATAATGTGTACCACATGACTGTTTTACCATTGCTAATGTTACATCCATTGAGGTAGCGCCAGCACTTGAAATTGCTGGACGTGGAAACCGCCAACCCATGGTATACATGAGTAAAATTGCAACTATCTCTCTAAATAGATCTGTGAGCAAGGCAATCCCACCTAACTCAGCTGAATGTAGCTGTGTAAATAAAATACCTGACATTGAATACCAACCATAGCCTTGGCCCAAAGCTAATATTTCATTAAGTGTAAACTCATGACCAAGTAAGGAATAGTTGAGAAACCCAGCTAAGCACGAGCCTATAAAGGCGGCCAAAGGTACAATAAGAATTTTCCAACTTAACCATGTACGATTAAAATGAGTAAAAGCAAGTTCGATTCCGATTAAAAAAATAAAAAGTAATAGTAAATACCAACTATTAAAGGGAATATGGGTATGTAATTGGGTAAGAAGAATTCCTAAAATCACGCCTATTGTTAAAGCTAAAAATGCCTTGGCAATATTTTTTAATGCATTCATAAAAAGTTGAAGTGAAATTTTCCCTTTAACACTCTCTTTATCAAAAATTGTATAGGCGAATAAGCAAGTAAAAAAAGAACCAAGAGAAGTGGTTAATGCAATTAATAGAGCAGGTGGAAGTATAGTAGAAGGATTATCAATTTGATCAAGGGCGAGTGTTAGTTCTAAAGCTACACTGGTTAGTAAAATATAAGAAAAATAAGGTAGGATTTTAAAAATAAAATGCCGAATATTTAGTGAGAGTTTAGGACCTAGAAAATAACCAAATGCTAATACAAGAAAAATTTGAATAATGAGACTAATGGACTGCATATAATAATAGATAGATTGTTATCAACCTATCTATTATGTATTGAACATTTTATGCTGCATAGCTCTGTGAGCATTTATTTAATAACAAATAATCTTTAGGATTAACTTTACGAGTGTCTAGCCAATATTTCCATGTATAAGTTGGCCATAAAGAAAAGTTCTTTCCATCGGCAGCTTGATACCAGCTGCTACATCCGCCAGCTTGCCATACAGTACCTTGAAGTTGTGTTTGTATTCTTTCATTGAAGGTATCCTGAACTTCCGGTTTAACTTCTATAGCGTGCTGTCCAGATTTTTCAACCAGATCAATAAGCTGTAAAATATAATTAACTTGTGACTCAATCATAAATATAATCGAGTTATGACCTAAAACGGTATTTGGCCCGACCAGTTGAAATAGGTTAGGAAAATTCTTGGTCATAATTCCATAATAACTTTCTGCACCGTTTTTCCAAGCCTGTTTTAATTCTATTTGATTGCGACCAATACATGTAAAATGTTTTAAATAAATACGTGGATCGGTAACAAAACCAGTTCCATAGATTAAACAGTCAATTGGTCTTTCTTTTCCATCCTTTGTAATAATACTGTTCTCTTTAATTTCTTGAATACTCTCGGTCACTAATTCAACATTTTTACGGTTAAATGTAGGGAAGTATTTATTTGAAATAAGAATGCGTTTACAGCCCATCACAAAGTCTGGTGTAAGTTTCTTGGCTAAATCTTTATCTTTAACTTGGAAACGTATAAATGCCTCAGCTAATTTTTGCCCATATTTCATGATTTGCGGCTGAACTATAGGAACAACGCGAGATTCATTACTCCAATAAAGGCGGCTGCGGTGAATTTGTCGGTAGAGGTTTGATTTTTTAAATAGAGCTTTGCTCAAATTAGAGTATTTACGCTCATCTCGTGGGATAACCCAAGCTGCTGTACGTTGGAATACATATAATTGCTTAACGTCTTTTGCGATTTCTGGAATATATTGAATTGCACTACCACCAGTACCGATGGAAGCAACTGATTTACCTTCTAGACTGTAGTCATGTTCCCATTGGGAAGAGTGAAAAACTTTACCCTTGAACTTTTCAATACCTTGAATATGAGGGATTTGTGGAATATGTAGCGGACCTGATGCAAAAACTACAAATTGTGCTTCGAGAGAAGGTTGGTTTGCAAAATCTAGTGACCATACATGGCGCATTTCATCATACTGTACATGAGTAACCTCATGGTTAAACTTACAGTAGTTTTTAATTTGATATTGATCGGTTATATCTTGGATATAATCGAAAATTTCAGGAGCTTCTGCATAACGTTTTGACCAGTCAGTTTTAGGTGCAAAAGACAAAGAGTACATATGTGATTGAACATCACACGCAGCTCCTGGATAGCGGTTTTCACGCCAAGTTCCACCGACATCATTAGATTTTTCTAAAATAAAAAAATCTGATTGTTGGCTTTGTAACAGACGAATAGCCATGGCAAGGCCACCGAATCCAGCACCAATAATTGCGATTTTAGTTTTTTGAATAGCATGTTGTTTTGCGTTTAGCATTGGAAACCCTGCATATGCGGTAAAGAGGATTGCAGGCAAGACTAACGTTTTTTAAACAGTTTAAACATGATTGTATCGACGTGAAAATTGATAGATTCGGCAATTAATTTTATCACTTCTTTATAGTAAAACATTTCAGTCTAGGGAAATTGATAAAAGAATGAAACGATCGGCACTTGGTTTAATCTATTTAATTCAAGGAATGCGCAATGCGGGCATTGATGTCGACTCACGTTTGGCAGATATAGGTATTAAAGTAGATTCCTTGGACCCAAGCTCAACAATTCATGACAGTTTGGAATGGGATATACAGCAAATTATTAGTGAGAATGTTGACCCAGAGAAAGGATTATTTATTGGACAACATTACGCATTGGCAGGTTATGGTCCTTTACTCATGTTACTTGTGACCAGCCATGATATACAAACAGCCTTAGAAAAAGGCATACAGTATCAAAAGCTTACGCATTTATTTGGTACTTTGAGCTTACAAGAAACTGAAAATCACATCATTTTGAACTATTTACCGGTCGATTTAAAAACAGAAATCGGTTTACTCCGTGCCCAATGCGAAATTTCGGGCACTTATAAGTTTATTCAGGATATTTATACCATGATGGGCTTAAAAATGCCTGATATGCGTATAGATTTACCATTTCCGAAACCCTCTGATCCAGATACCGTTGCTCAATATTACGCATATTATGGAGATGATCTACATTTTAATTCTACACATGCAGCATTTAGCCTAAGTAAGAATGTGCTGGAAATAAAAATTCCTTCAGCAGATATTATTACTCATCGTATCTATGAGGCTAAATGTATTAAAGAAATAGAAAGATTAAATGAACAAGATCATCAAATACCGCCTATTATTCAATATGTGCAAGATTATTTAGAGCTACAACAAGGAATTATCCCGAGCATGGCGGAAACCGCTTTTGCTTTGAAAATGCCTGAAAGGACATTAAGGCATCAATTGCAGCAGCTTAATACGAGTTATAAACAAATTCGTGAACAGATTATTAAGAATAAGGCGCTTAAACTTATGGAATATAAAGAGTATTCAATAGAAGTTATTGCAGAAGCACTTGGTTATTCTGAACCTGCCGCTTTTAATCATGCATTTAAAAGATGGTTTGGACAGAGTCCTCGGCAATATGGAAAAGAGTTTTACTGAGTGTAACTCTTGATGCTAAAAGCTAATGTGGTCGGACAAAATGTTCGCTATACTCTCTTCAGTTAAAATTGAAATAAAATGATATGTTAAATTTAAAATCTTCTCATAGTACTGCATTTACTCCGTCTTCCCCAGCAGAGCGCTATGCTGAGGCATTGGCTTCAGGCCAGTTTATGGCAGATGAGGCACAAGCACAGGCAGTGCAAGAATTAGATCGTGTATGGAAAGAACTTTTAAATCGTTATAAGGCTTCTAAAAAAGCTTTCCGTCGTTTCCGCCGCCAAACTTCTCCAAAAGGTGTATATATGTGGGGCGGTGTAGGACGTGGCAAAACTTGGCTTATGGACCAATTTTATGAGTCTGTACCATTTCGCCGTAAAACACGTATGCATTTTCATCACTTTATGCAACATGTTCATAAAGAGTTAAATAAACTTTCGGGTCAACGTAATCCACTCGATATCGTAGCTGATCAAATTTATAAAGATGCTGTCGTTATTTGTTTCGATGAGTTTTTTGTCTCGAACGTAACTGATGCAATGATTTTGAGTGACTTATTCCAAAAGTTATTTGTTCGTGGTGTAACACTCATTGCAACTTCAAACATTGCACCAGACGGTTTATATAAAAACGGGATTCACCGTGATCGCTTTATTCCTACAATTGAAATGGTTAAAAAGAACTGTGTCGTTTTAAATGTAGATGCAGGAGTGGATTACCGTTTACGTGTTTTAAAACAGGCTCAATTGTTTAAATCACCATTAGGTAATGAAGCTCAAAGCTGGATATCAGAGCGTTATACTGCTTTAACTCATACTCAAACAAATTCTCATGAACCGATTGTGATCAATAACCGTGTTGTTGAAACCCTAGGGCATACGGAAGATGTTTTATGGTGTGAGTTTTCTGAACTTTGCTTAAAGCCCCGTAGTCCAGCAGACTTTATTGAAATTGCCAATATTTATAATACGGTTTTAGTTAGTAATGTTCCTCACTTAACAGACTTCCTGTCTGAAGGCACACGTCGTTTTATTTATCTAGTCGATGAATTTTATGATCGTGGAGTGAAACTACTTTTAACCTCTCAAGATAGTATTATTGATATCTATCAAGGCGAGAAATTGGCTTTTGAAATTGAGCGTACTCGTTCACGTTTATTAGAAATGCAGTCAGATGAGTATTTGCATTCTGAACATCGACATATTGATGCGACTAAAACTTCTTAAGAAATCAGATATGAAGAGCGCTCTAAATTGAGCGCTTTTTTTACAACAAAAAAAGATAAATTTAGCGAAATAGTACTTTTTCATTGTGCAAAGTTTGATATAACTAAGTACGCTTTAGAAAAAACAAGATAGTGAAATTTTTTGTCTGTTAACAAAAAGTCTAGTTTCAGTATCTTTAAATATTGAATAAATTGTTGGGAATCCTAGTTAGAATTTTAATATTTTCCTATATAGAAAAATTTATCTTTGTCAATAGGTATGCAAGGGAAAATGCTTACTATTTAGGAATGTGATATTAGTATTCAGCTTAATTTAAATCGGTATACTAGGATTCTCTTGGTATAAAAAGTAGCAACTTCAGGAAAGACAATGACTGCACGTATTCAAAAAGGCAAGTTAGCGATTGCTAAAGAACTTTACGATTTTATCGAAAATGAAGCTTTACCAGGTTCTGGTTTAGATAGTGAAACTTACTGGAAGAACTTTGAGCAAGTTGTTGTCGACCTTAGTCCAAAGAATAAAGCATTATTGGCTAAGCGTGATGAATTACAAGCAAAAATTGATGAATGGCACCGCAACAATAAATTTGAATTAGATGCTTACAAAGCATTTTTAACTGAAATTGGTTATTTATTACCAGAAGTTGAAGACTTCCAAATTACTACTGAAAACGTAGATGAAGAAATTGCATTGTTAGCGGGCCCACAATTAGTAGTGCCTGTACGTAATGCACGTTATTGCTTAAATGCAGCAAATGCGCGTTGGGGTTCTTTATATGATGCACTTTACGGTTTTGATGTAATTTCAGAAGAAGGCGGTGCAGAAAAAGGAAAAGGATATAACCCTGTACGTGGTGCGAAAGTTATTGAGTTTGCTAAAAACTTCTTAAATGAAATTTTCCCGCTTGCGCAAGGCTCACATGCTGATGCAACTAAATATGCAATCGAGCAGAATAAACTGGTTGTGACTTTAAAAGATGGTACTAAAACTGGCTTAGCTCATGAAGCTCAGTTTGTGGGTTTCAATGGTGAAGAAGCGAACCCTTCAGAAGTTGTTCTTTTGAGTAATGGCCTACATGTCATTATTGAAATTGATGCGAATAGCCCAATTGGCCAAACTGATTTAGCGGGTGTTAAAGATCTAACACTTGAAGCTGCGGTTACAACAATTCAGGATCTTGAAGACTCTGTAGCAGCTGTTGATGCAGAAGAAAAAGTTGAAGGTTATCGTAACTGGTTAGGTTTGATGAAGGGTACTCTTCAAGAATCTATCGAAAAAAATGGTAAAACAATTGTTCGCGCTTTGAACAAAGACCGTGAAATTAAAAATTTGATCGGTGGCACAACAAAACTTCATGGTCGTTCACTTATGTTACTTCGTAACGTAGGTCATTTAATGACGAATCCAGCGATTTTAGTTGATGGTGAAGAAATTTTCGAAGGTATTATGGATGCGTTGGTAACACCATTGTTATCAATTGCTGACATCCGTAGTGAAAACGAAAATAAAAACTCTCGTAAAGGGTCTATGTATATTGTTAAACCAAAAATGCATGGTCCTGAAGAAGTTGCTTTTGCTGTTGAGTTATTTGAGCGTGCTGAGCAAGCCCTAGGATTACCAGCGAAGTCTTTAAAAATCGGTATTATGGATGAAGAACGCCGTACATCTGTAAACCTGAAAAACTGTATTGCTGCTGCTAAAGATCGCACAATCTTTATTAACACTGGGTTCATGGATCGTACTGGTGATGAAATCCATACTTCTATGGAAGCTGCTCCAGTTGTTCGTAAAGAAGCGGTTAAAACACAAAAATGGATTGCTGCATACGAAAACCGTAACGTTGCAATTGGTTTGAAATGTGGTTTACAAGGTAAAGCTCAAATTGGTAAAGGCATGTGGCCAAAACCAGATAGCATGAAAGATATGTTGGCAACTAAAGCTGCTCATCCAAATGCTGGTGCTTCATGTGCTTGGGTTCCATCACCAACTGGTGCTGTACTTCATGCGATGCATTACCATCAAGTAAATGTAAAAGCACGTCAAGATCAGTTAAAAGCTGAAGAAATGTTGTCATTAGATGACTTGTTAACTCCTCCATTTGCAACTGATACAAACTGGTCAGCAGAAGAAATTAATAACGAGCTCGAAAATAACTGCCAAGGTATTTTAGGTTACGTTGTGCGTTGGGTTGACTTAGGTGTAGGTTGTTCAAAAGTTCCTGATATTAACAACGTGGGCTTAATGGAAGACCGTGCAACATTACGTATTTCTTCTCAACATGTTGCCAACTGGTTACGTCACGGTATCGTGACTCGTGAACAAGTTGAAGAAGTGCTTAAACGCATGGCAAAAATTGTTGATGAACAAAATGCGAATGATCCATTGTATAAACCAATGGCAGCTAACTTTGAAACTAATATTGCTTTCCAAGCAGCTTCAGACCTTATCTTTAAAGGTTGTGAACAGCCTTCTGGTTATACTGAGCCATTACTACATGCGGCTCGTTTAAAATTAAAAGGTTATACAGGTGACTAATTTTAACCTGTTATAAAAAAGCCTCTTCGGAGGCTTTTTTATTTCCGGTATATTTTGTGCTTATAGATAAGGCGTGAATTTATAAATAAAGGATTTCAAGTTTGATTAACTTAAAAAATCTCGATCGTGAAAATTGGCTTCTATGCGCAAAATTATCATTAGATGAATCTCAAAAGGACTATGTCGCGCCAAATGTATACTCTATTGCTGAGTCTAAAGTCGAGGAACACTTTAAAAAAACGCTAACTGAGAATTCAAGTTAGCGTTGAAGGAAATGGAATTAACTAAAGTTAAAAGCGATATTAATTGCTACTCACAATCCCAATTTTAGTTACACCTAAACGCTGCGCCGTAGCCATGACCATCGCTACATTTTTATATTCAGCCATTTGGTCTGGTTTAAGTTTGATTTGGTCTTGATCTTTTTTGGCGACAACACCTTGAAATAAAGTCTCTAGTGCCTTGCGGTCAGAAACCTGTTGGTTATTCCAAAATACTTTGCCTGCTGCATCAATTCTTACATCAATGACTTCAGGTGGCTTTTCATTTGTTGGTGGCGGTGTGCCATTTGGCAAATTAATATTAATCGCATTGTTTGGTGCAGGTATAGTAATAATAAACATAATAATGAGTACCAGCATGACATCAATAAGCGGTGTCATGTTCACCTCTAGCATTACATCGTCATCATTATTTGAGCCAACATTCATACCCATAAAATTCTCCTTAAAATCATTACGGGGAAGCTGGAGGGGTAGTAACAAAGGCAATTTTGCCAATACCAGCTTGTTTGGTCGTACTAATGACCTGATCTATCGCTTCAAAATGGGTAAGCTGATCTCCTCGAATATGTACTTCCGGCTGCGGTCTTTTTTGTGCCACAGCTTGTAATTTTGCTAACAATATTTCTTTATTCGGTACATAACTCTCGTTCCAGAAAATATCGCCTTTCTTATTAACTGAAAGTTGAATATTTTCAGGCGTGGTCGCGTACGGAGTATTTTTTTCTTCTGGTAGTTTCACCGGAACTGTATGTGTAACTACCGGAATAGTAATAAGAAAAATAATAAGTAAAACCAACATGACATCTACGAGAGGTGTCGTGTTAATCGTTCCAATCATTTCTTCATCATCTTCAGAACCAACACTCATACCCATAATGTCTGCTCCTGATTATTTAATGCTGCGATTAATTGAATTGTTGGTATTAATTTCTCCGCTTAATAAAACTGCATGTAGATCTGAACCAAATGAACGAACATTTTCCATCACTGCTTTATTACGACGAGTCAACCAGTTGTAACCCAGTACAGCAGGTACTGCGACCGCAAGACCAATAGCGGTCATAATGAGAGCTTCACCAACTGGGCCTGCAACTTTATCAATAGATGCTTGACCTGAAATCCCGATTGCAGTTAAAGCGTGATAGATTCCCCATACTGTTCCGAAAAGACCTACGAAAGGTGCTGTAGAGCCAACTGTTGCTAAAAAAGCGAGACCGCCGCCTAAATGGTTTTGTACTTTTTCAATCGCACGTTGTATTGAAATGCTCACCCAAGTATTAAAGTCAATGCGTTCAAGTAGAGAGCCGCCGTGTGATTTAGTCGAGTTAATGCCTTTTTCTGCAATAAAACGGTATGCGCTACTTTGTTCTAAACCTTCTGCAGCATTATCAAGCGAAGTTGCCTCCCAGAAATGTTTTTCAGCTTCTTTACCTTGGCGTTTGACTTTACCTTGTTGTAATAATTTAGAGATGATGATGTACCAAGTACCAATCGACATGAGTACTAAAATAAATAAGGTAGACTTAGCGACTAAGTCACCTTCACGCCAAAGGGCTTCTAGACCATATGGATTTTTAACAGTTTCACTTGTTGCAGGCTGTGGTGGTGGAGTTGGAGTAGTTGTATTTGAAGTAGCTTCAGTAGTTGCTGTTGCCACAGGAGCATTGCTCGTTTCTTCTGCGAAAACTGAGCTTAATGGAAGTAACGAGCAAGCTGCGATTAAACTTGCAGAAGCGAAATGTACTAGTGGTTGAGTTGATTTTTTCATCATATATCTCCAATATTTTTTAATTTCTTGCTAATTCAATTGTTTATTCAATTACGAATGGATATTCAATTTCATACCAGTCTTGCTGAGGCACGCCATCTTTCATTGCTGGTTTGAACGTACATAAGCTGTAGGCTTTAGTTGCTGCTTTATCTAAGGTTTTGCTACCACTCGATTTTTTCACTTTGGCATCAATAACTTTGCCGGAAGTATCAACTAAAACACGTATACGCACCGTACCTTGCTCTTCGTTCATGAGTGCTTCGCGTGGATATTCTGGTTTTTCGCAGCCCGCAGAGCCTTCTGAAACACCACGAGTTACACCAGCGGGTTTAGGTGCTGGTGCAGCAGCCGCCACTGGAGCGGGTGCAGCAATAGGGCTCGGAGAGGGAGTGCTAGGTGCAGCAGGAGCCGGAGTAGCGACTTTAGTCGGTTGAGCTACTGGCGTCGTTTTTTGTACTGGTGTTGCTACTTTCTCTACTTCTTTTGGTGGCTCAGGAACCTTGGCAACTTTTTCTACCATTTTTGGTGGCTCAGGTGGTTTTTCCTTTGGTTTCGGCTCTTCCGGCTTTGGTGGAGGAGGTGGCTTAATATCCTGAATAATTTGTAATTCCACAGGTTTTTCTGCTGGTTTTTGAATATTGTTTGCTAAACCTGACATCAGAATATAGGCAACAAGAAGATGCAGAAAAATGACTGCAGCAATACCAATTAGGCGTTTGGCAGATTTATTTTCTATGTCTGTAAAAGTCATGCCCATAGTTACTCCTGAAACTGTAGACAAACAATTTTTAAATTAATGTTTGGCTAAGGATGAGTATTCGGTCTGAAACATGATCTCTAAAGTCGTGTTTGCAAAATAACCATTTAGAACTTGTATGTACCACGTAAATAGTATGTACGTCCTGTTGGGTCACCATACCGAGGGTCATATCCGTATTGGAAATTATCTAATACGTTTGAAGCAGATGGGTCTTCGTCGAAAATATTTTTAATACCCGCTGTTAGCTCAAGATTTTTAAAGCCTTTATAGGTACCAGAAATATTATAGAGGGTATAATCACTAACTTTGTGATGATCATATTGTTCTTCACCTATCTGATTTTGATCATCGTAACCACGTACAAACTGTTGTTCAAAAACTAATTTCCAATTTTCATATGCCCAGTTAATATTAGCTGTGTGTTTCCATCGGACGACAGCAGGGTCCTCATATAGACCAACCTGTCCTGTCCATGGCTCACCTTTTGAGTCGCGATAATCTAGTTTGGATACATAAGTCCCATCAATTCCAAAGCCAAAACGGCCAGTGGATGTCATTGGAGTTAAATAATTTAGGCTAATATCAAAACCTTCTGTTTTCATGCCACCAGAGTTGAATAAATTGGTTTTTATATAGTCGATAGTACCATCAGCATTTCTTACAAAAAGAGCAGAGTATTTTTCAGGTTCCCCAAAGATGGTGGCTTCTCCCACCTGAGCAATTAGGTCGTCAATTTTAATATTGAAATAGTCAACCGTTAGTACAAGATTTTTAATTGGTTCAAAAACAAAGCCGGCAGTAAATGATTTTGATTCTTCTGGTTGTAAATCTTTTGAGCCTCCCTGTAATTTCATAAATTGAGTATTACAAAAGTCATTTTTATTTTTCCCTTCTACGACCTCACCGCCTGGGCAATAAAGTGGGTCATTATATTTTGCACCAGTATAAGTTTTGCTTTGAGCCGCATTAATCTCATATAGGCTTGGTGCACGGAAACCTGTGCTATATGAAGTACGGAACATGAGTTGTTTTAATGGTTCCCAACGGATCGCGAATTTAGGATTAAAAGTATCGCCAAAGTCACTATAGTCATCGTAACGGGCTGCAAGTTGTGCCTCGATCGTTTTGGTTATTGGTATTTGTAATTCTGCAAATGCAGAGGTAATGTCTCGGTCACCAGAATTATCAGGTTTACTAGGGTCTGTACCACTACTAGGAGCTTGACGGACTAAATCTGCATTAATATGTTGTTTCCAATCTTGATTAGTAAAGCTGCCTCCTAAAGCAAAACCAACCTCACCAGCAGGTAAAGTAAAAATAGGGCGGCTAATACTGAAGTCAGCAGTAGTGGATTCTAAAGTTGCTTCATTATATTTCCCTTTAACTGATAAATTATTCCAGATATTAGGATCACTACTTTCACCAAATGGGTTTAATGTTCCGTTATTTAAGGCATCTTGTAATTTAGTCTTATTTAATTGACCAGTAACGAAATTATCTGAGGCTTCACTTTTTGCATAGGTAACACCTGTGTTTAAATCCCAACCCCATACGTCACCTTCCAAACCTGCAAAAAGCCGATGTGATTCATTAATTGATTTAGCTATACGGTTTCCTGCATGTGATCGTAAATAGAGTTCAAGGGGAGCACCACTTAACCCTTTAACGCTAGGAACAATACCATTGCCTGGATAATATGGACTATCACTTGAAAGGGTGACGCGAGTTGACAGATTACTGCGGCTAAATGGGTCAGGGGCAACAGAAGTGATAACTTCACTACGTGAATAAATATATTCACCAATAGCATTTAAATTATCGTTAACTTTGAATGTACCACGTCCTAAAACAGAAACGTTTTCTACATCTGGTTTGATACCTATCAAAGCTTGAGTATTTGCATAACAGAATCCTTCTTCTGCTGACTCTGCGGGACCCAAACATTGACCATTTTGAGCATAGGGATTTCCTGAAACTCCAGATATAGGGTCATAAAAATTTGAGGTAAAGGCATTAGCAGAGCGTCCATCAAGACCGAGTTCTGGTAATACTCCTCCACGTTCAGAAATTCTTCGGTCTTTCGCCATAATGCCGTTAGTACGACGATAATCTACAACACCGAAAATATTAAAACCATCTTCATCTAAGTCGCCGTAGCCACCAAAGATAGAAATATCTTGTTTATCACCACCTTTGTGTTCTGGTTGTAATAAACCTGCGCTAATACCTACACCTTGATATGTTTTTTTTGTAATGAAATTAATAACCCCTGCAACAGCATCAGCACCATAAACTGCTGAGGCACCATCACGTAAAACTTCAATACGATCAATCATTGCTAAAGGAATAATATTTAGGTTTACAGTGGAAGTACCAAAAGGGTTCGCTGCGAGGCGTCGTCCATTAAGTAAAACGAGTGTTTTATCACTACCTAAACCCCGAAGGTTAGCAGTAGAACCATCGGTATTACTGGCACCCACATTCTGGTCAGTTGAAAAACCTGCCTGATTTGAACTTACACGGGTTAATGCTTCTTCAACTGTAGTAACGCCAGCATTTGCGAGATCTTCGCCTTTAATAATGGTAATCGGGGAAGCACTTTGTGCCGCAACCCCTTTAATTGAAGAACCTGTAACGGCAACTTTTACGACTTTTGTTGGTTTTTCATCGGTACTTGATTGTTCAGTTTTTGCTGCTTGTGCCATGGTAAGACACATCATGCTTAAACTAAGGGTGCTTAATTTAAGAATTGTTTTGCCAATCTTGGGGGTTGCCTGAGATCGAACATTGTATTTTTTTTTCATCGTGGACTTGATCCCTTTTTGTTGTCGTTAGCGATATTGCTGGAAAGTTTTTAAGCAAAGCAAGTGCCAACTATATATTTTTCTTTTTTTAGTTTATGCAAAATATTGATAAATATTGATTTTATTATGCTTGAGTATGATGCTTTAGCTTTTTTGATATAAAAATAAATTTTCCATTTGGAAAATTTTTTGATGATGGCGAAAAGTTTCAAATTTATTTGTATAAAAAATATACATTACTAGACTCTTCACATGCTTATTAAATAAAAATGTATCGTTTTAGAGCCTTTTAATATGTAATGTTATAATATTTATCCCTACACGGTTAAATTATATTTTTATTATTAATCAATATATTGTTTTAAAAATATCTGTAATTTAGGCTTGAGCTAATGTGGATCATAATTAATTTTTAATGTATTTTATTTGTGCATTTAAGGTATTAGATGATTAACTTATATGAATATAATATTTGGCAAAAAGTTACTTTTATTTATATAGTTCAAACGTTTTTAAGTATCTAATAAAAATATGAATTTTTAATGTTTTTAAATATTTTAAGATGGATATTAATAAATGGCATGAAATTCGCTTTATATTCAATGGTTACAAAACACTAGGTATTTGAGTTTATTTTTTCCATTTGATCAAATCGAAAGAGGATAAAGGAAAGTAAATTTTAAATCCTAAATAGGCCTATCTGTTGAAAAAGAACTTTTCTTATGCAGATTTAGATGTTACTCAAAAGGATAATATCTTTTAAAAAAACTAATTACGTGGGTATGAACTTGAAATTAAAATTTTTTAAGCTCGCCATTTTAAGTCTGGCTATTACATCAGTTCCTTGTGCTTACGCAATTACGCCAGCGCAACCAAACAAAATTTTGCATGTTGCCTATGAGGCCCCAGATGATGGTTTCGATATGGTCAAAACCACCAATTTCTATAGTGCTAGTATTGCTGAGGCAATTTTTGAGCCTTTACTCAAATATGACTATCTAGCGCGTCCACTACAGTTAGTTCCCAATACTGTAGAAAGCCTGCCCAAAGTGGAACAAGACGGTAAAGTTTATATATTTAAGATTAAGCCGGGTATCTATTTTACCAATGATCCCGCTTTTAAAGGTAAACGCCGTGAGTTGGTGGCTGAAGACTACGTCTATACAATTAAACGTATTTTAGACCCTAAAAATAGAGCGCCTTCTGTTTCTTTTATTGATGGTAAGTTACAAGGTGCCGATGCGGTTGTAGCTCAAGCAAAGAAAACTGGAAAATTTGATTATGCTACTCCGATTGCTGGAGTTAAAGCTCTTGATCGATATACTCTACAATTTACTCTGACTCGCCAAGACTTTAATTTTCCTTATATTCTTGCCTATATTACTTTTGGTGCTGTTGCTAAAGAGGTTGTTGACTATTACGGTGACCGTATTGGTATGCATCCCGTAGGTACTGGTCCTTATATGTTAAGTAAATATGTACCGAGAAGTAAGGTCGAGTTAGTTGCTAATCCTGATTATCGTGGTTTTGTCTGGAATTTTAAGTCAACAGGAACACCTTGGGATAACCAACTTGTTAAGGAAATGTCTGGAAAGAAAATGCCACAAGTTGGCAAGGTGGTGGTCAGTATTATTGAAGAAGAGCAGTCACGATGGTTAGCTTTTCAGTCTGGACAACTAGACTTTGATAAACTCACAGCGAATGCTGTTCCTCAAGCTTTAGATGGAAATCAGCTTAAAGCTTCTTTTAAGAAGAGAGGAATTAAGCACTATCCAAATAAGGATCCTGAGATTACCTATACTATGATGAATATGCGTGATCCGGTGATCGGTGGTTTTAGCCCAGAAAAAATAGCGCTTCGTAGAGCAATTACTCTGTCATACAATCAAAAAGAAAGCATACAACAAGCTTATAAAAGTCAGGCTGTTAGATCACAAATGTTTATACCTGAAGGTGTAAACGGATATAACCCTAAATATAAAAGTAGCGTAGGATATAATCCGCTGTTAGCAAATAAACTACTTGATCATTATGGTTATAAAAAAGGGGCTGATGGCTACCGGACCTTACCAAATGGCAAACCTTTAATTTTAAAAATCAATACAGAAAATAGCTCAGCATCGGTTATTCATTCAGAACTCTGGAAAAAAAATCTAGATGCGATTGGCATTCGAGCTGACTTTAAGGTAAGTAACTTTGCAGATAACTTAAAAGCCGCTACTCAATGTAAATATATGATCTGGAGCGGTGCATGGATTGCTGACTATCCTGAAGGAGATAATTTTGCACAATTATTATATGGACCAAATGCTGGGCAGGGAAACCATGCTTGTTATCAGTCTAAAACATATGATGCTCTTTATACTCAGGCCATTCATTTACCACCTCAACAACGTCTACCATATTACGAAAAACTTAACCGTCAGATAGAAGCTGATAACCCTTGGATTATTCATGTAACACGAATTCGTAATTGGTTGATACGGCCTCAAGTTCAGGGGTTTAAAGCTCACCCAATGATGAATACAAACTGGCAATATCTTGATATTACCCCTATTAAAAAATAATTTTAGATAAAGATCATCATGACCGAAAATTTAAAACAAAAGCTTAAGCACTGTAGTGTCGGCCTATTCTTTGCCGGAATGGCTTTAACGGGTTCTATATCTATTTTTGCGAAAAGCCCAGCCGATCCAAATAAAGTTTTGCGTTATGTATTCCCAACAGCTGAAACAGGCTTCGACCCAGCTTATGTACATGACTTATATTCAGCGCATGTACTCACATCTATATTTGAAACTTTATATACCTATGACTATTTGGCAAGACCAGCAAAATTAATCCCACACGTGGCTACGGCTATGCCAGAAGTGAGTGCAGATGGTCTGACTTATACCATTCACATTAAGAAGGGTATTTACTTTACAGCCGACCCAGCGTTTAAAGGTAAACCTAGAGAGTTAACAGCTTACGATTATGCATATTCTTTTAAGCGGTTATTAGACCCAAATTTACGCTCACCCAATAGTTGGTTATTGGAAGATAAAATTGAAGGTATGAATGCTTTAGTCAAAGCAGCCAATAAATCCGGAAAATTTAATTACGATCAAAATGTAAGTGGTTTACAAACACCTGATAAGTACACTTTGGTGATTCGGTTAGTAAAACCAGACTATAACTTCCCTTTATTACTGGCCCATGATCCGACAGGTGCGGTGGCACGCGAAGTCATCGAGAAATATAAAGATAAAGCTGGTTTTGTTATGGGGCATCCGGTAGGAACCGGACCTTATATGCTCAGTAAGTGGATACCTGCCTCACGTATTGTTTTAAAAGCAAATCCTGAATATCGAGGTTTTACCTGGAACTTTAATGCCAGTAGCCCCGGGGATGAAGCAATTGTAAAGCGCCTTAAAGGTAAACAAATGCCTCAAATCGGCACAATTGATATTCAAGTCATGGAAGAAAACCAGTCACGATGGTTAGCATTCCAGCGTGGTGAGGTAGATATCATTCAGCTTGAAGGGCAATTAGTTTCAAAAGCGATTAAAGACGGTAAATTAAGACCCGAGCTTGCAAAAGAAGGCGTGCAATTATCTCGTATTGTTGATCCAGAAATTAGTTATATCTATTGGAATCTCAAAGATCCCGTTGTTGGAGGAATGAGTAAAGAAAAAATTGCCTTACGCCGTGCTATTGCGATGTCCCGTTCAATAGATCAAGAGATTAAATTGGTAAGGAATAGTGATGCAGAACGTCTTCATTTCCCAGTTCCACCTGGTGTAGTGGGATATGACCCACAGTATAGAAGCAGTACACCATATTCAGTAAAAGCAGCCAATCTGCTGTTGGATCGATATCACTACAAAAAAGATGCTTCTGGTTGGCGTACACAACCAAACGGCAAGCCGCTCGTGGTCGAATATAAAGCGCGTAATGACAGTATTGGCCAACAAAGTGCTGAACTTTGGAAGAAAAACTTCGATAGCCTACATATTCGCATGGTGTATAAGCCAATGCTTTTTTCAGACTTACTTCGATCACAGAAACAATGTGAGGGAATGTTTGGTTCTTCTGCATGGATCGCTGATTATCCAGATGGGGATAATTTTATGCAGAATTTTTATGGTCCAAATACTCATATGACGAACTGGTCTTGTGGTTCGATACCAGAGTTTGATGAGTTGTACCGCCAGTCTCAACAAGTGAAGCCAGGCCCAGAAAGAGATGCGTTATATCGAAAAATGACGCGCTTGTTAGAGGTTTATATGCCTGTGCAAATGTCTTATGCACGCTATCGCAATATGTTGGCCCAACCACGAATTATTGGATATAAGAAGCATCCGATTTTACATGCTGAATGGATGTACTTCGATATTGATACAAATACGAAATCTAATCATTAAATGAAAAAAATTGGAGATACGATGAAAAATAATACACTGAAAATGACTACATTATGTATGTTGACCATAGGTATAAGTCAATTTGCATCGGCTGAAGCGACGCGTGCGACATTACCATTACTCAAAGCAGAGCAACTCCCAGCATGGTGTGATTCTAATTTAAAAAAAATTCAGCAAGAGATTTCTAGTTTTGAAAAAACGCCTGTTAAAAACGATGCTGCCGCTGCTCCGATATTAGCCAAGTGGGATAAAATTTTTGCTCATCTTGAAGATTTTTCGGGGCCCATAGGTCTATATAGTAATGTAGACCCAGATGCGAAATTACGTAAGGCAGCAGAAGACTGCGAAATCAAAATTAATCAATTTCATACGGATATATTCCAAAACTCCAAACTGTATAACGTAATTAAAAATACAAAAGCGACTGATCCGATTGACCAGAAATACCGTCAAGATATTCTGGATCAATTTGAAGACACAGGGGTTCAGTTAGAACCAGCAAAACGCGCAAGAATGAAGGCTATTCTGGATGAGTTGACTAAACTTGAACAAGAATATAACCGTAATATTCGTGATAACCCGGAAAAACTTGAATTTACTCCTGAAGAGATGAAAGGCTTACCGGAAAGTTATATTTCGGGGTTAAAGAAAAATACGAAAGGAAATTATCTATTAGGTTTTGAGTATCCGGAGTATCGCCCCTTCATGGAGCTAGCGGATAATGATGATGCCAGAAAAAAATACCAGATTGCCTTTACACGACGTGGGACTGAACAAAATTTAAAACTACTCAAACAGGCAATAGATTTACGTTATGAACTTGCACAGTTATTTGGAAAAGCAAGTTATGCAGATTGGGCTTTAAAAGACCGAATGGCAAAAACACCAGAAGCTGTAAACAAGTTTTTGGCAGAAGTACAAAAAACTGTAGCACCACTTGAACGTAAAGAAGTAGAAGAGCTTCGTGCCTTTAAAGCACAAACTTTAAAAACACCACTAGATAAAACCGAGATAACGCGCTGGAGTGAAGCTTACTGGAGTGAAAAACTTCGTAAGAGTAAATATCAAATTGATCAGGAAAAGCTTCGTGATTATTTTCCAACTTTAGCTGCTCAAAAATGGTTATTTGCCATTTCATCTGATCTTTACGGTATTGATTTTAAACCTGTCAAAGTTAAAGCATGGCAGGATGAAGTTGAATATTACGATGTAGTTGATAAAAAGACAGGAAAACTCCTTGGTGGCTTATATATGGATAAATTCCCCCGTGAAGGGAAATATGGCCATGCAGCAGTTTGGGGAGTATATGGTGGAAGCACTTTAACCAACCGATTACCGATTTCAGTATTGGTGACCAACTTTAACCGTAAAGGTTTAAATAGTGATGAGCTTGAAACTTTTGTTCATGAGTTCGGTCATGCTTTACATGGCATCTTATCAAACACACGCTATGCCAGTCAGTCCGGAACCTCTGTAGAGCGCGATTTTGTAGAAGCACCTTCTCAAATGTATGAAGAGTGGGCACGCCGTAAAGAGACTTTATCTAAAGTGGCCGATTATTGCGATCCAGCTTGTCCACGTGTTGACGATGAATTAATTGCCCGTTTAAAAGCAGTACATAATTATGGCCGTGGTTTGCGTTATGCGCGTCAGACGCTTTATGCACAATATGACATGGCACTTCATACGGCAGATGCCTTAAAAGTAAAACCTTTAGAAACTTGGCAAAAAATGGAAGCCGCTACAGCCTTAGGATATGTGCCAACAACTGAATTCCCGGGGCAATTCGGGCATTTAATGGGTGGTTATCAGGCAGGTTATTACGGTTATATGTGGTCTGAGGTTTTAGCGCTAGACATGCTTTCTGCTTATGGTGACAACCTGAACAACCCACAAGTGGGACAACGTTATCGTCAGACGATTTTATCGCAGGGTAGCCAAAAACCGGCAGCTGAATTGGTTAAAGATTTCCTTGGTCGTGATCCTGACAATAAAGCATTCTTTAACGAAATTACCGGACAACGGGTTAAATAAGGAATTATCACTATGCTGGCATATGTTATTCGGCGTTTATGGCAGATGATTCCGACCATGTTGGGAGTAGTGCTGCTTATTTTTATCTTATTTAATTGGGTCGGTGGAGATCCTGCCTATATTTTGGCAGGTAAGATGTCTAACCCTGAGCAGATTGAAAATATCCGTAAACAGTTAGGTGTTGATCAACCTTATTATGTTCAACTTTGGATTTTTATTAAGCAAATTCTTACTTTTGACTATGGCGCAAGTTGGAGCACAGGTGAATCCGTTTCACAAATTATCTTAACCCGATTAGGACCGTCGCTCACACTTTTAATTCCACTCACCATTTTACAAACAGTTATTTCAATTATTTTAGCATTGGCTGTAGCGGCAGTACGTGGCTCTCTAACTGATCGTATGGTCATGATGCTATGTACCATCGGTATGTCGATTAGTATTTTGGTTTACATTATTGTTTTTCAATATGTTCTGGCTTATCAACTGAGCTGGTTTCCAGTACAGGGATGGAGCGATAGTTTTACCGAAAATTTATTTAAGTTTTCCTTACTACCAATTCTAATCATGCTGGTGGTGAGTATTGCACCTACTTTACGTTTATATCGTAGCTTTGTGCTTGATGAAGTAAATCAGGATTATGTGAGAACCGCACGTGCTAAAGGTGTAGGGGAAAGCCGAATTTTAAGTGTGCATGTTCTACGTAATGCCTCAATTCCGATTATTACTGATGTGATGTCAAATTTACCGGCATTATTGATAGGTGCATTTTTAATTGAACGCTTTTTTGGTATTCCCGGTATTGGTCGTGAAGTGATTATTGCTGTAGAGCGTAGTGATTTTCCTGTCATCAAAGCCATTACTGTATATATTGCAGCTGCAACCATGATTTTTAATTTGATTGCGGACTTGGTCTACAAAGTGGTTGATCCACGTGTACAGTTGAAGTAGGTGGGTTATGCTGAGTGTTTTACCAAAAAGAAAGTTAGAAACCCAGACCGCTCCTGCTTCAGCGGGGCTATGGCGACTTGCCATGCGTCGCCTTCGGGCCGATAAAATTGCAATGGCATCGCTCATTGTTGTGTTGTTCTATTTGATCGTATTAATACTGTCTCTAACGGGTGTGATTGCATCTGATTGGAATAAAGAAGTTGCTGTCAGTTATGCGCCTCCTACATTTATAGGTGCAGATAAGACAACGGAAGCTTTGAAAAGTACAGCCGCTGTAGATGAGGAATTACCGGAAAATCCAGTCGATCCCTTAAAAGATGTAATTCACCAACTCAAGGCTGAAATCAAACAAGAAAAGAGCTCTGGAAGTGCAATTGATTATTATGGTGTAGTTGATCCATTAGCTGATGATATGAAAGCAATTGATCAGCAACTCGGTGGACATTTACTTGATCAGCAAAGTGAACTAAAAAGTACCCTAATTTTTGGTGCTGACAAATGGGGACAAGATGTCCTTAAAAAAACCATTAAAGGCGCTGAAACTTCAATTATTGTAGGGCTTGTTTCTGCCTTACTGGCAGTCACATTAGGAACGCTTTTAGGGGCAGTTTCAGGTTATTTTGGTGGTTGGGTCGATGATATTCTCAACTGGTTTTATAATATTTTTACTTCCATTCCATATTTATTATTAGTTCTTGCGATTGCTGCTGTACTACAACAAAAGGGCATTTTATCTATTGTTCTGATTTTAGGCTTAACGGGCTGGACAGGTGTCTATCGGTTAATTCGTGCTGAATATATGAAACATACGGCACGCGAATATGTACTTGCAGCTAAAGCCATTGGTGTCGGGCATTTTCGCCGTATGTTTATTCATATTTTTCCTAACGTCAGCCATATTGCATTGGTCCAAATGTCTATTTTGGTGGTTTCTTTTATTAAATCGGAAGTGATTTTGAGTTTCTTAGGGTTCGGTGTGCCAGTAGGTGTAGTGTCTTGGGGCAGTATGTTAAATGAAGCACAAAGTGAACTTCTTTTAGGTAAGTGGTGGCAGCTTGTCGCAGCCTCTGTCGCAATGGCGGTTTTGGTTACGGCATTTTCAATGTTTACTGATGCGCTACGCGATGCATTAGACCCGAAACTAAAATAAGAGGAAATCCAAATGACAGAACAAGAAAAAAAGACCCCATTACTCCACATTGAAAACTTACGTGTAAGCTTTAAAGGTGAAGATAAACAATATATCGAAACTGTGAAAGGAATTTCCTTTGATATTCCGACCAATACGACTGTAGCTTTGGTTGGTGAATCGGGTAGTGGTAAGTCTGTCACTTCTTTAGCAACTATGGGTTTACTTCCCGTAGGTCAAAGTAAGATTGATGAAAAAAGTAAGATTATTTTTGAAGGTAAAGACTTGCTTGGCTTATCGCGTACAGAGATGCGAAAAATCTGTGGTAAAGATATCGCCATGATTTTTCAGGAACCGATGTCATCATTAAATCCGGTTTTTACGGTTGGCAATCAAATTGCAGAAGTGTTGTGTTTACATATGGGTATGAGCCGAAAACAGGCGCGGCAACGTGTTTTAGAGTTGCTTAAAGAGGTCGGTATACCTTCACCAGAAACGAAAATTGATGCTTATCCTAACCAGCTTTCGGGTGGTCAGCAGCAACGTGTCATGATTGCAATGGCAATTGCTTGTGAGCCCAAACTACTGATTGCCGATGAACCGACTACGGCACTTGATGTCACCATTCAAAAACAGATTATTGATTTACTTGAATCATTGCGTCAGCGCCGTCAAATGTCGATGCTTTTTATTACTCACGATTTGGCTTTGGTTGGTGAAATTGCAGATCAAGTGATTGTGATGCGTCATGGTGAAATTAGAGAGCAAGGTACCGCTGAACAAGTTTTGGAACAGCCTAAAGATGTATATACCCGAGCCTTACTTTACTGTCGTCCTCAAATGTCACAAAGACCTTATCGTTTGCCTGTAACCAGTGATTTTATGCGACAAGAAAACAATATATTGGTTGAGCAAAGCTTTGATGTTTCAGAAATTCCTGAGCGTAAACGTGGTTTAAATGGCGATGAGCAAATTATTTTAGAAGTAAAAGATCTGAAAAAAAGTTTTTATAGTCGTAAAGGATTGTTTGGCAAAGAAGAATTTCAGGCGGTAAAAGGCGTTTCTTTTAAATTGGCTAAAGGAAAAACGCTTGGTTTGGTAGGAGAATCGGGCTCCGGTAAAACGACTGTTGGGTTATTGCTCATGCGCTTACATCAAGCATCGGGGGGACAGGCTTTAATTGAAGGTAAAGATATTCTTTCTTTAACTGAAAAAGAGTTTGCCAAATATCAAAGGAAGATCCAAATCATCTTTCAAAATCCATATGCTTCACTAAATCCACGCTTTACGATTGGGCAGATCTTATTGGAACCTATGCAAATTCATGGAATTGGTAAAGATGATGCGGAACGTAAGCAAATTGCGCTTGGTTTACTTGAGAGAGTGAATCTGCCTGAACAAGCTTATTATCGATATCCGCATGAGTTCTCGGGCGGTCAACGCCAACGTATTGCGATTGCGCGCTGCTTAACGCTAAAGCCTGAAATTCTAATTTGTGATGAATCTGTTTCGGCGTTAGATGTTTCAGTTCAGGCACAAGTACTTAATTTATTACAAGACTTACAAGATGAGTTTGGGCTTAGTTATATTTTTATTTCCCATGACTTGTCGGTTGTGAAATATATCTCCGATCAGGTTATGGTCATGAATCATGGTGAAGTTGTTGAAATCGCCAACTCGGATGAGCTCTATGCACATCCGCAACATGACTACACCAAACGACTATTGCAGGCTATTCCACAAGGAATTCGGCACGTTTCTTAAGCGTAAAGTTATGTCGTTAAAGGCACTTTCGAGTGCCTTTTTATTTGGTTTATAGAATAAATACTTATAAAATAAGAGATGTAAAAGTACAGTATTTTATTCCTGCTATGTGTGCCAACTTTAAGCCTTTAACTCTTGCCCAATTGCAGCAACTTCAGTTGCCTGTGGTCGGCTTTAGCTATGCCGATGAGGTTTATCCGGGTGGGACAATGCCATTATTATTCAAATCACCGCAAGGTTTTGAGTGGCGTGAAGTCATGTTCGGTTTGGTTCCTAAATGGGCAGAAGATACGAATATAGCAAAACATACTTATAACGCCCGTCATGAAACGATTTTCCAAAAACCGAGTTTTCAAGAAGCTGCTCTTAAATGTAAGTTCGGTGTGATACCCGTCACGGAGTTTTATGAGAGTAAATATATAAATGATAAACCTGAGCGGTGGGGCGTACGCCGTAAAGATGGGCAGGCTTTTTTTATCGCAGCAATCTATGAAATTTGCAAAATGAATGAAACGATTGTCCGTTCTGCGAGTATGTTAACTATGGATGCGATTGATCATCCCATGATGAAAGACTTCCATGAACCGGGTGATGTTAAAAGATCAGTCATTGTGATTCCACATGACCGCTTAGATGAATGGTTAAGTTTAGAAACACCAGATATTTCAAGCTTTATTGAAGGTTTTCCTGTTGAGGAATTTGAATGTTTACATGTTCCTAAAGAGAAGATTATAAAACCTACACCTCAATTAAGTATGTTTGAATAACTGCATTGGAGTTAGGTTATTGGCTTAATTTTTAAGTCAATAACCTTTGATATTTAATCAATATTCTTACTTAAAGTTTGTACCTGCTCATCTTGCGCCAGATAAGCCAATTCAATCGGTGAGATTACAAAAGTTGAGTTATCTGAGGTTTGTTTAAAAACAAATCCATATTCAAAAGATTGCGTATTTTTACTTGGTAACCAAAATAAATAAGGACAGCCTGTATAACTGCCATCCCAACCCATTTCTTTAGCTAAGGCCAAAGCTGTATCGGATTTAGCAATAATTTCTTTAAGTGATTCTTTATCTCTTTGGGAGACATCACCATCATCATCTGCAAATGTTTGTAAAAACTCATTTAATGGAGTTAAGTCTTCCCAGTTATTTTCAATTGTTGAGAAGTGATATCCATATAGCATCATATTTAGTCTTCCATTTTGTTATTGTGCTATTGAACATAGCAAGAAATGCGTGAAAAAGAAATGGTTGAATTTACTTTAAGTTGTTTATTTTTCATAAGTTATAGCATATTTTCTATACAAAAATTAACTGAGCTTTCTCTTGAGTAATAAGCGTCTAATCAAGTTAAAATATAAAGATTCAGCTGTTGAAGGAATAATAGTGTTCTTAATAAAAAGTTAAGTCTTTTTGTAAGGATACTAGACTGTTGGTGAATATTGAATTTGTCATAATTCACTTATAATGAAAAGGAAAGTAAATAGAGCTTATTTATGTTTATAACAACAACTCGCCCCAATGATGCTTTAATTGAACAGTTACTACCAATCTTGGAAGAAGCTAGCCAAATCTTATTACAAGAATATCAAAATTATTCGGCTGGATATGAATTTACGATTGAAGAAAAACATGATGATTCACCTGTAACGCAAGCAGATTTAAAGGTAAATCGTTTTTTATTAAAGCATCTTGCAGAAATTACACCTGAGTTACCGGTTTTATCGGAAGAAAGTGACTATAGCGCTCGCCATGCTTGGTCTTCTTGCTGGATGCTAGATCCACTTGATGGTACGAAAGAGTTTATACATGAGCGAGATGAGTTCACGATAAACTTGAGTTTGATTGAAGGGCGTGAAACGATTTTTTCGGTGATTGTTGTGCCATGTGAGCAAGTTGTTTATTTAGGTTATTTAAAAGATTTACCTTTTAAATATAGCTTTAGCCAACAACAATGGTATCAATATCAAAAAACACCTTATTCAAAACAAGCTCCTGTACAAATTGGTTTAAGTCATAGTAGTAAAAATCCGAAATATCAGAAATTCATTGAACCTATTGAAAAGATTCGTACCGTAATTCGACGTGAAGCAGGCAGCGCTTATAAGTTTTGTATGATGTTAGAAGGAGAGATCGATATTTATCCTAGATTTCATCCGACATCAGAATGGGATACCAGCTCAGGTCAAGGATTATTAGAAAGTATAGGTGGAGGTTTACTCACTCTAACAGGTAAGCCCTTTGAATATAACCAGCGTGATACCGTATTAAATGGGGGCTTTATCGCATTTCGTGATCAGGAAAGCAAAAAAATAGCATTTGAAGCTTTAGCTCAATCAGGTGTTTTGGATTGAGAGTTATTGTAGACATGCTATAGTGGCAAAATATTGAGAAAAGATGACAAGATAAAAATGGCACTCGATTTATTGCCTAAAAGCATGTTTGAAGCAATTGATTTATTGCCTGATGCTTCGACCCCTGTAACCCTTTTTACACGTCACTCCTTAAGAGAGCTGGTAGATGGGCAAGGCTTGGCAGGATACGACCTCCAGCTTACACCGCAAGGACGTGAGCTTGCTCAGGAATGGGGTAGCTATTTAATTAAAAACACGGATCGTGTAATTCAACATTGCATTTCTAGCCCAATTCAACGTTGTGTAGACACTGCTGCACTTATGATTGAAGGAGCAGATGGGGTGAGTCCTGAGCCGAATACACATACAATTGAAATAGTTGAACAAGGTTTGTTGGTTGAACCTGGTAGCTTTGTACTGGATATTCAGCAGGCGGCGCCTTATTTCCGTAAACAAGGGGCACTTGGTTTTATTAATAGCTTTGTGAACAATGCCTTACCGGGTATGAAACATCCAATTACTGGCGTATTAGATGTATTAGAGCTGATCTATCAAACTCATCCTAAAACAAAAAGTGGTCTAAGTTTAGCTGTAAGTCACGACACAATTATTGCAGCGATTGTTGCGGTAATTTCAGGCAATAACCAAATACAAAAAGCAGATTGGCCTGCCATGATGGAAGGGCTGTTTGTATGGTTTGAAGGTGATGAATTTCCAAATTGTAAATTAAAGTGGATTTGGAGAGGCAAAACTTACGAGTTAGATGTTTCTGAGTTCCATAAAGTACAGTAAACACAAAAACATAGACAATAAAAAAAGCCCTGTTGGGCTTTTTTTACATGCTTCAATTAGTTAGCTAAAGCTTTAACTTGAGCATTTAAACGGCTCTTATGACGAGCAGCTTTATTTTTGTGGATGATGCCTTTATCAGCCATGCGGTCGATTACAGGAACAGCTTTTTTGTAAGCTTCTGTAGCAACAGCATAATCACCACCAGCGATTGCACTTAAAGTACGTTTGATGTAAGTACGAACCATAGAACGCAAGCTTGCGTTGTGTTTACGCGCTTTAACGTTTTGGCGCGCACGTTTTTTAGCTTGAGCAGAGTTTGCCACTCTTGCACTCCTTGAAAATAAGTTGGTCTGGGCGGGCTGTGGTCAATCCAGTAAACTGGTGCAACCATCACCAGCCCGTAAACAAGTGCCATATTGTGATGAATCAATACCGTGAAGTCAAGCCTTGAGAGCATTTTAAGCGGTTTTAGGGGCTGCTAAAACCGTAAGAAAAGGTTAAATTTGATACAAACTTAAAGAGGGTTGGATAAAAAATGACTATAAGTACGAAAAAAGCAATTGTAGTAGGTGCTACAGGACTCGTTGGTTTAGCGCTTGTTGAACAACTTGAGCAAACACCAGAATTTGAGGCCATTACCGTTGTAGTAAGAAAAGAATCACAACTACTTAATACATATAAGAAAGTTACTCAGCTCGTTATAGACGATTTTTTATTGCTCAATGATGAAGATGTGAATGGTCATACTCATGCATTTAGTTGCTTAGGTACAACTTTAAAAATAGCGGGCTCAAAACAAGGCTTTTATGCAGTTGATTATGAGATAAATGCTCACTTTGCAGACTTAATCCAAGATAAACATATTCATTTTTTAATTGTTAGTGCACTTGGGGCAAATGCTAATTCACCAATTTTCTACAATAAAGTAAAAGGCGAATTAGAAGATTATATTCAAAGTTTAGGAATCGAAAAATTATCTATTTTTAGACCTTCTCTACTGATTGGTAAGCGTAGCGATGTGCGTTTTATTGAAGATTTAGGACAAAGTTTATTTAAACTTATTGAAAATAAATGGACTAAGCCTTTCAAATATAAACCAGTTACAGCAGAGCAATTGGCTCATACCATGGTCGTAGCGGCACTAACGCAAATTGAAGCTTTTAAACGATATGATAATCTCAGCATACAACAAACTCGATAAGGGAGAATAAAAGTGTCGACAGTACCATTTGTGACATGTGATTTATTAGATGACAATCCGGAAAAAGATTTGCAAGTGGTCACGCCATCAATGGACGGTAAGTTCTTTAAAAGCTATGGCGCACGTCAAACTTTTGGCGGACAAGTTGTGACTGTAAAGTGTTTTGAAGATAACTCGCGTGTAAAAGAGTTATTGGCTACAGATGGTACAGGGAAGGTATTGGTTGTGGATGGTGGTGCTTCAATGCGCTGTGCACTTATGGGAGATATGATTGCGGAATCAGCAGTTAAAAATAACTGGAATGGTGTGGTTATTTATGGCTGTGTACGTGATGTTGATGCACTTGCAACCTTAGATTTAGGTGTACATGCATTGGCTGCAATTCCGCAAAAAAGTAACCGTAAGGGCATTGGTGAAGTAGATATTCCTTTGTATTTTGGTGGAGTCACAATTCAATCTGGTGATTTTATCTATGCAGATAATAATGGAATTGTGATTGCTAAAGAAAAACTAGTCTAGCTCCACAATTCAAGGAATGCATAATGGTGAATCATCAAATTAAAGTACTGCAAGCATTAGCGTCTGCAATTGCTGAAGGTGGTAGAGGTGTTACAGGTACAGCATTTCCTAAACAGCCTGTTAGAGCTCTTAAACTTTATGAATTTGAGGGTTCACCATTTTGTCGCCGCGTTCGTGAAGTGATTACACTTTTAAATTTGGATGTCGAAATTTATCCATGCCCGAAAGGTGGATTAAAATATCGCTCCATCGTTAAAGAAATTGGCGGTAAATTACAGTTTCCTTTTTTTATTGATGAAAATACAGGTGACAAATTATACGAATCACAAGATATTATTCATCATTTATTTAAATACTATGGTAAGACAGGCCAAACTCCTGATAAGTTTTCAAATTATCCAAAAATGCCATATCTGGCGTTTGCCGGAACATTATTAAATGGTGCTCGTGGTGTCTGGATTAATAAAAAAATAGTAAATAGAGCTGCGCCTGAGCATAAACTTGAACTATGGAGCTTTGAAGCAAGTCCGTATTCAAGAGTAGTAAGAAGTGTATTAAGTGAGCTTGAGCTACCTTACATTTTACATAGTGTTGCCAAAGAAAGATGGCAAGATATGGGGCCTGCGATTCTTCGGTTAAAACCGGGCAAATATGAACCTTTAAAAGAGGGAAAGCGAGAAAAATTGTTGCCGGTCATGCAAGGTAAAATGCAAGTGCCTTATTTAGTGGACCCAAATACAGGCGTTAAAATGTTTGAATCTGCGGAAATTGTAAAGTACCTAAAAAAACAATATGGCAGTTAAAATATAAATGAGAAAAACACGCTAGAGATTGAGATAACTCAGTCTCTTTTAAGAAGCGACAACAATAAGAAATCATACGATAAAAACATGAATATGCTAGATTACTACCTTAAATTACCAAAATAAGGCCTGTTTTATGGAATGTATGAGAATTCAGCCTGTAACGAGTCATCCTGGAGAAAATGCTTTATTTATTGTATTAGGATTAGCTCAAGGTGATTCTGTTGTAGAAAAAGTAAAAGATTTTGCTGGTAAATTCTCAGCGTTAACCAGAAGTTTGTCTAACCGTTATCCTGAAACTAAATTTAATGCCATATTAGGTTTTAGCTCAAACGCGTGGGATATTTTATTTCCACAGCAAGCAAAGCCTCAAGAATTAGAAACATTTCAAGAAATCAAAGGCCCAAAATACACAGCCGTTTCAACACCCGGGGATTTATTCTTTCATATTCGTGCTGATCGACAGGCTTTATGTTATGAGTTAGGAAGTATCATCAATGAACAGTTAGGTAAAGTAACTTACCCAATTGATGAAGTGCATGGTTTTCGTTATTTCGATGGGCGTGCGATTATTGGCTTTGTAGATGGAACAGAAAATCCTGAACCTGTAATTGCTGCACAATGGGCATTAGTGGGTAACGAAGATCCTGACTTTATTGGGGGAAGTTATGCATTTATCCAAAAATATACCCATGATATGGAAAAATGGCGTGCATTAAGCGATGAGGAACAAGAAAGAGTTATCGGGCGTAAAAAGTTCAACGATATTGAGCTTGATGATGACGAGAAGCCTTTAACAGCACATAATGTAGTAAGTAAAGCACATGATGCAGAAGGCAATGAACTAAAAATTATGCGTGCAAATATGCCTTTTTCGAATCCATCCAAAAATGAATATGGTACTTTTTTTATTGGTTACTCACGTAAATTTAGTACGACACGTCAAATGCTTGAAAATATGTTCTTAGGAAATGAGCAAGGTAATCTTGATCGATTACTTGACTTTAGTACTGCCCAAACAGGAACTCTATTTTTCGTACCAACAGTAGATTTTCTAGATGGCTTGGGTGACGAGTAGGCATTAAAAATAAACTTAGATGGTAGAGGTGAATTGCCTCTACTATATAAATTGAAATTAATATGATGTGATAAGATGTTTAAAAAATTAACCCAACTTTTTCAAGGTTCGAAAGAGACACCAGAACAAATTTATTTACAAGAGAATCAGCTCAGTTTTGATTCAGAGCGTGGTCCGGTTATTAAAGATGTCGTGATTAATGAAAAGTGGTCAGAGCACCTTGAGTATTTTTCAAATCGTAAATTACAGAATTTTGATAACTTACCTAAGCTATTTCAAATTACACCACAAATTAATGAAAAGATTGATTTAGAGATTGCAACGCAACGATATGTGGAAAGGTTAGGTAATACACAAGAAAAGTTACTTGAGCTTAAAGCAATCATACAGGTATTAAACCAATATTATGTGATGTTTTTACGAGACAAATAACTTCAAATGATTGTTTAAGAACTATAAAAAAGTATCACAAAGTAGTAGCTTGATTGCAGAAAAATAACTCAATTCACTAAAAACATCATGCTACTATTAACCTCATATCTTTTTAGCTCATAAAAGCCATATACATGTTTCAACAAGAAATCTCTCAATTGAATTTGCAACAGCTCAAGGCCGGTGAAAAGCGTTGGGTGGGGTCATTATTAGGTTCATCAGCAGCTTTATTGCTTAAAGAAATTGCCACGCAGCATTCTTCTTTATTGGTATTAGTTGCTAGAAACAACCAACATGTTGCTCAATTAGAAAGTGAACTTGAGTTTTATGGAGTTAAGCCGACAATTTTTCCGGATTGGGAAATTTTGCCTTATGACCGTTTATCTCCCCATCAAGATATTGTGTCAGAACGTCTTGCTATTTTATCTAATATGCCTCAGCAAGGCGTATTACTGATTTCAGCAAGTACCTTGGCTCAACGGGTTGCACCTTACTCATGGGTATTGGGAGAACACTTTGATATAAAAGTGGGGCAAAAATTTGATTTAGAACAACAAAAATTAAGGTTAGTTCAGGCGGGCTACCACTTAGTAGATACAGTTTATGACCATGGTGAGTTTGCTGTACGCGGCAGTATTATGGATATTTTTGCATCGGGTCAAGAATCTCCAATCCGCATAGATTTATTTGACGATGAAATTGATTCTTTAAAATTCTTTGACCCTGAAACTCAAAGAACAACAACCACACTAAAAAGTTTTACGGTTTTACCCGCGAAAGAATTCCCTTTAAAAGAAGGACGTTCTGTATTTAGAGATCGTTATTCTGAGTTTTTTCCTACTGCCAATCCTAAGAAAAATCCAATTTATCAGGACGTTTTAGATGGTATAGCATCGCCTGGTATTGAATTTTATTTACCGCTATTTTTTAATAAAGAACAAATGCAGTCACAAAGTATGTTTACAACATACTTACCAAAGAATTGCATTGTAATTACAACTAATGATATTGATACTGATTTAACGAGTTTCTGGAAAGAAGTTATGCGTCGTTATGAAGACCGACGCCATAATATGGATCAACCTATTCTTGCTCCAGAAGAGCTATTTATTTCTCCAAATCATCTGCTAAGTGCTTTAAACCAGTTTCCACGAATGCTTGTAAGCGTAGAAACTATTGAAGAAAAAGCTGGTGCACTTAATCTTAAAACTGAACAACCACCCAAGTTGCCAGTCGATCCGAAAAAAGAAAAACCATTTAGTGCCGTAAAAAAATATATTGATGAAGCAAATCATCCCGTTCTATTGGTTGCGGAAAGTGCAGGACGTCGTGAAAGCTTAAAAGATGCGTTGCGTTCAAGTTTAGGTGAGATTCCGAATGTAGAGAATTTTGAGCAATTCCAAATTAGTCAGTTCGCAATTGCTATTACTAATGCACCTTTAGATCGTGGTTTACTTTTAACTGATCAATTAACGGTTATTTCAGAAAATCAGCTTTACGAGCACCGAGTTGTACAGCGTCGTCGCAAGCGTCAACAGGAAGTTTCAGAAGAGTTTTTGATTCGAAGCTTAACTGAGCTAAGCATTGGTGCTCCTGTTGTACATATCGATCATGGTGTGGGGCGTTATGCTGGTTTAATTACACTCGCGATTGAAGGACAAGACTACGAGTTCTTACAACTAGATTATGCCGAAGATGCAAAAGTCTATGTTCCAGTAACGAACTTGCATCTGATTAGCCGTTATAGTGGTGGCGACCCGGATTTAGCACCGTTACATAAAATCGGAACTGATGCTTGGAGTAAAGCTAAGCGTAAAGCATTAGAGCAAATTCATGACGTTGCAGCTGAGCTTTTACATATTCAGGCACGTCGTCAGTCAAAACCTGGCTTTGCTTTTGAACTGGATCAGTCGCTCTATATGCAATTTGCAAGCGGTTTTGCGTATGAAGAAACACTTGATCAGGCTAATGCAATTGAAGCCACGCTCTATGATATGCAGCAAGCAAAACCAATGGATAGGTTGGTGTGTGGTGACGTAGGTTTTGGTAAAACCGAAGTGGCCATGCGTGCAGCATTTGTAGCGGTACAAAATGGCAAACAGGTCGCTGTTTTAGTTCCTACGACTTTACTAGCTCAACAACATTATGAGTCTTTTAAAGACCGTTTTGCTGATTGGCCAGTACGTATTGAAGTGCTCTCACGTTTTGGTTCAAACAAAACACATTTGAAAAATATTGAAGACTTGGCAAATGGTAAAGTCGATATTGTGGTAGGTACACATAAGCTTCTACAAGAGAATGTTCAGTTTAAAGATTTAGGCTTAATGGTTGTAGACGAGGAGCATCGCTTTGGTGTGCGTGATAAGGAGCGTATCAAAGCTTTACGTGCCGATGTTGATATGTTGACACTTACAGCAACGCCAATTCCTCGTACGCTTAATATGGCTTTTTCGGGTATGCGTGATTTGTCGATTATTGCGACTCCGCCAGCCCGTCGATTAGCAGTAAAAACCTTTGTGCAAGAGCATACAGATGCTTCAATCAAGGAAGCGATTTTGCGTGAGTTACTTCGCGGTGGACAAGTTTATTTCTTACATAATGAAGTAGAGACCATTGAGCGAGCTGCCGAAAATATTCGTGTGCTTGTACCCGAAGCACGTGTAGCGGTAGCACATGGACAAATGCGTGAACGCGAACTTGAGCAAGTTATGCAGCAGTTCTATCACAAAGAATATAATGTGCTGGTGTGCTCAACCATTATTGAGACAGGTATCGATGTTCCAAATGCCAATACAATTTTGATTGAACGTGCGGATAAACTTGGTTTAGCGCAATTACACCAGTTACGTGGCCGTGTAGGTCGTTCGCATCACCAAGCATACGCGTATTTATTAGTACCTTCAATTAAACACTTAAAAGGTGATGCCGAAAAACGCCTTGATGCGATTCAACGTGCTTCGACATTAGGTGCAGGCTTTATGCTCGCTACGGAAGATTTGGAAATTCGTGGAGCAGGCGAATTGTTAGGCGAGCAACAAAGTGGCTCAATGCAGGCGATAGGATATAGCTTGTATATGGAAATGCTTGAGAAAGCGACTAAAGCAATTCAACAGGGTAAAACCCCGAATTTTGATGCTCCATTGTCGTTAACTGCCGAAATTAACTTACATATTCCTGCACTTATTCCAGATGATTATCTGGGTGATGTTCATCAACGTCTATTATTCTATAAACGTATTAGTAATACCGATACACAGGAAAAACTAGATAACATCCGTATGGAGCTTATTGACCGTTTCGGTATTCCACCGCAGTCGGTTAAGCACTTATTTAGCGTGCATCAAATCCGTTTGAAAGCAGAACATTTAGGTATTACGAAAATTGATATTAATACTCAAGGTGGAAATATTGAGTTTTCACCAGATACGCCAGTTCAGGCCATTAGTATTATTCAGTTAATGCAAAAAAATCCGACTTATTACCGTATGGAAGGCGGACAACGTTTGAAGGTGATGGTGCAGCTTGAAGAGTATGAAAAACGAATTCAATTTATCAATGATTTATTGCAAAAATTGATGAGTGAACTACATGCCTGAGACCTATTTTTCTAACCAGTGCTAGCTAATTAGGACATTTGTTTTGTTGTAATCGGATTTTATGCACTATTTATACCTTGAGATATGAATAAGTGCATAAAATCATTGTTATTTGTAAGCAAACGGGCTACTAATAATATTCACATCAAAACTGATGTGATAGTATTAGCCATTATTGTTTATTGTCATTTATAAAAGATATGTTTAGTTTGCATCCACAACTTGCTCAAGATACTTTTTTTGTAGGCGATTTCCCGCTTTCAACATGTCGTTTAATGAATGATATGCAATTTCCTTGGTTGATTTTAGTACCACGCGTACCAGGAATCACGGAACTATACGAATTGAGTCAAGCTGACCAAGAACAGTTTCTACGTGAATCAAGCTGGTTATCTAGCCAGTTATCTCGCGTTTTCCGTGCTGATAAAATGAATGTAGCAGCTTTAGGTAATATGGTGCCTCAATTGCATTTTCATCATGTTGTCCGCTATCAAAATGATGTAGCTTGGCCGAAACCTGTATGGGGTACACCAGCGGTGCCATATACAAGTGATGTTTTAGCTCATATGCGTCAGACTCTTATGCTTGCTCTACGTGGCCAAGGTGATATGCCTTTTGATTGGCGCATGGATTAAATCAATGTAATGCCACATATCAATGTGGCAACATTGAAATGTGGAGGATAGGGTGCAATTAGAGAGGTTTATAGATCGGGAACCTAAGCAGTTTGCATATTTTCATCGTTTGATGGGATATTCAATTCTGTCATTAATTTTAGTGATCTATGCCTTTACCTCACCGAATACTAATTATCAAATCTATATTCCTCCTTTTTTTCTTTTTTTACTTTTTGTCAGTTCTAAACTAGAACACTGGTTGCAGTACCAGTTTGATAAGAAAACTCAAAAAAGTGTTTTTTTCGCAATAGATGCGATTGTAGTGGCTGTTACTCTGGCAGGAGTGCACCTTAATCTCGTTCCAACATTTATTGCGCTTTTTGCATTGTTTTACTCAGCAATTAATAGTCGTATTTCCTTTGCAGTTATTTGTTTAACGAGTTTGCTTGGTGCGATTATTTTTTATTTGAGTACATTTTTCCTATTTGGTTTTCATCCATATTTCGAAGCCACAAGCCAAGAATTAACAGTAATTACCTTACTTGGTTTGGTAATGTTTATTACTATCGGAAATTATTACCAACACCGCTGGGTTAAAAAAATTAGTCAGCAACGTCAGCATTATTATGACCAGATGACACGTTATATTGCTTTTGCTAATCAGTTAAGCCGCTATGCTCCATTACAATTATGGCAGTCGATTATGCGTGGGGAAGCTGAAGCAAAAATCGAATATAAACGTAAAAAAATGACCGTATTCTTTTCTGATATTCAGGGGTTCACTGAACTATCAGAAACTTTAATTCCTGATGACTTAGCTTTCTTGCTTAACGATTATTTAAGTCATATGACTGAAATTGCAAAGCAATATGAAGCGACGGTCGATAAATTTATGGGAGATGCAATTCTCATATTTTTTGGAGATCCGAATTCACAAGGGGTTGAGCAAGATGCCAAATCCTGTGTAGAAATGGCAATTGCTATGCGTCAGCAAATGAAGTTGTTACGCGAACGATGGAAGAAAATGGGATATTCGGCCTTACATATCCGTATGGGTATTAGTACAGGTTATTGCCACGTAGGGAATTATGGAGCAACCCATCGTATGGCTTATACGATTGTAGGTCGCGACGTAAATTTAGCGGCACGTTTACAGTATGCTGCTGAAATTGATGAAATACTCATTTCTGATGATACTTATCAATTGATCAAAAGTGATTTTCTATGTGCGCCTAAGACCCCAATTTATTTAAAGGGTATTCAAGGGGCAGTAAAAACATGGCAAGTCATGGAAAAATACACAGGAAATAAATCAGACCATCAACAATGGTTTGATTATGAATATAAAGGTTTCCATTTAGTTTTAAATTTAGAAGAAGTACAAAACTACGAATATCCTGAGTTGGTTGAAGTGCTTGAAAAAATGATTCAGCGCATTAAAGTTCAACAAAATTTGGTTAATACTCAAGGTGTTGCTCAGCTTAGACTTGAGGATGAAGTTAAGCCTATAAATATCGATGAAGAACAAGATCAGGTATAAATTTATATAAATAAAAAAAGCTGCCTAAGCAGCTTTTTTTTATTATTTATTAGTGATTTTCCGAAGCATGGTTAATTGTGTATTTCGGAATCTCAATTTCAAGATCTTCATCTACAACTTTAACCTGACATGAAAGACGTGAGTCAGGTTCCAACCCCCAAGCACGGTCTAGAAGATCGGCTTCAACATCATTCATTTCTTCTAAGCTATCAAAGCCTTTACGAACGATCACATGACAAGTTGTACATGCACAAGACATATCACAAGCATGTTCAATTTTGATTCCTTTGTTGAGCAAACTTTGGCAAAGATTTGCATTTTGTTCAACTTCAAATTCTGCTCCTTCTGGGCAAAATTGAGCGTGAGGAAGTACTTTAATACGTGGCATATTGATCACCTATACCTTTTAATTTGATTTTGACCAATCATCGAGCTTCGTGCCTTTTAAGGCATGGTCAATATGTCGATTCATCCGTAGTGCTGCAAAAGCATCACTATGTACTTTAAGTTGTTGAACTGCTTGCTCAATCGCTTGGATATCACTGCCTTCAAGCTGAGCTTTTAGTGATTCCTTAGCAGAGTTGAGTGCTTCAAGCTGCTTTTCATCAAGTAAATCCGCATCTACTTTTAATGCTTGCTCAAGAGCCTCAAGCTCACGTTCTGCTTCAACTTTAGTTTCTTTTAAATGACGAAGATTTTTGTCCTCTTCGGCATGTTGGAAACCTTCAATTAATAAGCGTTCCGTATCTGCCTCAGATAAACCATAAGATGGTTTTATATCAATATGAGCTTGCACGCCAGAAGTTGCTTCACGAGCAGAAACGGTGAGTAAGCCATCTGCATCAACTTGGAAAGTGACTTCAATACGAGCTTGGCCTGCAGTCATTGGTGGAATGCCATGAAGTACAAATCTACCTAATGAACGGCAATGTTCAACTAAATCACGTTCGCCCTGAACTACATGAATTAACATAGCAGTTTGGCCATCTTGATAGGTGGTGAACTCTTGACGACGTGCAACAGGAATCGCTGTATTACGAGATATCAGACGCTCAACGAGTCCTCCCATAGTCTCTAGACCAAGAGAAAGAGGGGTTACATCTAAAAGAAGAGAGCCATCTTGGCTATTACCGATTAACTGGTTGGCTGTAATAGAAGCGCCAATTGCCACCACTTCATCCGGGTTGATCGTGCAAAGAGGTTCTTGGGCAAAAACTTCCCGTACTGCTTTTTGAACAGCATAAGAGCGAGTAGAACCACCTACCAAAACAACATTTTGAATATCGGTTAACTCAAGTTTTGCATCACGCAGTACACGCTTACAAACACTAATCGTTTTATCTAATGCTACTTGAATAATGCTTTCAAATGTAGGGCGATCTAGTGTGAGAGTTGCTTCGAGTAACTTTAATTCAACTGAATCTTGAGTTGATAATTGTTCTTTAGCTTGACGTGCTGCCACAATAAATACGGCATAATCTTCATCGCTTAATACATCAATATTAAGCTGTTTTTTAGCCCATTTTACGATTAGACGGTCTAAGTCATCACCACCTAAAGCAGTGTGACCGCCAGTCGCTAAAACTTCAAATACGCCTTGTGAAAAACGTAAGATAGATACGTCAAAAGTACCGCCACCCAAGTCATAAATTACATAATTACGGTCGGTCGCTAAATTACTTTCTTGATCTAATCCATAAGCTACAGCGGCAGCTGTAGGCTCATTTAATAAACGTAATACATTTAAACCGGCAAGTTGAGCTGCATCGCGAGTTGCTTGACGCTGAGCTTCATCGAAATATGCAGGAACTGTAATTACTGCTCCATTAACAGGATTTTGTAAACTGTCTTCAGCGCGATCTTTTAATTGTTTTAAAATTTCAGCTGAGATTTCTACTGGTGTTTTGCGTCCAGCACGGGTTTCAAAAGCAGGCATTTCATTTTCTGAGCCTACTAACTCATAAGGGTGTTGAAATTTAATATCTGCCTTTGAACGGCCCATAAATCGTTTAACAGAAACAATTGTATTTTTTGGATCTGCAATGATAAACGGTTTAGCTTCTTCACCGTAATGAGTTGTATTGTCCCCATAATGAACGATAGAAGGAAGTAATCTTCTATTTTGAACATCATTGAGTACTTTAGGTTTGCCTGATAACACTGTCGCAACTAATGAGTGTGTTGTTCCTAGGTCAATACCAATCGCAATGCGATGTTGGTGTGGGGCACTGGATTGACCCGGTTCAGCAATTTGCAAAAGTGCCATGAGTTAAATCCCTTGAAAATAAAGTAGAGAAAGCAAAATTAAAAATCGTCGTCTAAATCAAAACTGTCTTCATCATCTAACAGTTGATCTTCTGCTTTATCAATATCGTTTAAAACACGTTGAAAGAAACGTAACTTACGTACGGTATCGCGTGCTTCTGCCCAATCTTCTTCACTGTAATCAATTTTGAATTCACGGACCAAACCATCAATCCATTGTTGTACTTCTAATCTTAAAGTACGTAAATGTTCAGATGATGTCGCTTCATCAAGTTGTTCACGAAGTTCTAAAGCGGATTGTAGAAATTCGAAATCACTAATAGATTGATCAAGATGATGATCTTGCTTTTTAAGAGCTAAAAGATAAGCAGCGCGGCTATCAACTTGAGAAAGCGTTTTAAAAGCTTGATTGATTTCACTTGATTTGATCAATGCTTGATCTTTATCTGCGGCTTTATCTGGATGATATTGTTGTTGCAAACTTAAGAAATTTGATTTCAAGCTTGCCAAATCGATATCGAGTGCCACAGGTAAATTGAACAACTCAAAATGATTCATTAGAAATGAGGTCCACATTAATTAAATACATTAAAACAGTGCTGTTAAAAGGCACTGTTTTAATGAGAAAAAGGAAAGGAGAGGGTTAAACAGTGAATGACTCACCACAACCACATTCACCCTTTTTATTAGGATTGTTAAATTCGAACCCTTCATTAAGGCCATTTTTAACATAGTCCATTTCTAAGCCGTCTAAGTAAACTAAGCTTTTAGGATCTACAAAAACCTTAACGCCGAATTGTTCGAAAATTTGATCATGTTCATCGATATCATCTACAAATTCGAGAACATAAGCCAACCCAGAACAACCAGAAGTTTTCACACCAACGCGAATGCCTTCACCCTTACCTCGGTTTTTAAGGTAATTGCTAATATGAGTCGCAGCATTTTCAGTTAAATGAATCATGAAAACTCCAACGTTTATAATGGTAACAAATTAAGCTTTTGATTTTTTACTACGATAATCTTCAATCGCAGCTTTAATTGCATCTTCAGCTAATACAGAACAGTGAACTTTTACTGGCGGAAGAGCTAGCTCAGTTGCAATATCAATGTTTTTGATTGCTTGAGCTTCATCCAGAGTCTTACCTTTTAACCATTCTGTTACAAGTGAACTTGATGCAATTGCAGAACCGCAACCATAAGTCTTGAAACGTGCTTCTTCGATTACACCGTTGTCATTTACTTGAATCTGTAAACGCATTACGTCGCCACATGCAGGTGCACCCACCATACCTGTACCAACATTCTCAGAGTTTTTGTCTAAAACACCAACATTACGTGGGTTTTCGTAATGATCAATTACCTTTTCGCTATAAGCCATTTCGCTTCTCCAAACCTCGGGGTCAGCCTAATATTAATATGAGGGTTAAAACACTAATTTCAATAATTAGTGTTCTGCCCATTCAACTGTAGAAAGATCGATACCTTCTTTGTACATATCCCAAAGCGGAGAAAGTTCACGTAATTTCTCAACAGCGGCTTTGGTAATTGTAAGCACGTGGTCAATATCTTCTTCAGTCGTGTATTTACCAAAACTAAAGCGAATTGAGCTGTGTGCTAGCTCATCAGATAAACCTAATGCGCGAAGAACATATGAAGGCTCTAAAGTAGCAGAAGTACAAGCAGAACCACTTGATACAGCAGCGTCTTTAAGCGACATCATTAAAGATTCACCTTCAACAAAGTTGAAGCTGACGTTTAAATAGTTAGCAACGTTTTGAGTTGGGTGGCCATTTAAGAATACTTGTTCAAGGTCTTGTAAACCGTTCCAAAGTTTGTCACGAAGTTTACGAATACGTTCTTGTTCTGCATGCATTGTTTTGCCTGCAAGTTCAAAAGCTTCACCCATACCAACAATTTGGTGAGTCGCTAAAGTACCAGAACGCATACCACGTTCATGTCCACCGCCATGAATCTGTGCTTTTAGACGAACACGTGGGCTACGACGTACATATAATGCGCCGATACCTTTTGGACCATAAATTTTATGAGCAGAGAAACTCATTAGGTCAATTTTCATAGTAGATAAGTCGATATCGACTTTACCAGCTGCTTGTGCTGCATCTACATGGAAAAACGTTTTATTTGCACGTGTTAATTCACCGATCGCTGCTACATCTGTAACTGTACCAATTTCATTGTTTACCATCATAAGTGAAACAAGAATAGTATCTGGGCGAAGGGCAGCCTTAACCATCTCAGGAGTAATTAAACCTGTTTGTGGTTCTGGCTCTAAATAAGTGATTTCAAAACCTTGTTCTTCCAATTCACGGCAAGGATCTAGAACAGCTTTATGTTCAATTTTACTTGTAATGATATGTTTGCCTTTAGATGCATAGAATTGAGCAACACCTTTAAGAGCAAGGTTGTCTGATTCAGTTGCACCAGAAGTCCAAACGATTTCACGTGGGTCAGCTTTAATTAAGTTTGCGACTTGCTCACGTGCATATTCAACTTTTTCTTCTGCCTGCCAGCCATAAGCGTGGGAACGAGATGCAGCATTACCAAAGGTACCGTCGAAAGTTAAACACTCCATCATACGTTCTGCAACTTGCGGATCTACTGGAGTGGTTGCTGCGTAATCAAGATAAATTGGACGTTTCATATCAAATACCTGTACCCGATAAAAGAGCTGAATCTGTGCCAGTTACATTTTGGCGTAATGCAACAGTTTGAACGTTGTCTCGGCTAATGAGGTTGGCAAGAGTGATTTTAGCTAAATAGTCGGCAATATGATGAGAGAGTTCTTGCCATAAATCGTGAGTAAGACACATTGCACCATTTTGGCAGTTGCCTTTATGGTCACAACGCGTTGCATCAACGGTTTCATTTACGGCTTCAATGATTTCTAACACAGTAATTTCATCAGCGTTTCGAGCCAAATGGTAACCACCATTTGCACCGCGAACACTAGAAACTAACCCATGACGCTTAAGTTTTGCGAACAACTGCTCTAAATAAGCAACTGAAATAGATTGACGTGCGGCAATTTCGGCGAGCGTGATCGTTTGTTCAGTTGGCTGCAAAGCTAAATCAAGTAGAGCAGTCACTGCGTAGCGACCGCGAGTTGTAAGGCGCATGATTCGATACACATGTTAAGACTAGATAATAGGATTTTATGAATCCCGACTAAAATAGTCAAGTTTTTTTATTTTTAATTCAAGTGCAGGATCAAATTAGAAAAAATAAGTTAAGCTACCCACAAATTATATATGAAATAAACAATAAATATTAGGCTAATTATACCAAAGCACAAGTTAATGTTCCGTTGGCGCTGTTGTAAACGTGCAATTCGGTTTTGATACTGTTTAATTTCGACATGCAACGAATTTATTTCTGAGCGTTGTTGGTCGATTTTTTCAAGTAATGGAGCAATTTTTTTGCGAGAGGCTAGTGCTTCGGCTTCATCATCTGGTGCGTTGAACCACTGCTTCCAGTCTGCTAGAAGCTTAGGTAAAGTGAGATGCGAAATTAAATCGATGAGTTCTTTTTTAGTCTCTGCATCCCCATCAATTCGCATGTTATTCAGGCTACGTTGATTTGAAAAAACAAAAATTTTGATAAGGTCAACGAGAGTACTATTAATTTCTAAATCAATCCGACGGTCATATGAGTGAATATCAAATAGCAATCCTTTTTCCGTAAACTGCACATAGAAGTCGAAAAATGGCAAATAGCTATTAATACGGATTGTTATTTTATTGGCGATAAACTTTTTCGCTTGCAAGCGAAGAACACCATCGTGGGTGAGAATAAATGAGAAAAAAGTTTCTAAAATAATTAGAACAATATTCAGCAACAGACGTGGATGTTTTTGTCTTTGTTGCGTTTCACTCATAAAAGTTTATCCTTAAATATTAGAGATTAATTGAGAGAATGAGACATCCTATCTCAAATTTAACACAATGTCCTGTTAAATATATTTACATGACATGATTGTTTTGTAGAACAGTTTCATAAATGTATCAAGCCTTGACTTTGTTATTATAAGAATATTTTGTGGTTAAATAACACTTCGTCTCTCTCATCCGATCAGGAGCTTAGATCAATGGATAATGCAAACATAGAAACACAAGCAGAAGAGCAAGGAGAAAAAAATAAATCAAAATCAAAAAGTTCTAGAAAATCTGCATTAGATTTTAGAAAGTATACTAAACAAATCTGGTTGGCAGGTTTGGGTGCTTTTTCACGTGCCGAAGAAGAAGGGAACAAACTATTTGACTCATTAGTCAAAGTAGGGGAAGAGTTAGAATCCAAAACAGGTGATTTAGCAGATACAACTGTTGGTAAAGTAACCGAAAAAGCAAAAGAGTCGGTTTCTGATACAAAAGACAAGGTCGAGAAAATTTTAGATACGAGTGTAAACCACTCTTTAAATAGAATTGGCTTGGTCACTCCGAAGGATTTACAGCACATTGAACAACTCCTAGTTCAACTGCATATAAAGGTAGATGCTTTAATTGAAGAAAATCAGAAATTGAAGGCAAAATTGAATGAAAAGTAAAAAAATGTAGGGATTTAGCAAATATATAACAGTTTTTTAGCATTTATTTTTGCTAAAAGCTCTGCTCTAGTATTGCGTTTTCCCCCAAAGCATTGCTATAAAGGCGTCATGGCCTTTTAAACTATAGCCTTGGACCTTAAACAAACGATATTAAGAGGATGTTTTATTCATGAATAAATCAGAATTAATCGATGCAATTGCTGAAAAAGGGGGAGTATCTAAGACTGATGCAGGCAAGGCACTCGATGCGACAATTGCGTCAATTACTGAAGCACTTAAAAAAGGTGACACAGTAACTTTAGTTGGTTTTGGTACTTTCAGTGTTAAAGAACGTGCTGCACGTACTGGTCGTAACCCTAAAACTGGTGAAGAGCTTCAAATTAAAGCAACAAAAGTACCTAGCTTTAAAGCTGGTAAAGGTCTTAAAGATTCAGTTGCTTAATCTTTTAAGATGATTAAACGCGCCAATATAGGCGCGTTTTTTATTAAAAATCTGAATTGACCAATATTGCTCATTCATTCATTGTGGTTTTTCAGTTAAAATTCTCCTCGAAATAAAATATTGGAATACTTATGGAATCGTTTCGTACAGTCATTAAGGGTTGGCTCGGCAAAGTCCTTTTAGTTTTGTTTTTGACCCCTTTAGCGCTTGTAGGTATTGAAGGATATTTTAATAGGGGAAACAAGGCAGATGTCGCAAAAACTGTAAATGGACAGGACATATCAAAAAAAGACCTTGAAACTTTAACGCAAAGGTATAAAGAACAATATTTAGCTGCTGTAAAGGGTGATGAAAGTTTACTTAATTTACCGGTAATTCAAGCCAAAGCTCTTGATATATTGGTATCCCGTAATTTGCTCATTCAACAAGCTGAAAAATTAGGTATTTCTTTAAGCGATGCTCAAATCGAGCAAATGTTAGCTCAGCAGCCAAGTTTGCAAGAAAATGGCCAGTTTTCACAAAAATTATATGAAAATTATTTGCGTTCGATTGGCATGACAAGTGAAGGTTTAATTGCTAGCTTACGTCAAGATCACGCTTTAAAAATGTTGACTTCAACTTTTGCAGATTATTCTTTAGTGAGTAAAGTTGATTTAATGCAAATTGCGAATTTGCAAACCGAACAGCGTACATTGCATTTGGCTAGTATTAAGTTAGACCCTTATAAAACTGGTTTAACTGCATCGAACCAAGAGGCTACTGATTACTACAACAAACATCAGAATGAGTTTAAACAGCCTGCTTCTGTTGATGTAGATTATGTTGTTTTATCTCCGTCTTTAATGGCTAAGCCAGCTCCAGCCACAGATGCCGAGCTTAAACAAGCTTATGCAAAGTTCGTAGAAACTCAGCAAAAAGATGCTAAACGCATAGTGAAACATATCCTTATTACGACAGACGCTCGTGATGATGCGGCAGCTCAAAAACTTGCTAAAGATGTATATGCAAAAATTCAGGGTGGACTTTCATTTGCTCAAGCAGCAGCTCAGTTCTCTGAAGATCCAACTTCTAAAACGAAAGGTGGATTAGTTGAAGCATATGCACCTGGTGTTTTCTCTGATGCATTTGATAAAACTGTTTTAAGCTTGAAAAATGGTCAAATTTCTCAGCCAGTAAAAACACAATATGGCTATCATATTATTGAAGCGGAGACTCAGGCGAACCAAATTCCTTCATTTGAAGCTGAGAAACCACGTTTAATTGCAGAAGTCGAAAAGAATAAAGTTGCATCTGTTTATTCAGATACCGTAAATAGTTTGAATGAAACGATTGTTGGTAATGATTCTTTAGATGCTGTTGTACAGCAGGTTAAAGGTACAAAAATCGAATCATTAAACGGTGTAACTTTAGCTACTCAAAATCCATATTTAAGTGATCCTAACGTAAAAATTAAATTGTTTAATGATGATGTGAAAAATGGCGATCGTAATGCTTCATCTAATATTCAATTAGCGAACGGAGATACTGTTTGGGTTAAAGTACGTGACTATCATGCGGCTGGTGTTAAACCACTTGCCCAAGCAATGAATGAAGTAAAAGCTAAAGTAATTGATGAGAAAGCACGTAAAGCAGCTCAAGCGAAAATCGCTACAATGCTGACAGAATTCAAAACTCAGCCAGCTGAACAAGTTGTTGCGAAAAATAAAGTTGCTTTTGAATCAGCGGGTGTATTTACTCGTTCACAAGGTTTAAAACGTGCAATTGAGCGTGCAGCATTTAGTGTTCCTGCGCCAAAATCAGGTATGTGGTCTGTAACTACCGCGAACTTACCAAATGAGTTAGTGGTTGTAGCCGTTTCTAATGTAAATTCAGCTGCTGTTAACGCTATGCCTGCTGATCAATTGCAACAATTAAAACAGCTTTACCGCCAATCTCGTGGTCAACAGATACTTGAAGATTACAGCGAATACTTAAAGTCACACGCTAAAATCAAATAAAATCTATGTAATAAAAAAAGCGCTTCGGCGCTTTTTTTATTATTCATCGAGATTAGTACCAATATAATTTTGTCTATATTGTTTAGGTGATAAATCAAATACTCTTTTAAATGCCTGACTAAATGCGGTTTCGGAAGAATAGCCCACTTTATTTGAAATTTGTTGTATTGATAAATTACTTGTGCGTAGATATTGGCTAGCTAAGCGGAAGCGATAATGCTGTAAATAAGTAAGAGGTGGTTCACCAATAATACTATTAAAAAGATTGGCAAACTTAGATCGTGACATGCAGCATTGTTCAGCTAATGATTCAACAGTCCAGCTTATTTCAGGTTGACTATGAATTGCGGATAAAGCATTACTTAATTCAGGATGTGTGAGGGCACCTAACCAATTTTGTTGATCTGACATTTGTTGAATATGATCACGAATACATTCTATTAAAAGAATACTGACTAAGTGATCAATAATTTTGTCATGACCTGGTTGGATTTTTTGTGTTTCGACCGCTAAAAAGTAGAGACCTATTTGCAACCATTCAGGAGGAGTGGCCTGGTTCTCATGTTGAATATGCATAATAGAGGGTAATGCATTAATAAGTGGCCCTGCCATATAAGTATCGACTTGACAGCGCAAGCAGAGTAATAGGGTATTTTCAGATGTTGATGAGCCTAACTCAATTGGATCGTGGCGATGTCCATTAAATAATGGAGTAATATCGACTGGATCTACAAGTTTACTTGCAGTAGCTTTTGAGTCTGTAGCATGATGCGCTTTTCCAGAAGGAATTAAAATAATATCTCCAGCTCTTGCTGTTATTTTCTCTGACACATTTAATTGGATATATACAGAACCCGTTAAAACAATATAAGCCAGTAAAGCAGATTGATCTTGTGTTTTAAAAGCCCATTCACCTTGTGCTTTTATATAAATATATTCAGACTTATTTAAGTGGATATCATCAAAAAATTTACTTAGTGCATCCATGTTTACGTGATCAATCATTATTTTAATAAAATTATAGTGAGCTATAAGAATAGATCAACATGTGTTTTTAGGACAAAAAAGTGGAAGAAAATGCCAAAGACTTTGAAATAGGTTTTTTGGACGGTTACAACTGTTAAGAAAATAGTATTTCTTTAACTATATAGATATATAGAAAAAGGAAATATGACTATGAATGCACCAGTAAATGTTCAGCAAGAACTTATGCCAGTGCCAGCGTCTATGCGTGAGATAGATCGTAAGCGCTATTTATGGATGATTAGTCCGGCTCTACCTGTAATTGGTTTAGGTATTTTAGCTGGATACCATTTTGGTCCACGCCCATTAAAGAAAGTATTTGCTTTAGGTGGCCCACTTTTATTACATGTTGTGATTCCTGCAATTGATACAATTATTGGTAAAGATGCGCGTAATCCAACCGATGAAGAAATTAAACTTCTTGAGAAAGATCCATATTATTCGCGTTTGGTAAAAAGTTTTATTCCATTGCAGTATGCGGCAAATATTTATGCATGTTATTTAACAAGCCGTAAAGATACTTCATTTATTGACAAAATTTTGCTTGGTATTTCGATGGGTGCCATTAATGGTATTGCAATTAATACAGCCCATGAATTAAGCCATAAACATGATCGTATAGACCATATTTTATCTCATCTTGCTTTGGTGCCTACAGGTTACAACCATTTCCGTATTGAGCATCCATATGGCCATCATAAGCGTGCAGCTACTCCTGAAGATCCGGCATCTTCACGTATGGGTGAAACATTCTATGAATTTTGGCCACGTACTGTTATCGGTTCTTTTAAATCAGCAATTGAAATTGAGAAAAATCGTTTAAAACGTAAAGGTAAAGAGTTTTGGTCACTCGATAATGAATTGCTGCAAGGCTGGGGTATGAGTGCTGCTTTCCATGCTTCTATGGTAGGAATTTTTGGTAAAGGTACGATTCCTTATTTGGCAACACAAGCATTTTACGGGATTAGCCTATTCGAAATTATTAACTATATTGAACATTATGGCTTATTGCGTCAGAAAAAAGAAAATGGCCAATATGAACGTACAATGCCAGAGCATAGCTGGAATAATAACAATGTAGTGACCAACTTATTCTTATATCAGTTACAGCGTCACTCAGATCATCATGCTTATCCAACTCGTCCATTCCAAGCGTTACGTCATTTTGATGAAGCACCAGAGTTGCCAAGTGGCTATGCAAGTATGCTGCTACCAGCCATGATTCCTTCATGGTGGTTTAAAATGATGGATAAGCGTGTATTTGATCACTACAAAGGGGATCTAAATAAAGCAAATATTTCACCAAAACGTCGTGCAAAAATCTTCAAAAAATTTGGTGTAGTCGATAAGTCCTTAGAAGCTACACAGGCTGAATAATTAAAAAATATATTCCTGAAATACCGAACCCTCTAATCATGTGATTAGAGGGTTTTATTTTTGCCGATAAATCATAGTGCTAAAAAGCAAGGAAGTTAAAAAACTCCCTTGCAATATTTCTATTTTAGTTCACTTGAAGATTTTCCAAGCTCACGTCGAGCAATAATAAGTTGCTGGATTTGTTGAGTACCTTCAAAAATATCAAGAATTTTTGAATCACGTGCCCACTTCTCAAGTAGTTCATCTTCGTTATAGCCAACACTTGCTGCTAACTCGACACACTTCAAAGTGATTTCATTGCCTACACGACCTGCTTTTGCTTTAGCGATGGAAGCTTCTTTTGAGTTTGGTTTCTTATTGTCCGCCATCCAAGTGGCTTTCAGCATAAGTAACCGTGCAGCTTCCCATTCGGCTTCCATTCGGTAAATTTGTGCAGCAAGGTTAGAAGTTTGTAAATATGGAGTAGAGTAATTGGAGTCTAACTGGTCTTTAAAAATTTCTTTAATACGCTCTAAAGAAGCCTTGGCACAGCCAATTGCCATTGCTGCGACTAATGGACGTGTATTATCAAAGGTTTCCATTACACCGGCAAAACCTTTTGCAACATCAATTTCAGGGTTACCGAGCAAGTTTTCAGCTGGAACACGACAGTCAGTAAAACTAATAACGGCTGTATCAGAAGCTTTAATTCCTAACTTATGTTCAAGTCGTTCAACCTTCATTCCGGGTGTACCCTTAGGCACTACGAATGATTTGATTGCTGCACGTCCAAGTTTTCGGTCAAGTGTAGCCCATACAACTACCGAGTCCGCACGTTCACCAGAAGTTACGAAAATCTTTTCACCATTTAAAATATAGTCATTGCCATCTTTAGTTGCCGTAGTACGGATCGCTGCAGAATCAGAACCACAACCTGGCTCGGTAATGGCCATAGCCGCCCAAGTACCTTTAAAACGTTCTAGTTGCTCATCATTTGCGACCGCGGCAATTGCAGAGTTTCCTAAACCTTGACGTGGCATGCTGAGTAATAGCCCAGTATCGCCATAACACATTTCAATGATGCCTAACGCTGTTGACATGTTGGTTCCATTACGGACTCCTTCATTATCAGTTTCACCACGTTTTCCTGCACCGGCAGCCCCTGCATTAATTCCTTCACCACCTTCATTCATGCCATCAATGAGTGAAGCGAGCATATCGAGTTCTTTCGGATAAGCATGTTCTGCTTTATCGTATTTACGGGAAATAGGGCGTAAAACATTGATCGCAACATCATGTGCCTGATCAATCATCATTTTGAATTTTTTGGGATTTTGTAAATTCATGAAAATATCCTCTGATTGATCTTAAGCATGTAGGCCAGAATGTAAAATTGCGGTTGCACGTAAATCACGATACCAACGTTCAACAGGGTGTTCTTTTGTAAACCCATGACCACCTAAAATTTGTACGCCATCTGTTCCTATTTTCATGGATTTTTCTGCGCAAAGAATGCGAGCTAAATATGCTTCACGATGGAACGATTTACCTGCTTCGGCAAGACTTGCCGCATTTAGAATCAGCATACGCATAGCATCAATTTCAATTGCCATATCTGCAATCATGAATGCGACACTTTGACGATGTGAAATTGGTTCTCCGAAAGCAGTTCGCTCATTGGCATATTTAATACAATATGCTTTTACAGCTTCACAGGTTCCTACAGCCATTGCACACCACATTAAGTTGCCTAAATCTAAAAAGGCGGTGTAATCAAAATCTGTTGCACCTAGTCGTAGAGCAGGTGTATGACTGAATTTTAAAGTAGCTGTCTCTGCTGCTTTGAGACCCATAGCAGGAGTACTTTTAATAGAAATGGTATCGCCAGCTTGTACTACAAATACATCCGGCTTGCCATTAAAGTCTGCACTCACCAAGAACACATCAGCCAAATCTCCTAAAATGACCAATGTTTTTTCGCCCTCTATAAAATATTGATCATTTTCAAGAGAAGCTTTTGTTTTTAAAACATAAGGGTTAAATGCTGGAGTAGCTTCTTGTACAGCGAAAGTGGCGGTAATATCGGAGTCTTCTGCAAAGCAAGGTAAATACATTGACTGAACTTCAGTAGAACCCCAACGTGTAATGGCATTAATAACACTAAACGTACTTAAGAGCCCTGCTGTAAGACTAAAATCACCTTCAGCTAGTTTTTCAGCAATCAATAAGTTACTTACAATATTTTGTTCAGCGGCGACACCACCTAGTGCTTCTGGAAGAGCGTAATAGTTTAATCCTAAATCTTCTACATATTGCCAAAGGCTTTCTGGAAATTGAGCTGTCTGATCAGCATCATGAGCTAATCCCAATAAAACTTCTTGAGCAAATTGAGACATTGCCTCTGAAGTCATTTGTTGTTCTTCAGTTAGGCTTAAATCAAATAGGTTTTTCTTCTGTTGAGGCAGGCGTTGTTGGGGAATTTGCTTAGGTTTAAATGCTTTCTGAGTCTGACTTAATGCTCTAAAACCAGCTTTTGAACCTTGGTAAAGAGACCTTTCAAGAAATTTACGTAGTTTGAGTTGATCAAGTACATCGCTTCCAGCTAGTTTTGTGATCAGCGATAAACCCAACCCTTGGGCTTTATTGATCATATTTGTCATGATTATGGTGTCCTAACACATTGTTATTGTTTTATGCTGACACGCTGTATAAGAAAAAACTATGTCGTTGCTGACATTCAAAAAATGAGTAGATAAATGGTAAAAGCAAAATAGGTTTTGGTTTATGTTTCTGATTTCAAAAAATAAAATAAATTTTTAAAAAGAACTATTTTGATTGGATTGACTAGAATGACACGGAGTCATTCTAGTCTTAATAATATTAAGCAAAGTTACGAATCATACGTCGTACATTTGTTTTGGCATCAATAACAGTCATAAATGTATATGCACCAATAAACTTACGGCTAATAAACATAAATTCTTTTGGAGGAACCGAGAAATATCGAGACGCCATTGATTTGCTTGCTTGCTGCATAACACGACTATGTAACTGGCTCTTTTTCCAGTCATAACGTTCATGTTCATCCATCAGCCCAGCTGGCATATCTGGATTATTTGCAGGGGTACTGAATGCTTCTGTCGCAAGTAAAAAGACATCGGCCATGCCGGGTTTAATACTTTCAGGCATTGCATCGAAAAACTCATATCCAGTCATTGCTTGAACCATCGCATGTTTATCATGCTGATAACCCGCTTGTATAAGATTACGCGCAACTGAGAGTAAATGTTCATCAAACTGACGGATCGCACCAAAGTCTAATAGTACAATTTTATCCTGAATATCTTGGCCATTACCTAAACGAACAAGGTAGTTACCAAAGTTAGGGTCAGTTTGCATTTCGCCCCATTCAAAAATCTCACGAACTGCAATCTCTAGTGAAGCTTCACCGAGCTGATTGCGGCGTTCTTGAGGAAGGGAAAGCATGACTGGACTATTGATAGGCACGCCACGTTCAAAGGTCATACATAAGACTTGATCGGTACAGTATTCATCTACAATTGTAGGGACGATATAGCGCTCATCATCTTTTAAACGCTCAGCAAAGCGACGTGTTGTGGCTGCCTCTACGTGATAATTGACTTCACGATGCATCATTTCACGTACTTCATCGAACCACTGATCAAACTCACGAGTTTGAGGAACCATACGTGTAAGCTTAAGCATGTTTTTAAACAGGCTCATATCGGAGTCAATTGCATTCGCAACACCAGGGTATTGAATTTTTAAAACTAACTCTAAACCGTCTGACTTACGTGTTGCGCGATGAACTTGTGCCAGAGAAGCCGTACCAATAGGCTCATGGTCAATTGTTAGATCATTTAACTTAGAACCTAGTTGTTCTTGTAAATGAGATTTAATTGCTGGCCAGTCTAAAGCAACAGTTTGGTTATTTAAGGTATTTAAAGCTTGAGTAATTTCTTCTGGTAAAAAATGTTCACCATAAAGCGCCATCATTTGGCCAATCTTGACAATAGAACCTTTTAGTTTGCCAATTTCAGAAACAAGATAATTAGCTTGCTCGCTCATTGCCTTTTTACGCTTCTTCTCTTTTTCTTCTTCACTAGAAAAGAGGGAAGAGGCACTTGCAGTAGCCCAACGTGTTCCTGCCAGTAAAGAAGCTTTCGCGATTGATAAGCGTCGATCCATGGAAGAAGTTTTTAAACTCTTAAGCTTATCGTTCTGATTTGACATGAAAATAGAATCCTATGCGCATCATGCAGCCAAACGCTGGTGATCTAAAATTGTAACGAATATTACATGTTTTGAACGTATTAAAATAGTTCCCTCAGACTGAATGGTGAGTTGAAAGTCTCATTTTAGATTTTAATTTTCTAAAAATAGCCTAAGCGTTAGAGAGAAAATTAAAATATCTGCCATTCAGAAAAATAAACCACTATAAAACGTCGTATCAGATGCTAACCGTAAAATTACATTTTAAATTGAATTTTCAATTCAGCCTTTTGCATTAAATGTATACGATTAGCTTGAATATGTTGAATAACCATTTGCTTGACGGAATCATGCATAAAACCAAGCGCATGAGCCTTTACAATAACGATGCTAGGCAGTGTATAGAAAAAGTACTTAACATCATCAAAAGTCGCATTATTAAAAATGCCTTGTTCGATTAAGGTCTGCTGTAAAAATTGCTTTTCATTTAATACATGATCTGAAGACTCATCCCAAAAACGGTGACGCATTGCCATCAGATTATTGTGTTTGTAACTCATAAATTCGCCAGTTCAGACTTTAAATCTCAACTAAATATATTGGAGTCATCTACTCAATATCAAGTTTAGATTGTTTTTTGTTCGGTGTAGGTTTGATTTTTCATGTAAATGATGTAAATAGCCTAAGCAAATTTTAAACTTTTCTTAAAATAAATATAATCAATATCATTTCATTAAAATTTAAACTCCTATGACTCCTGCATGTAGACTGTTAAAAAGTAATAAAATCGAATTTTCTATCCATGAGTATGAACATGAGGCAAATGCTAAAAGTTTTGGCTTAGAAGCTGCGGAAAAATTAAACCTTAATGTAAATGAGGTGTTTAAAACACTTCTGGTTACCGATGAGAAAAATTATTTTGTTGCGGTTATACCAGTTAACCATCAACTCAATTTAAAAAAAGTAGCTACGGCAGTGGGGTGTAAAAAATTACAGATGGCAAATCCTAAAGATGCCGAACGGTTAACAGGGTACTTAGTGGGTGGAATTAGTCCTTTAGGCCAAAAGAAACGTTTGAAGACAATAATTGATGCCTCTGCACAAGAGCTCAGTAAAATTTATGTAAGTGGCGGTAAGAGAGGGTTAGATATTGGTGTAAATCCTAAAGATTTAGCACAAATATTAACGGCGCAATTTGTAGACGTACTTGATTAAATTTATGAAAAGAGGACTACTTATTAATTTAAGCAGGAGTGGGTTGGCTCAAATCGGGTTTTATAATGAAAACCTATTGTAAATGAAAAGATTATCATTTAATACTATTGTTAAATTTAGTGAAGAAATTTACATTAAGTAATCACTCTTAGAATAAACATATTTAATTTCAAAAAGTTATTAAAAAAATAAAAATTATTCAGCATGTTGAATAATGAAATGATAATAATTATCATTAATATTATTCTTAGCCTTACATTGGCTGAGTAGAAAAATCATAAACTAAATATGATTAAGCAGTTGTTTTTAACAAATTGTTAAAAAGAAATTTTTTTAAAACAAAAGCTTAAGATTCTGAATAGGATGTAGTCAGATGCAAGAACTTGCCAACCGATTGGCGATACAAAATTTCGTCAACGCTTATATGCAAGAGACTGGCAAAGGATATTTACTTTCTTTTGACCAACAAAGTTCAACTCAACAAGCGTTTAGCTCTGGTTTGACGCTGTTAACTCTTCCTCTTCCTTCTATACAAGCAGAATGTTCTGTACCTTTATCTTATGTAAGTCGTGTAGGACGCCATCGTCTCGCTGCTTTACCGAAAATGTGTATTGATGGTCAATGGCAAAAAATCAGTGCAGGAACCATTGTTAGTCTTTTACTTGAAGAGTTGGTTATTGAATCTCAATTCAAATTAGATGCTGCTTCATTGTTAGAGAAATGGATACAAAGCCGGGACGCGCTACTACAATTCTTAAAACAACGCCACAATGATTTCGATGATTTAGTAAAGGCTGGGCAGAGTTTTATTGAAAGTGAACAGGCATTAATTTTGGGTCATAGTATGCACCCAGCGCCTAAAAGCCGGTATGGTTTTGTTCATGAAGATTGGTTGAAGTTTTCACCTGAACATGCTGGAAAAACCCAGTTACATTATTGGCTTGTTCATCAGAATTATATTGCTGAAGGTTGTGCAACTGAGCAGCCAATTTCAGATCAAGTTAAAGACGCAATCCGTTGGTATTTGTCCGAAAGCGATTTAAACCTGTTAAAGACTCATGTTGAATTTAAATTATTGCCACTACATCCTTGGCAAGCCCGTTATTTACAAGGTAAACCTTGGTTTGAGCAATTAAAACAAACAGGACAGTTAATTGATATCGGTTTACGTGGATGGCAATTTTCACCGACTACATCAATTCGGACCTTGGCAAGTTTTAACGCCCCTTGGATGGTTAAAACTTCACTATCAGTCATGATCACTAATTCAATTCGAGTGAATTTGGCAAAGGAGTGTCACCGTGGCGAAATTTCTTATCGTTTATGGCATAGTGATTTAGGTAAAAAAATATTAAAACAATGCCCAACACTGAAAGCAGTTAATGATCCAGCCTGGATAGCTCTGCAAATAGACGGCGAGATTATTAACGAGACAATTTGTATTTTCCGTGATCAACCATTTGCAGTACAGCAACAAGTCACTTGTATTGCATCTTTATGCCAAGACCATCCAAATAAAGAGTTAAATCGTTTTAATGCTTTATTTGACCAAATTGCTCAGAAAAATCAACAAACGAATTTTAAAGAAATTGCTTTGGATTGGTTTGATCATTTCTTGAAGATTGGCTTGGCTCCGTTAATGTATGTTTATCATAAATACGGTATGGCTTTTGAATCGCATCAACAAAATGTATTGCTTGAGCTAGAAGATGGTTTACCGAAAAATCTCTGGTTACGTGACAACCAAGGCTTTTATTATATTGAAGAGTTTGCAACTGAAATTGTAGAAGCATTACCAGATTTACTAGAAAAAGCTCATGCGGTTGGTCCTAAAGATTTTGTGGATGAACGCTTTAGTTATTATTTCTTTGGCAACACTTTATTTGGTTTGATTAATGCAATTGGAGCAACTGGCTATATCTCTGAAGATGAACTGTTAATCCATTTGCAACAAAATTTACTTCAATTATTAGAGCAATATCCAGATAGCACATTATTACAGGGTTTATTGTTTAACGATTCTTTACCGTATAAAGGCAATTTACTTACACGTTTACATGAATTAGATGAGCTTATTGCTCCATTAGAACATCAGTCTGTGTATGTGCAGCTACCAAATCCACTGTACGTTGAACAGAAGGATGTGAGTTATGCTTGATTTTATTGGAATTGGACTGGGGCCGTTTAATTTAAGTCTGGCTAGTCTGTTACATGATAAAAGCGAGCTGCAATATCGCTTTTTTGATCAGCGTGAGAAATTTGACTGGCATGCTGGTATGCAATTGCCCAATGCGATGTTACAAGTTCCTTTTATGGCTGATTTGGTTAGTATGGTTGAGCCAACCAGCCCTTTTAGTTTTTTAAATTATTTAAAATACCATCAACGTTTATATAAATTCTATTTTAGAGAAAATTTGTATATACCGCGTCAGGAATATAATCATTATTGTCAATGGGTTGTAGAACAACTTAACCATATTGAGTTTAGTAGCCATGTGCTGGATATTAAACCGATTAAAGGTGGATTTGATGTGGAGGTAGTGTGTAATGGGCACCACCAACATTATCGTACTCGACAATTGGTATTGGGAGTGGGTACAACTCCACATTTGCCAGAAAGCTTACAACAGATTTATTCAAAATCAGGAACCTGCCTGCATTCATCAGAATATTTACAGTACAGCTCTCTGAAGTTATCAGGAAATGTAGTTTTAATTGGTTCTGGGCAGTCAGCAGCAGAGATTTTTTTAGATCTATTTGATCGTCAGTATATGAATGGTCGAACTACACCAGACTTTCATCTTTATTGGTTAACCCGTTCTGCTGGTTTCTTTCCCATGGAAAATACACCATTCGGTTTAGAACACTTTAGTCCGGATTACATGCATTATTTTTACCATTTACCATCAGGTTTAAAGGCAGAGTTACCAGCGCAACAAGCAAATTTATATAAAGGTATTAGCAGTAAAACGATACGTGATATTTATGAGCGTTTATATCATCGTAGTATCGGTGGAATGCCTACAGATGTTACGTTAGCTGGACATCATCAACTGCAATATGCAGAGCTTTTAGAAAACCAGAAAACAAAGTTGTGTTTTGAACACCGTCAGCAAAATAAGAATTATATTCTGGAGGCTGATTGTGTTATTGCAGCAACGGGTTATCGTTATCCAAACCCTAAGTTTCTACAAAATTTACAATCTTTGATCATACGAGATCAGGCCGACCATTGGCAGGTGGCTTCAAACTTTAAAGTCAATTATCAAGGTGAGGGATCTATATTTATTCAAAATATGGAAGTTTATCACCACGGCGTAGGTACGCCTGATTTAGGCTTAGGAGCATATAGGGCAGCCACAATTGCAAATCAATTGGTTGGTGAAGAGTTATTCAAACTTGATCATTCTCAGTCATTCCAACAATTTGGAGTGAATGCATCAGCGCAAGAAGAAGTTTCTGTTCGCAATATTGCAGCCTCAAAAATAACCGAGTTTTCAAGACCCTTAAATAAATCAGGGCCAATGCATCATTCTGCTTTGGGAGCGTATGCACGAAGTAAATTATCTGAGCATATTGAATAAGCTGAACAGAGGATATGTGTATGGAACGTTCTTCTGTGTCCGCGGCTCAACCTCATGAGCAAAGTTTACAACGCTACGTACTTCTGACGGTTATGCTTGGTACAGGTACGGTTAGTTTAAATAACAGTAGTTTCAACCCTGCAATACCTCATTTAATGTCCTATTTTCAGGTAGGTGAGGTATGGGCAAGTTGGGTAGTTGTTGCCTTTTTATTAGCAATGAGTATCAGTTTGCCTTTAGCTGGATTCCTAAGCCAGCGTTTTGGTAAGCGGTCAATTTATTTAATTGCCTTATCGGGATTTGCTTTGGCTTCTACAGCAGGTGGTTTATTTAATCAGTTTGAATCGGTGTTGATTGCTAGAGCTCTGCAAGGCTTTTGTAGCGGATTAATGATTCCATTATCTCTTGGACTAATTTTTTCAGTTACGCCAAGTGAACAACGGGGAAGTACAACAGGATTATGGGGTGCCATGATCATGCTAACCTTAGCAGTTGGGCCCATGCTCGGAGCACTGGTTTTGGTATGGCTTAATTGGAAGGCCTTATTTTTTATCAATTTACCTGTTGCTTGTCTGGCATTAATTTTAGGCTATGTTTTTCTACCTAAAGAGCAAGGGGACAATAAGCAAGAGTTTGACTGGGCAGGATTCTTTTTTCTCGGTTCAAGCATAGTTTTATTACTTGGGACACTGAGCCAAATCCATCAAATTCAGGACTTACTTCAACCTCTATATGGTGTGCTTTTAGTTCTAAGTGTGCTGCTTTTTATAAGATTTATTTTTGTACAAAAGAATAAGTCTATGCCATTAATCGAGCCAGCTTTGTTTGCTACGAAGGGTTTCCGCTACAGCTTAGTCATTTGTGTGGCACAAACAGTAGGCTTATTTATTGGCATGTTGCTCATTCCACTATGGATACAGCACCTTCTAAAGTTAAGCCCGCTTTGGACTGGTTTTGCGCTAATGAGCAGTGCAGTAGTTACCGGTATTTGTAGTCAACCTGCCGGAAAATATCTAGATCGTTACGGTGCTGCAAAAATCATGTCTCTTGGACTAATGATTACCGTGGCTTCTTTTCTTTTGCTTGCTTGGGCACCTATACAAAATGTCTGGTTCATTGTGTTTTGTATGATATTACATGGCTTAGGAATGGGACTTTCTTATATGCCATCGACTACGGCAGGTTTGAACAGCTTACGCCAGCAGCAACAGCATCTAGTTACTCAAGCGGCCGCTCTAAATAATTTATTCCGACGTATTTTTGCTGCAGTGGCAGTCGTTATTGCCGCGTTATATCTTCAGCTAAGACAACAATCATTGCCGTTAAATACTCAAGCAATATTTACATCATTTCACACTATGCAGGAAATCTTTGTGTGTTGTGCAATTCTTATACTTTGCACTTTGCCTTTCGCATGGCGTTTTCCTGAACAGTACAGAATCGACCAATTAAAGAAATAGGATTAATAAAAATGGGACAATTACATCCAGTTTTATCAAATACACATGTGATTCAAAATGCTTTACAGGCTTGGAAGCATCCAAATTCGGATCAGGCAAAATATGTTGAGCAACGTGTTATTAAACAATTACTTCAAGCTTTAATTTTTGAAGATATTATTCATTCAGAATATGATGGAAAAAATTTTATTATAGAAGTACAAAATAGTCAGTGCCAAACCATTCGTTATGTCGCTGCAGGGCAAAGACAATATAGTTATAAACTGGTACGCCTCGCCCGCAATCAGGATGTATTTCGTCAAGATGAAAACGGTCATTATCAGATTGCTACTTTAAATTTAGTTATTGATGAAATTCTTAGAACCATAACCGATGCAGCAAAAGTTGAAGATTTTATTTTTGAATTAAAACGAACATTTATTCATGATTTACAGTCTCAAGCATGTTTTGATCACTATGCTTTGCCGGCAATTCAATATCCATATGATATTTTAGAATCATATTTAATGGATGGTCATCCATATCATCCGTGTTACAAGTCACGTGTAGGTTTTAGTTTACAAGACAATGTACGCTATGGGGTAGAGTTCGCCCAACCAATCGCCTTGGTCTGGTTGGCTGTGCATCAGGACATTGTTGCAAAAAAACATTCAGAAGATATAGAGCCAGATTTATTTTTTAAGGAGCAATTGAATTCACAAGACCAAGAGCTATTCCTGCAACATCTCTCAGATCGTGATTTGAAGGCTGATGAATATATTTGGATTCCGGTTCATCCTTGGCAATGGGAAAACCATTTAATTTCTATTTTTGCTGAAGAAATTCTAAATGGCAAAATTGTTTATTTAGGGCAAAGTCAGGATCGCTATTTAGCCCAACAATCTCTACGCACTATGACTAACTTGCAGCATCCGGAAAAGCCTTATATCAAACTGTCCATGAGTCTAACTAACACATCAAGCTCACGTGTTCTGGCAAAACATACAGTAATGAATGGGCCAATTATTACAGACTGGTTGCAACGTTTAATTAAACAGAGCAAAACCGCCCAAGAGCTTGATTTTGCTGTATTACGTGAAGTGTATGGTTTAAGCGTGGATTTTACTAAATTGCCAAAATCACATGCTCAACAGGCCTATGGCACAATTGGATGTCTATGGCGTGAGAGTGTGCATCAATATTTACGTGAAGGTGAAGATGCAATACCGTTAAATGGCGTGAGTCATATCCAAAAAGATGGGCAAGCATTAATTGCACTATGGTTACAGCAATATGGTGTTGAATTATGGACACGTCAACTTTTGAAAGTTGTGATTACTCCTTTGATTCATTTACTTTTTGCGGAGGGAATTGCAACTGAATCACATGGACAAAATATTATTCTTGTACATAAACAAGGTTGGCCAACGCGAGTTCTTTTAAAGGACTTCCATGATGGTGTGCGCTATAGTCCAGCACATTTAGCACACCCTGAATTGGCTCCTGAACTCGATCAGTTGCCGCCTGAGCATGCAAAAACCAACAGTATGTCATTTATTTTGACAGATGATTTAAATGGTATTCGTGATTTTAGCTGTGCCTGTCTGTTTTTTGTCGCTTTAACCGATATTGCAATATTTTTAAATCAAAACTTTGATCTTCCAGAAAAAAATTTTTGGCAATGGGCTGCGGAAGTCATCCAAAATTACCAGCAGCAACATCCAGAGCATGCTTCACGTTACCAATTATTTGATGTTTTTGCCGAAAAATTGCGCATTGAGTCATTAACTAAACGGCGTTTATTTGGCGATCGTAGTATACAAATTAAATTTGTCGATAACCCGTTAGCTCCTTTTAAATTGCAGGTGAAGTGAGATTTATCTATGAATGCACTTCAGCCCGTTTATCAAGTAATGGACCAAGGAATCTTACAGGATTTTATCAATAGTCTTCTGGTTGAAACGATTATCCCTGAACAGTTTATTTTTGATTTTGCGACTGCCCAAACTGCGCTAAATCAACATGGCAAAAATCTTCAAGAAGTATTTAAAAACACGTCTGAACAATTTTCTTTTGTGCTATTACACGAAGAGAGTCGGCAAGGCTTGGTCATGTTTGCGGTACAAAAAGGTATTACTCAAGCCTGGAAGCTTGCTAATGAAACAGAAGTTTTTCTATTGGAACGCACAAATGATCATGTTCAGATCAATGCGATTGGGATAATAGAACTTTTTGAGTTTATTCAAGCGATAGGTCTTTTTAATCATTGTAGTGCTGATAAAGTTCAAGCCTTTTATGAGCAGCTGCAAAAATGTTTAAAGCAATATCATTTATTACAACAGCATCGGGTAAATGCACATGATTTATTGAATCAAAGCTTGGCACATAGATTCCGCATTTTAGAGCAATATGCAGGTTATCGGGACCGCCCATATCATCCTTTAGCCAAATTAAAAGAAGGTCTCAGTCAGCAAGAGTATATACAATATTGTCCGGAATTTGCTCAAGAATTATCTATTCATTGGGTGGCTGTACATAAGGATAAAATGATGTTTGGTGAAGGGGTAGAAAATATTTTCAAACAACAGCCAAGCGAAATTTTTATTCCTCGTTCTGAGCGATATCAATTAAAACAGGAAATGTTTCAACGTGGGTTAAATGAAACCCACATTGCAATGCCAATTCATCCTTGGCAATTTGAGCATTTATTTCCCAAGTTCTATGCGGATGATATTGCCGACGGTGTTTGTCATCCTTTGAATTTTATCTCTAAAGGAATGTATGCCAGTGCGTCTATGCGTAGCCTCTTATCAAAAAATGTTTTAGAAGAAAGTCTAAAATTACCGATAGGAATTAAAGCTCTTGGTTCATTAAGATTTTTGCCTATTGTGAAAATGATTAATGGTGAAAAAAATCAGAAATTATTACAGCAAGCCAAGGCAAAAGATGCTGTCTTAAAACAAAAATTATGGCTTTGTGAAGAAACACAATGGTGGTCATATTTACCCGAGAAGCAAAATGACCGGACAGCAGACAATGAGTGGTTATTTGTAGAGAAACCTACCCATTTGGCAGCTCAGCGCCGTCATATTCCAGCTGAATTATTGCAAGAACCTTATCAACTTATACCAATGGCAAGTCTTGGACATACAATTATGGGTGAGCCTGCCATTTTTGATTATATTTTGCAGCTTCAACACAAGGAAATAAACTCCAAGCAGATACTTATCGAGTTTGAGAAACTGTGTACATGTTTCTTTGATGTAAATTTGCGATTATTCCGCTTAGGGCTTATGGGTGAAATTCATGGGCAAAACATATGTCTTGTGTTGAAAAATGGCGAATTTGATGGATTGATGTTCCGTGATCATGATTCATTACGTATTTATTTACCTTGGGTAGAGCAAAGCGGATTGAAAGATCCTAATTATTTGAGTCCCCATGATTTTAGAAATACGCTTTATCATGAATCGGTAGAGGCTCTGTTATTTTATATTCAAACTTTAGGTATTCAGGTTAATCTAGGGTGTATTGTTGATAATTTAGCGAGTCATTATCAAATTGAAGTTAAGAATCTATGGTCTGTACTTGCTCATGCGTTACAGCAAGTTATTCAAAATCTAAACTTCCAGCCAGAGATTTTGACTCAGCTCCAACATTTACTATTTGAAGTGCCTGAATGGCCATATAAGCAGTTACTTCGACCTTTGCTAGAACAAGATACACGGATTGGTAGTATGCCATCGGGAATTGGGAAAACCCGAAACCCACTTTGGTATGCCTTAAATTGTTAGTGATATCTGACGATGAATACGTCTTTTAAAATACAGGCAGAGAAGTGCGCAACTCTGCCTATATTGCAACAGCGTCTGAAATTAAATGTTCAAATACTACCTGAAAGTTCAACAACCTTAGATTGTCTGTTGAATGATGATGTATGTCGACAGGTGTTACAGGATTTTGCAACACGTATTCATGCTAAAAATCTAACTTGTGCGACCTCATTGTTTGTCAAATATTGGTGTACAAGTTGGATCTTACCTTTTTTATATTGCCATGCAGCTGTTTTGCCATTTGTAAAATGGGATAGTTCAGCATTAGTTATAGACTTGCCGGAACAATGGTATTGGGATAGGACTTTACAGTTAAACCAAACAAGTTTTTATTCTTTTCAGATTATACATTTGCAAGAGTTTAATGACTTGATAGAACAACTTAATCTGTTATTTAAGCAGTTAGCGAAAATAGGTCGTGTACCTTATGTATTACTCTGGGAAAATGTAGCTGTTCGAGTAGTACAGTTTTATCATTCTTTTACAAAGCAAAATCTAAATCCGGATATACAGTCTCGGTTAGAACGGCAAAAACAATTCTTTAAGTCAAAAACTGCCGAAAGTTTTTATTTAACTGAAAATCCATTTATGCGTTTATGGAATGGATGGCATCCAGAATTTAATACTTTTATGAGACAAAAATGCTGTTTCTATTTTCAGCTCGAAGAGGCTGAGCAAACCTTATGCCGTAATTGTCCCTTACGTTTAAAAGAAATCGGAAAATTTAAAGATGAATCAAATTGATACTTCTAAAGCACTTGTTACAGCATATAAAGAAATAGCAACCTCTACTATTGGTCATGTACTTGATCAGGGATATATTCCACAGGTATTCCCCTTAAGACCTGAAGATAAGGTGGTAGGGATTGTACGTACGGTTCGGATTGAGTCGATCAATGCGAGTGGTTTAAGACAAGTCTTGATGAGTTGTCAACCAAATGAAGTTCTCGTTATTGATGCAAGATATGATCTACAACGTGCTTGCTGGGGAGAGCAAAGGAGTGTAGCCGCTATACACTGTGGTCTGGCTGGGGTTGTGGTCTTAGGTGCTATTACAGATCGGCAGGCTTTACTTAAACTCAAACTTCCTATATTTGCTCATACAACCAGTTGTTTAACCACTCGTAATGAAGGGGAAAGTCTCGTTGAAATAGATGCCAAGATTCATATTAATCATACCATTGTACAAACTGGAGATCTGATTGTAGGGGATGCAGATGGAATATTTATAATAAAAATGGATGTGGCACAGCAATATTTAAAAGAATTTCAAATACTTGAGCAAAATGAACAAAATAAGAAAAATGAATTCTTTTTAAAAAATAAGATAGATGACTATTATTTTTAATAAAAATCATTCTCATTAATGTTCGTATTTAGTATGATGTCGTGCCTCTTGAAAAATCGTTGAGTAACATTTGGGCTAGGGAGAAATGGAAAAAATGAATGTAAACAATAAGATTGGGGTTAAATCACGTAATCACATACGTTCAAAACAAGTACTTTTTAAGATGACACCTTGTTGTCTTGCCATATCGGCTATTTTTGCACAGCAGGCTTATGCAGAAACCGTAACTCAAACGGCTGAAGTAAGCGAAAATGCAACACAAAAACCAGTAACCCAATTGCAAAAGATTGTAGTAACTGCGACTCGTACACCAAAAAATATTGCAGAGATTGCAGGTACAGTTCAATCTATTGATCAGAAACAAATTATCCAGCAAGCTACGGCGGGTCGTAAAGTTGCTGATATTCTTGCTCAACTTGTACCATCTCTTGCATCAAGTAGTGGAACAACAAGTAATTATGGTCAGACAATGCGTGGACGAAACGTATTAGTCATGATCGATGGCGTTTCGCAAACAGGTTCTCGCGATGTTTCTCGTCAATTAAATAGTATTAGTCCTGGTATGATTGAACGCATTGAAGTAATTTCAGGTGCGACTAGTATTTATGGGTCAGGTGCTACTGGCGGTATTATTAATATTATTACTAAAAGAGCAGATACATCTAAACCACTTAGCTTTGAAACAAAAGTAGGCATTACATCTTCAGATACATTCCGTAGTGACGGCTTAGCTTATGAAGTCGGACAATCTGTCTCATTTAATAAAGGCAATATGGATGGTTTCTTAGGGGCTAATTTTACAAGTAGAGGGTCTCAATTTGATGGAAATGGCGATAGAATTTCCTTAAGCCCTTGGCAAGGTAGTACGATGGACACTGATACTATCGATGTAAATGGGCGTTTAAATTTCAATTTAAATGATACTCAGACATTGAGCTTTGGTGCCCAGTACTATAAAGATAAGCAGGATACTGACTACGGACCTGATTACTCTTATTTACCGACAACCTCTAAGAGTAATGATGCTACAACGCCAACTTATAAGGCAATTAAAGGTTTAAAGCTTAGTAATCCATTATTTACCGAGCGTTATGCTGTTAATTCACAGTATCAAAATCAAGACTTTTTAGGCCAAATACTAAATGTTGAAGCATATTATAGAAATGAAAAATCACGTTTCTTCCCATATGGCTTATCAAATAAATCCGTGACTTCTGTAAACCAGTCTCAATCAGAAATTGAAGTAGCTGGATTACGTTCAACTATGCAAACCGATCTTAATATTGCCAATCGGGATATGAAAATAACCTATGGCCTTGATTATGATTGGGAAAAAGATAAGCAATTTGTTGATATTTTGGCAACTCAATATCCTTATTTAGTGTATACGCCAACAGGCCAACGTAAAGGTTATGGACCAAATACTGAAATTCAAAATATTGGGGCATTTGTTCAAAGCGATTATGCAGTTACGGATAAATTGAACTTGCAAGCAGGTATTCGTTACCAATATATTCAAGCGGATACCGATGCTTATATTCCTAGCCGAGAGACAACAATGGTTCCGGCAGGATCAACACATGATGATAAGCCGTTATTTAATTTAGGTGCAGTTTATAAACTTACAGATGCACAGCAGGTATATGCTAATTTCTCTCAGGGCTTTAGTTTCCCTGACGTACAACGTATGTTGCGCGATGTTTCTACTTATACCGTTTCAACAGCAAATCTACAGCCAATTACAGTAAATAGTTATGAACTAGGTTGGCGTTTGAATCAGGATGATGGCCTAAATCTGGGATTGACTGGTTTTTACAATACTTCGGATAAAACTGTCCAATTCAACAATCGTGCAGCAAAGGTTGTAGATACAGATCAAAGAGTATACGGGGCGGAAGCAACTATTAGTTATCCATTTATGGAAAATTATAAGGTCGGTGGCACTTTAGGATATACCCGTGGTCAGTATAAAGACGTGGCGAATAAATGGCATGAATTAAACTCATTTACGGTTGCTCCTGTGAAAGGAACTCTTTTTGCTGAATGGGATAATAATGAAGGGTATGGTGTTCGTGTTCAGATGCAAGCTATTAAAGGAACAAATAAAGCTTATAAAGATGACCGTGAATTAGCCGCATTTGCAACAACTCAAGATGAAGCTTTCAGAAAAGCTGTAGAGAATGACGCAAATAGTGCTGCGCAAATCAAAGGTTATACCACTATGGATGTATTAGCACATTTCCCGGCTTGGAAAGGTCGTGTAGATTTTGGCGTCTATAATGTGTGGAACCGTCAGTATCGAACAGTATTTGCTCAGCAAGCAGCCGTCTCTAATGCTAATCCGTTGTTAGCAATCCCTGCAGAAGGCCGTACTTATGGTTTAAGTTATACTTTTAACTATTAATGCAACTAACGAAAGAGATGCCTGTATAGAGCAGGTATTTCTTTCAATCAAATCTGGCATATTTAAATTTTTAAGGCCATTTAAATGAGTCATCTAAAAAAACAAGAAAATTTTAATTTTACCTATAGCAGGATCTTTTTTATCTGTTTAGCCGCTTATTGCTACAGTTCATGGCTCAGCCTTGTTTTGGCCAAATGGTTACCTTTTGCTAAAGCAGAGAATGTTTATTTTTCGGTATTTATCAGTTTTATCTTTTTTATTTTTTATATTGTCTTTATGAGTTCCATTTTATCAAAACTATGGTTTTGGATGATCAATAGCTTAGGCGTAGCGTTACTAGTGAGCTATTGGCTATTAGCTAAATGGGGAGTGGCTTAAATGAATTTTCGTCAAATTCAGGCAATACTACATAGTTGGTTTGGAATTATTGTCCTTTGGGTTATCTTTTTCATTTTTTTTACGGGCTCTATTGCTTATTTTCGGACGGAAATTAATGTTTGGGCACAGCCAGAAGCAATCAGCCATATTCAAACAATCCCTTCTGCACAACATTCTGCGCAAACTGCGTTTAACTATCTCAATCAACATGCACCAAATGCCAAAAGATGGCGAGTTACAGTAGCCAATGAGCGGATGCCTGTGAACCTACTTCAATGGCAGGATAAAGAGGGGAAACATCAAGAGCTACAAAACCCTAATACCGGTGAGCTATTGGGGCCTGTACGGAAGACTTTGGGTGGAGATTTCTTTTTCAAACTACATTACACGCTTTATCCTTTGCCAAGCACGTTCGGTAGCTTAGTTGTAGCAGTTGTTGCTTTAATTCTATTAATTAGTTTAATCACAGGTGTGATTACACATAAGAAAATTATTAAAGAGTTTTTTACATTTAGGGCTTTTAAAGGACAGCGTTCTTTATTAGATCTTCATCACATAACAGGAGTTATCACTTTTCCTTTTTATTTGGTGATGGCCTTTACTGGGCTGTTAATTTTATTTTATCTAGTTTTACCGTGGGGGTTATCGGAACAATATGGTAAAGCTGGTATACCAAAGTTCTATAATGAAATGCAGTTTACCGAGATGGCAAAACCTCGAGAACCTTCCTTAACAGAAGCGATGCAACCTTTTAATCATTTCATGGAACAAATGCCTAAACGAACAGAATCAGGAGCTATTTTAGATAAATTTGAAGTTCAAAAACCTAATACAGCAGATGGGGTGATTACATTTGACTATAACTATAAAAATATTATTACCTTAAATACACCTCAATATATTTTTGCAACAAATACGGCTGAACGACTCAATCAGCCACGAAATTTAAGTGCAATTGCACAATTAGGTTCATCAAGTTATGGGATTCATTTAGGTTACTTTGCTTCTATCTGGATGCGTTTTATTTTGGCTTGTTTAGGAATAATAGGATGTGTCATGTTGGTTGCAGGCGCATTATTATGGCAAAAAAAGCGCATCAAAGAACAAAAGAAATTTGGATATAGATTAGTACAGCATTTGAACTTTTTTACTTTCTTAGGGCTGCCTTTTGCCTCAGCCTTTTATTTAATGGTTGGTCGGATTATACCTGCTTCATTTGAGCCGAGGGAACTATACGAGGTTTCTGCATTTTATATAGCATGGCTATTAAGCTTATTGATTAGCTTTAGCTACTCAATAAGGAAGGGAATAATCATCATGCTATATATTACGGCTGCTGTTTTATTGCTTATTCCTGTTATTAGTGTCGTTCTGGTACCAGAAGCCTCTTTATTAAATAATTTAAAGTCTGTGCATTGGTCTCTCGCTGGTGTTGATCTGGCGCTCATACTGCTCGGGTTATTCTATTTAGTAGTACTACGCTTCTACCAAACCAAATTTATTACGTTAGGAGAGGCCAAATGAGCTTTGCATCATTATTTTGGGCTATTGCTGCCATAATGCAAGCATGTATGCTCAGCCAATTTGGTCAGAAAAAGCTTCAATATAGCTGGCTTAAAAGTACATCTAGACGAATTTTATATGGAACAACCATATTATTTTTGCTTAGTTCATTGTTTTTGAATTGCTCCTTTGAAGGAAGCTCAGTAGGAGTCTTATCATGGTTTTTTGCCATCATCACAACCGCTTTCTTTTTGCAAATTATTGTTTTTTATTTTTTTAGAAAATATTTTATTCCTATTTGGTTAATGGTAATCGTCGTTGCAATTATTTTCTCGATTGTTGAGTTGGTACCTTAAATATTAGCAGGGGAAAGCTGAATTTTTTGTCCATAATTTATGCAATAAAAAAAATAGTAAAAATAAGCTTGCATCTTAAATAAAAATGATTATCATTATCAATTATAGGTTATGTCATAGCAAGGACCGTTATAATGCTTACGCTTTCACAAAAGCTCCCAGATTATTTTGAATATATTGAAAATGATGTTAGCTACTCATTACGTCAGGTTCAGTATCCTCAAGATATACCACTATTACACCGCTGGATGCATGAGCCACACGTTATTCCTCAGTGGCAATTAAATAAAAGCGAAATAGAACTCAAAGTTTATTTTGAAAAAATGCTAGCTGATGATCATCAACGTTTAATGATTGTAGGAATCAATGGTCAAGACGTGGGGTATGCCGAAATTTATGAAGGGAAGCGTGATCGCCTAGCTCGTTATTATAAAGGTGAAGACAATGATTTAGGTTGGCATTTACTATTTGGGGAGAAATCTGCTTTTGGTCAAGGCTTTTTGCGCCCAACAATTCGTTTATTGAATTTCTATATTTTTGAAAATTCCCCAACAAATAGAATTGTAGGAGAGCCAGATCATACAGTGAAGCCTTATGCGGCCGTAGTAGAAGACATGTGCTATGAAGAGCAGGGCTTAATTCCAATGCCGGAAAAAACGGCAATGTTGTATTACTGTTTCCGTGAAAAGTTCTATGACAGATTTTTTGAGTTATACCAGGCATCGCAACAAAAATTACAGCAAAAAGCGAGTTAATTTCTGGTATGGGTAGACCTGCAAGACATAATAAAAACAATGCAGGTTTGTTTAGCAGTAAATGGACCTAAGAAAAATAAACATGATCAGCGCATAAAAAGAAGAAGCAAAAGTAGCAAGCGAGGAAGGCTTGCTACTTTTGTGTTTAAACTCAGTTTCAGAATTATTTATATTGTTCAACCTTTTTGAGTTTTTAACTCTTCTCAGTAACAGATTGCTTATATTTTTGATTAAAAAATAACCACTAATGTTTCATTTATTATCATCCTGCCTTTTTTAGCAATTTTTTGTATACCCTGAATAAAACATGATCAAAAAAGAGGTAAAAACGTGCTTATTTTTCATGGAAAACCTGTTCATGGAGCTATCTTCGATATGGATGGGACAATGTTTGATACTGAACGGTTGCGGTTTCAAACATTGCAACAGGCATCTCAAGAACTCATTGGGCAGGAGTTTTCACACGAATATTTAATGCAATGTTTGGGGTTAAGTGCGACTACAGCGGAAAAGCTTGCACAACGTTTATACGGAGTAGATGTTCCATATAAGGAAATCCGAAAACGTGCCGATGAGATGGAACTAGAACATATTCGAAAACACGGCGTACCTATTAAAAAAGGTTTGGTTCAAGTTCTAGAGCGTTTAAGAAAATCTGGTTTAAGAATGGCTGTGGCTACTTCAAGCCGTAGAGCAATTGCCGAAGAATATTTAATTAATGCAAATGTTTATAAATTTTTTGATGTCATTACTTGTGGGGATGAAGTAGAACAAGGGAAGCCACATCCAGAAATCTTTTTAAAAGCGGCTAGTCAACTTCATTTAGACGCTAACCAGTGTCTTATGTTTGAAGATTCGGAAAATGGTTTAACTTCAGCACATACATCGAAAGGTTTAACGATTTTATTAAAAGATATTAAAGAACCAAATGATGAAATGCTGGAAAAAGCGCATTTTTATTATGACCAGATGTACGTCTTTTTAACTGATCTTGATCAATTTATTCCCGTTATGGATATGCCAGAGATACAGGAACCTTTTCCGCAAAGTCTGAATCAGCTTACTGTTGGAATACATGGTTTCGGTGCTATTGGCGGTGGTTATATAGCGCAGATCTTGTCGCATTGGGATGGTTATACGAAACCAAAACGTATAATTGCGTCAACACGAAATAGTCTTTTCCGCGAAGCTGTAAATGCGTTTGGAACCTATAGTATTCGCTATGGACAATTTTCTTATGATGAACGTATTGAGAATATGACCATTGTTGATTCTGACAATGAACAACAAATGTTAGAGATGTATACACATTCAAGTTTGATCGCACTTTGTTTGCCTGAGCAAGCGATCGAACCTGAATCAAAGATAATTGCAAAAGGATTATATGCGCGTTTTAATTCGCAACTTGAAACATGTATTGAACCACTAACTTTTCTAATTATTTTAAATAAAGTCGGCGCGAAATATTTGGTTATGAAGCATCTTAGAGAAGCTCTGCTAGAGTTGACCAATGATGAAGATGTGACTGAGCATATTTTAAAAGAACATTACTTTTGCGACACCGTAGTTAATCGCATGGTTTCAAAACTTTCTAATCAGAATTTATATCGTCAACTTCGTATTAAGCATAATTTTCTTGAACAGCATTTAGAAGATGTGGAGCAAGAAGACCAAATCGAAATTGAAGATTGTAATAAACTGAATCAAGATCAACTAAATCAGGCTTCTATCTATGTTGATAACATGCGCCGTAATTTCCAGCCGGGACATATCTTACAAAGCATGGATTTAATCTTGTTCCATAGTGAAACTGATATGCCAATCTATGTAGAGAAAGGCAGTCCTTTACTTGAAAAGTTGCGTCAGGTGGTATTGGTTGACCAAATTACTGACATTCAACTCATTAAAAATCGTTTATGGAATGGTGTACATGCGATGCTTGCTTGGTATGCATCTTTAATGGGTTATGAATCTATTGGTGTTGCCATGGGCGATTATTCAGTTAAAGCATTTGCAGAGAACTTAATTGCAGAAGTGAAGCAAGGACTTGCAATTGTATTACCTAACTATGCAAAAGATCTGGATCGAATGTCACAAAGTTTTCTAGACTCATGTGAATATGCATTTAAAGATCCTTGTCAACGCGTAGCTAGAGATCCACTACGCAAACTCAATCATAATGAACGTGTCATGGCATCAATTGCTGTGAATATTTGTCATGATTTGCCTTATAAAAATTTATTAAAAGGTGCTGCTTTAGGTTATGCCTATGCGATTCAATTTTTAGAAATTGAAGAGACTAAAGCTGTTGAACATCTGCAGCAACAAATTCAGAACCTAGACTTGAGTACAACTCAAAGAAGACAGCTTGAAGCTGAATTGGTTCAACTTATTCAATATTTGTTTTCTGAACAAGACAAACAATCCTTGAACATGAGTATTACCAACGCCAAAATTACAGGTACTCAATATGTTTAAATTCGCTTAATAAATTAAGGCTCTACAATTTAAAAGCAAACATGTTTTAATACACAACTTGAATGATTTTGAATTAAAACTGTGTTGCTAAAACCCTTAACACTCATGGTGCCGACACCTATACGGGATTATCCCGAATGGCATCGTGGGCGTCAGAATTACGCTTTATGGTATCTAGAAATTAATGATCAGAAATTAGTTCATTATTTAGATCAATTGCGTGCGCATTTTTCAGAATATCTAGTAGAACCTAATCACCGTCAATATCATGTCACGCTGTTTATATGTGGATTCTTGACCCATGAAAATAAAGTTCATGGTGATGACTTTTGTTTTAGTGACTTTGTGCAGCAAAGGGAAATTTTAAGAAAAGAAGATATTGCACCATTTCAATTAAAAATTGGATCAGTTGATAGCTTTAGCAGTGCTTTATTTGTAGAAGTCCAAGACATCGAAAATAACTTATCTCTCATACGGCAAAAATTAGGTACAGTTTCTAATGAAATTGCCGCTTTAGATTACTGTCCGCATATTACATTGGGTTTGTATAAGAAAGACTATAGTAGTAATTTGATTTTACAAAAAATTTCTCAATTACCTGTACAATACACACAGGCTGAATTTGATCTTAAAGTTGAGCATTTAACCTTTGGCTATTATCAGGCTCAAACTTTACAAGGTCAGCTGTATCCGTATGAGCATTTGTTTTTAGGTGATTCATGTTGCAATTGATTTTAGGTGGTGCCCGTTCTGGCAAAAGCCGATTGGCTGAACAAACGGCCATATCTATGCAATTAGCTGTCACTTATGTGGCTACGGCACAAGCGCTTGATCCAGAAATGCAAAGCCGTATTGTCCATCATCAAAATCAGCGTCCTGCTCACTGGTCTTTGGTTGAAGAACCATTATTTTTAGCAAAAACTCTGCAAGAAATTGATCGACCTAACCAAATTATTCTGGTGGATTGTTTAACACTTTGGCTAACCAATTTGTTACTTTTAGAAGATCAAAATATTCAACAATTTGAGTGTGAGCAGCTGTTAAGAGTTTTACCCACACTCGAGTCAGAAATTATTTTAGTAAGTAATGAAACGGGTTTAGGCGTTGTGCCACTCGGTGAGATCAGTCGTCGGTTTGTCGATGAAGCAGGCAGACTACATCAAGCTCTAGGGCAAATTGCAAATAAGGTTGTGTTTTGTGTGGCTGGTTTTCCAATGATTTTAAAAGGTGAGAAATAAAAATGAACTGGTGGTTAGAATCCGTACAGCAACCTAATTTAGATGCAAAACAACAAGCTGAGCAACATCAACTCCAGCTCACCAAACCTACTGGTGCCTTAGGTGATTTAGAGCAAATTGCAATTACACTTGCCAGTTTACAATCAAATGCACATCCACAAGTTAGCCATCCATGGATCACAATTTTTGCTGGTGATCATGGCGTAGTTGAAGAAAATATCTCTGCATATCCTCAAGCTGTTACCCGTCAAATGTTGCAAAACTTCACAACTGGCGGTGCGGCAATTAGTGTCATTGCCAAATATCATCAAGCTCATTTGCAAGTGATTGACTGCGGTACAGCAGGCGAAGCATACGAATATGCAGGTGTTGAACGTCATTGTATTCGTGCCGGCACAGCAAATTTTGTTAAACAAGTTGCAATGAATGCAGATGAATGTCGTGCTGCTTTAGAGTTAGGTAAAAACAGTGTAGACACGGCCAAATCTAAAGGTGCAGATATTTATATTGCAGGTGAAATGGGGATTGGAAATACCTGTTCTGCCTCTGCTTTAGCATGCCTTTTATTAAATGATACTGCCGAGCAATTGACTGGAGTAGGTACAGGAATTGGTGCTGATCAGTTAAGACATAAAATTGAAGTAATTGAAAAAGCTATTGAACTTCATCATAAACATGTCATTGGTGATGTCTTCAAAACACTATGTGCTGTAGGTGGTTTGGAAATTGCGGCAATTGTCGGTGCTTACATTCGCTGTGCGCAAGTGGGTTTACCTGTGATTGTAGACGGTTTTATTAGTTCTGTAGCCGCTTTATGTGCTGTGCGGATGAATCCTCAAGTGCGTGATTGGATGTTGTTTGGTCATCAATCGGCTGAATATGGACACCGCCGTATTTTACAAGAACTCAATGCTGACCCAATTTTAAAAATGAATTTGCGTTTAGGTGAAGGTAGTGGTGCTGGCGCTGCTTTGGCATTGGTTAAAATGGCTTGCGCTTTACATAACCAAATGGCTACCTTCGCTCAAGCGGCTGTAAGCGGGAATAAAATTGGCTAAATTTAGCATTGATTTGCTCAGACATGGAGAAAGCCAGTATAGCCATACCTTACGTGGCCATTTAGATGATAAGTTAACGGCAAAAGGTTGGCAGCAAATGCAGTCAACCATTGAGCAAGTTTCAAATCAGCCATGGGATGTCATTGTAAGTTCATCCTTAAAAAGATGTGTTTGTTTTGCCGAGCAACTGGCCAAAACAGCAGAACTCCCCTTACTTGTAAATCATGACTTAAAAGAAATGTATTTTGGTGAATGGGAAGGCATCTCAACTCAGCAAATTTATGAAACTTCACCCGAATTACTGGCAAACTTTTGGCAAAAACCAAGTCAATATTGTCCACCTCGCGCAGAAACATTAGACCAGTTTCAAACAAGGGTTCTTAAAGGCTTTCAAGATTTGCTGGAGCATATGCAAAAGCAAAACTTACAGCATGCTTTAGTTGTTACTCATGGCGGTGTGATTAAGCTATTGGCTTGTTTAGCCAGACAACAGCCTCTAGATGACTTACTTAAAATGCCGGCAGAGCTTGGAAAATTATATTCACTCGAATTTTCTGAAACAGATGGTCAATTAACTTTTAAGTTAAGATAGTAGTTTTATATTTTTATACACTTGTAAGTTATTATTTTTAAAATGTTATTTTAGCCTGTGTAATAGAACTGTCATTGCTAGTATCTAAGCTATTGGCATTTCTTATTAACCATACATCTGGCTTATGAATATTTTATTTAAAACAACTGTGCTTGCAGCATCATTATTACTCGCGGCTTGTAATAACAATGATGATCAAGAAGCTCAAACTGCACCATCTACAAACCCATCAAAATATTATCAAACGAAAACGCCTTACCAACCTCAACAAGACTTAAAAAGCTATGAACAAGCGCCGACTGGGTTCCAGCCAGTTTTTACAGAGTTAGTGGCACGTCACGGTTCGAGAGGTTTATCAAGTCTGAAATATGATTTAGCACTTTATAATTTATGGAAACAGGCGAAAGCTGAAAATGCCTTAACGCCACTAGGTGAGCAATTAGGTGCTGATTTAGAAGCAATGATGAAAGCGAATATTTTGTTAGGTTATGGTGTTGAAGGGATCCGTCAGTACGGTTATGGAAATGAAACCATGACTGGTATTTTAGAACACCGCGGTATTGCCGATCGCTTATTACAGCGCTTACCAACTCTTTTAAATACGCAGGCGTCTATATTGGTACAAAGTTCTGGAGTAGACCGTGCGGTAGATAGTGCTAAATTTTTCACTGCTGAACTCATTAAACAACAACCGCAACTGAAAGATAAAATTGTTCCATTGTCTTATACCAATTTATCAAGTGAAAACGTGCCGAGTGTTGAAGATGGCGGCGTTGATCGTTTTAAACTTTATTTTCATAGCTTGAATGCAGACGAAGACTTAGCTCAACCACTGAGTGTTAGCCAACAAAAAATTTATGATGCAAGTCAGGCTTATCAAGATTTTGAAGAAAATAATAAAGATTTAGCTCAAAAGTTAGATGAGTTAACAAAAAATACTCAGGCTGAAAAAACTGCCCAACTGGTACTCAGCCCAATTTTTAAAGCTGACTTCATTAAAAAGCTCGGTACCACTGGTTATAGCTTTAGCAATACCGGATCATTTACAGTAACTTCGCCGAAAGGTGAGCAAATTACAGAAAAAGGTAAGGGGAAAAATACAATTGCCAGCGCAGTTGATGCAGCGGCTTATATTTATGAACTCTATTCAATTTCTGGTGGTATGAAAGATGAGTTAAAAGGTATTGATTTTGATAAATATATGCCTTTGGAAGCCGCAAAATTTTATGCTGAATTTAATGACGCCAATGATTTTTACGAAAAAGGCCCAAGCTTTACAGAATCAAATAAAGTCACCAGTGAAATCGCTCAAGGACTTAAACAGGATCTGTTCCAACAAGTTGACGCCGTAGTGAATAAAGCTCAACCTTACAAAGCAGTTTTACGGTTTGCCCATGCTGAAATTATTATTCCTCTGGCAACTAGCTTAGATTTGCATAATATGATGCAGCCGTTACCACTACGCCAGACTTATAATTACTCGACAAGTGCATGGCGTGGTGAAGTAGTTTCACCTATGGCGGCAAATGTACAGTGGGATATTTACCAAAATAGCCAAGGCTCTACTTTGGTTAAAATGCTTTATAACGAAAAAGAAACTTTGTTCAAATCTGCATGTAACTATGCACGTTATACACCAACCAGTTTTTACTACGACTACATCAAATTGAAACAGTGCTATCAAATGCAATAGATTTTCAGTTTTTGAAGTCTTTAATGGGAATAGGGATTGCTATTCCCATTTTTATTTCTTCATAATTCAATTTGTTTTTAAATATAGACCAGTTAGAGACTTGGATATGACACCTTTTTGGATAGCATTGCAATTTTTAACTGTTCTGCCTATTGAGCTAAAAACAATACCAACGGCGCAACAAAATGGTCGAGCTATTCTGTTTTATCCTCTAGTTGGTCTGATTATTGGGGGCATACTTTTTCTTGTTACCTGTATTTTTGTTAAATTACCCGCTCTTTTACTTGCGGCAATCGTACTCGCTTTATGGATCTGGCTAACGGGTGGATTGCATTTAGATGGGCTAGCAGATACTGCCGATGCGTGGGTAGGTGGTTTTGGAGATAAACTACGTACTTTACAAATCATGAAGGATCCAAGTTGTGGTCCAATTGGAGTCCTCAGCTTAGTTATCATATGTTTGCTCAAATTTGCACTAGTTTATGTGTTGATTGAACAGCATCAATCTTTATTTTTAATATGCATTCCTATCCTTGGGCGTGTGGTGCCATCTATTTTGTTTTTAACTACACCATATGTTCGCGAAAAAGGCTTAGGCCGTTCTTTGACAGACCATTTACCCAAAACTGCTTCATGGATAATAACTGGGTTCGTTCTGCTATTACCTTTGTATTGGGGGTGGCAAGGGCTTATTGCCATCATTGGTTTTTTAATCAGTCTTGTTTATTTAAGACATGTGTTTATAAAAAGGATTGGCGGTATTACAGGGGATACCGTCGGTGCAGCGATTGAAATAGGTGAAACTGTACTGATGTTTACTTTTGTCGTAAGTTATTTTTATTTAGTTTGATGTTAAATTCCACCTCAATAAAATAAAAAAGCCCTCAAAAAATGAGGGCTTAATTTTCAATCTTAAAAAGATGAATTAGCGGTTTGGTAAAACTTCTTTTAAAGCTTCATGCATTTCAAGCAAGGTCTTTTCAGTAGTTTCCCAGTCAATACAACCATCAGTTACTGATTTACCATATTCAAGGTCACAAAGATTGTCAGGAATATCTTGGCGACCACCTTTTAGATGACTTTCGACCATAATACCTACAATTGACTTATTGCCATCTAAAATCTGTTCAGTAATGTTTTTAAGAACAAGCGGCTGTAAGTAAGGATCTTTATTCGAGTTAGCGTGGCTTGCATCAATCATAATTTTGTTGCTTACTTTTGCTTTCGCTAAAGCGTTTTCTGCTTCTGCAACAGAGCCAGCATCGTAGTTTGGTTTACCGTTACCACCACGCAATACCACATGTGCGTAAGGGTTACCTTTTGTATTAATGATTGAAACCTGACCGTCTTCATTTAAGCCTAAGAAACTATGGCCATATTTAACAGACTGCATGGCATTGGTTGCGACAGTTAAACCGCCGTCTGTACCATTTTTAAAACCTACTGGTGATGATAGACCAGAAGACATTTCACGGTGAGTTTGGCTTTCGGTTGTACGTGCACCAATCGCAGACCAAGAAATTAAGTCTTGATAGTACTGTGGAGAGTTAGGATCAAGTGCTTCAGTTGCACAAGGTAAACCCTTTTCATTTAACTCAAGCAAAAGTTTACGGCCAATACGTAAACCTTTTTCGATGTTAAATGAGTCATTCATATCCGGATCATTAATTAAGCCTTTCCAGCCAATTGTGGTACGTGGTTTTTCAAAATAAACACGCATAACCAGATATAAAGTATCTTTAACCTTTTCGCTTAGCGCTTTTAGGCGATCAGCATATTCGTGAGCAGCTTTTGGATCATGAATAGAGCAAGGACCAATAACGACAAATAAACGTTTATCTGAACCATCTAAAATATTACGAATAGTTTCGCGGCCTTTTAGAACAGTTTGTGAAGCAACATCAGATAACGGAAGTTCTGATTTAAGCTCAGCTGGTGTTACAAGAGTTTGGATGCTTTTAATGTTAACGTCGTCGATATCTGGCTTGGAAACGGAATTTGAATGTGTAGTCATTGCTGTCACTGGTTCGATCATACTAAAGGTTGTTTTGTGTACTGAATATACCATGAAATAATTATGAAAATACTACATCTCATGGCAATTCAGTTTGGAAAAATCCCATTGATTTTACTATCTTTCGGTCGAGTTGCCTGTTTTTTCAGCAACTACTGCTTGTTGTTGTACCACAGCTGCTTTTGGTTTGGCTTTGACTGGGTGGACCATAAAGTTAACACCAAGAGCAAATAGTGTAATACCCAAAATTTTACGGATTAAACGTTCCGGCATACGTGAGCTAATTAAGGTTCCAATAATAATTGCCGGAATTGAACCTACTAATAACCACATAAGCAGCACAAAGTCGACATTACCGGCACTCATATGCCCAAGACCTGCGACTAGGGTTAAGAGTACGGCGTGTACGACATCGGAACCAATAATTCGAATCATTGGTAAGTTTGGGAACATAATCACGAGTGCCATAATTCCAAAGGCACCAGCACCAACAGATGATAACGTTACGAATACACCTAGAATAATGCCCATAATCACAATATAGGTGCGTTTATTTTGAACAGCTAATTGCTCATTTTCAGTTTGAGTATTCTCTTTATTTCGGAATTTATTAAAGAACTTTTCAATACGAGTACGGAAAATGATGGAAACACCAGTTAAGGTCAACATAAAGCCTAATACCATGGTTAATACAGCTTTATAATGAGTTGACTGACTTAAATAATGCTCAAGTACCCACGCAGTACCAAAAGATGCAGGAATACTGCCGACGGCTAGCCATAAAACAATCGGCCACACGATATTAAGTTTTTTTGCGTGAACCATCGATCCACAGAACTTAGAGATCGCGGCGTAAAGTAGATCAGTACCAATTGCGATATGCGGTTCAATCCTAAAAAGACCAATTAAAATTGGTGTCATTAATGATCCACCACCAACTCCTGTAATACCTACACAGAAGCCAACTAACATACCCGCTAAGATAAATTCAAAAGCACCAGACATCTTTATCGCCACTTATCACGAAACGCAGATATCTTATTCCTTTTAGAGATAAACAGTTGTCATGAATAATGATTTACTTATGCAAAAAAAAGCTAAGCAATCAAAATCATGCTTAGCTTGAGGAAATTTTATTCAAATTGATGACTTAGATGAAGTTTTTGATGGCTTGAGCGGATTAAGCCAAAGTATCAGTAAAAAGGTTAAGGGTGTTGCAAAGATCCACCAGCTAACAAAACCAATTGAAAAACCATATTTTTTGATGAGAATAAACCCGCTCAACGCAAATAGTAAAAAGGCCAATATCCTCAACAATGAATAATATTTTTGAACTAAAGGTTTGAAATGACCAGTTGATTTCGGTGAGCGATATTTTTCAGTCGATATGAATAGTAAATACATGCCTAGTAAAGTCAGGATAAACACAAAGAACATCATGAATTCACCTCAATATTTAACTTACTCAGCTTTTTTTGAATTTTATCTGAAGCTTTATTTTGAATAGGCTTAATTTTAAGAAATATAAAAAAGGCTAAAGCTGCAAATAACCAGAAAAATATATCTATACGTGCGAAATCCCAATAACCACTAAAGTTTTGAATATAATTGTTTTTTAGTAAATAACTTATATTCAAGATAGGGAGTGCAATACAAAGTAGAATAAAAATACCTAGCTGAGTTTGCCATAAATATTGTTTTTTAGTGATGAGCGCAATAATAAAGCTCATGAGCCACACGAAGAAGAAACTATAAATTTCATAATTAACAGTGGTGGCCGTGACAGTAAACAATCGATTCGCATACAAATAAGCAAGAGTTGCACAAGGCAAACCTACAAAGGTAGCAACATTTAAACGGTCAACTAAATAGTACCCGAAATGAAACTGACTATTTTTACTTTGAAGTTGGCGTTTAAGACTCCAAAGCAACAAGCCAGAGGCAATCATTACACAGCCTAAAATGCCAGAGAAAAACAATCCTAAGCGAAGTAGAGGCTGAGCAAAAGTTGCCATATGGAGGCCATATACTCCAGCATAAAGTGTGGCAATAGGACTATGATTACGTGTATCACCCAAGACTTTAGCATTTGTAGCATCTAATGTGATTTGTGCTTGATTACGGGTAATAGAATGGTCTTCTTGCTGAATAAACGTAATTTGAGCCTGATTCGTATTTGGATTTTTAACACTCATAGTTGCTAAAGTTTGATTTCCCCAACGCTGTTTAAGTTGAGCTAATAGCTTTTCAACTGGTAAATTCTGTGCAGGATGCGGTGTTGTACTTTCTGTGACTGTTTTTGTACGTATATCATTGAAATATTGATATGGATTCTCTGGATAGAGTTTTTGCATTCCCCAAGGCAAATATAGATAGAAGAAAATAGCCAAGCCAGTAAAAGTAACTGTTAAAAAGAAGGGCAGTGCAATAACAGATGAAACATTATGAAAATCTAACCATGAGCGCTGTGATTTAAAGGTACGCAAGGTAAAAAAATCGGTGAAGATTTTTTTATGAGTAATAATGCCTGAGATTAAGGCAATCAACATAATAAAAGCTGCTAAAGATACGACCAACCGCCCAATTAATATCGGGACACCAAAAAGTTGATAATGGAAACGGTAGAAAAAGTCACCGCCTTCAGTCGCAGAAAGTTTTAATTCTTGACCAGTGTTTGCATCGAGGGTTGCATTTCCATAACTACCATCTGGTTTTTCCCAATACATCGTATTTACCGGACTTTCAGATGTAGCAACAGTTAAATACCAAGATTTAGCATCTGAAGCGTGTTCTTGTAAGTATTGATATGCCGTTTTAATTGCCACATCTTGTTTTATTTCAAATTGTGCAAGGGGTGGTTGCATCCACAAATTAATTTCATGGCGGTAATAAGACAAACTTCCCATTAAAAAAATAGCAAATACGAGCCATCCAAAAATTAAACCAGTCCACGAGTGGAGCCATGCCATAGATTGACGTATACCTTTATGCATAACCTACCGTCCGTGTCACAATAAAGAAAAGGGCAAATAGTGCGATTGATAAAATGGTCAGTCGCAATAATGATTGGATGCAGAAACCAACAATCACGAAAAATACATAAAACAAAATAGAAATAAAGGCCGCCAAATAGATAGCTTCTGGTTTGTCTAAGTTCAAATGGAAAATTTCAGTTAGTCCAAGACTTAAGTACACCATACAGGCATAACCCATACCGAAAACAACTAAGAATCGATAGAAAACTTTTATGCGATATAACATGGGAAGATTTAAAGTTCTGGACATATTTACTGACACATAAAAAATAAAAAGAAAGCCAACCCCAAAATTGGGATTGGCTACGCTATTAATATTTAAACTTTACAGCAACTGTATAGTTGGCTGGGGCACCATAAAAAGCCTGCCCATCTGGGAAACTATTTAAATATTTCTTGTCAAAAATATTATTACCATTTGCTTGAAGCGTAATATGATCATTGACTTCATAGCTTGCCATTAAATTGACTAAAGCATATGCATCTTGTTTGATCGTACCGTTTACATTTGAGTCATATAACTTTATCCCATCTTGCCACTGTAAACCTGCACCAACTTTAAGCTTAGGTAAAACTGGCGGAGTATAGGTAGTTAGCAAGTTAAGTGTCTGGTTTGGATTGTATGTTCTTGCTTCGCCACCATTTTTAGTATCTTTAATACTAAATTGAGCATAGCCGAAAGAAAGATTTACGTTATCAGTAATTTGACCTGATAGACCAACTTCTACACCTTGCGATTCTAGATCACTCGTTGGTACTTTTCGGTTAAGTGGGTTTCCATCCGAGTTACGTAAAGGGTAATTATTTTGTTCAGTTTTAAATACTGAAAGTGTGCCTGTTAAACGGTCATCTAGCCATGAGCTTTTTACACCCATTTCATAGCTTTTACCCTCAATAGGTTTTAAAGCTTGATTGGTATCTTTATCAATACCAGTTTGTGGACGGAAAATTGAAGTGTAGCTCATGTAACCCGTATATTCAGGTGTAAAGTTATAGGTTAATCCGACATATGGAGAAACTTTACTTTCACTATATGACATTGGTGAGCCATAACTTTCGCCTTTACTCTCAGCTTGAACATAGTTTGCACCAAGTAAAAGTTTTAAATCTTCATTAAGATGTAAACGTGTCGCGGCATAAATTGAGTTAATATTTTGTTTATAGTTAGCCGCTTCTGTGAAATCTGACCAAGTTATAGATTGCGGTGTCCAACTTGCCCAATCGGTAGTAGTTGACTTTATAACATTACTATCGTTAATCGTTCCTGTAGATTGTTTATCTTGTTGGTGATTACGTACATAGCTGTAGCCTAGAGTTGCTTCATGTTCTCGGTTAAATAGCTTATAGGTCCCTTCGAGATTAAAATCTACAGCATGTTTTTCTTGATGTTCTTGTCCACCCCAAGGCGTTAGAGAAACACCGGACCCGTCAGCTTTTGGATAACCATAGTAATAGAGAAGACGGCTATTATGCTTCGTATCAAGATAGTTGTAAGTCAGCTTAGCATTCCATTGGTCATTAATTTTTTGTTTTAATTCAACAAAAGCATTTTGTGTCTCATTATCCCAGTGCGCCCAGTCAGGGTTAGGGTTATATGAGCGATCATATGAAATTTGTTTACCGTTGGCATCTAATAAAGGTAGTGCACCCCAGTTATTTGCATTAGGTTTATTTTGTTCTTGGCTATAACCTGCGGTAAGTAAAGTGCTATCTGTTAAATCGGCTTCAACAATACCAGCAAAGCCGTTTTTTTCCGCAGAATATCGGTCTAGGTAAGAATCACCAGTTTGTTCATAGCCCATAATACGGCCACGTACTTTTCCACTTGGTAGAATTGAGCCAGATACGTCAGCTTCATAGCGCTGCGTATCCCATGAACCGTAACTTACACCACCGCTTGCTTGAAATTCTTGGGTTGGACGTTTTCGAATATTATTGATGGTTGCACTCGGATCGCCAAAGGCATTAGTTAACGAGTCAGCTCCTTTAACTACTTCTACACGATCATAAAAGTAAGTATCAGGATTCGTATTATTATAGTTATAACCTGAAAGAGGGAAGCCTACGCCATCCGTTAAGATATTTGAAATCTCAAAACCACGAGCCATATAAGTAGTTCGCTCAGTTTCTTGATTAGAGACTGTTACACCAGGGGTATTTCTTAAAACATCACGAGTACTGGTAAGGCCAAAATCTTCAATTTGCTGACGAGTAACGACATTAATGGTTTGGGGTGTTTCCTTAGCCTCAATATTAAGTTTGGTTGCACTACTCGAGTTTTTAACATTATATGCCTTGGTCTGTTCAGAAGACTGCTCTGCATTTGATGCTTTGACTTGAATCGTTTGCAAAGCTTGTACCTGTGTATCTTGGGCATAGGTGAGGTTGGCATAACAAATCGCGCAGGCGATTACAGACAACTTAAATGGTCGAGGTGGGATATTCATAAGATTAAAGATAATGTAAATAATTCTCATTTATTTTATTGTTTGTAAATGTAAGCTACAATTCAAATAACATTGTTAATTTAGATTAAAAGATAGTATATGAATGTAATTTTAGATAGTGATGTGCTAGGGCTAGGTTTAGCTGGGATTGATTAGGCAAGTTCAAGATTAATAAGTCTCTATGCTAGAATGCGTTATTTCAAATTCTTGGGTAAATCGCCTTGGCAAACCGAAAACTTAAAATAGGCATTGTAGTTGGAGAAGTTTCTGGAGATACGCTCGGCGTAAAACTCATGCGTAGTTTTCGCGAGCAGGGAATCGATGCTGAATTTGAGGGAATCGGTGGCCCTCAAATGATTGCGGAAGGTTTTAACAGTTATTACCCAATGGAAACTCTGTCTGTGATGGGCATTGTTGAGGTATTAAAAGACTTAAAAAAACTATTCGCCGTACGTGATGGCTTAATTAATCAATGGACTCAGCATCCAGTTGATATTTTTATTGGTATTGATGCACCAGACTTTAACCTCAGACTTTCGAAAAGTATCAAAGAAAAGAATCTTCCAATAAAAACAGTTCAATATGTGAGTCCATCAGTTTGGGCATGGCGCCAAGGGCGAGTACATGGCATCAAACAAAGTATAGATTTAGTACTTTGCTTATTTCCTTTTGAAAAAGTTTTTTATGAACAATATGAAGTTCCAGCGGCATTTGTAGGCCATCCATTAGCTAAACAATTAGCGCTTGAGAACCCTATTCAAATTGCTAAACAAGAATTGGGTATTGATGAAAATCAAAAACATATTGCTTTGTTGCCCGGTAGCCGCAAAGGTGAAGTAGAAAGGCTTCTTCCTATGCTATTGGGGGCAGCCAATATTTTGCATACAAAATATCCAGATATTCAATTTTTAATACCGGCAATTAATGATGCGCGCAAACAGCAGATTGAGCAGGGGGTTGAACAATTAGCACCGCAGTTAAAAGCAAAAATTCATATTTTAGAAAATACGGATAGCGAATCGAAAATTGGTCGTATGGTCATGAACGCGAGTGACATTATTGCCTTAGCGTCTGGAACGGCGACATTAGAAGCAATGCTCATGCATAGACCAATGGTCACTTTCTATAAACTCCATTGGCTAACTTATTTAATTGCTAAATTCTTGGTGAAAATACCTTATTACTCTTTGCCAAATATCATCGCGGGTAAAAAAGTAATTGAAGAGCTGATTCAGGCAGATGCAACACCTGAAAATTTAGCGGCTGAAATAGAAAAACTAATGAATGTAGAAACCGCTCAAATTCAAGTAATGCAACATTTAACTATGCATAAACAGCTTATTTCTGGAAATACAGAAGATCCGGTTCAAGCCATTTTGCAATGTTTGAATAGCTAATTTTTAAGATTTGATTGGCTAATTGCTTTTAATCCAGCTAATGAAAATTTTTTAAAGTGTTCAACTAAATCATGTAAGGGCATCTGAGCAATATTTTTAAGTGGCTCAGGTGCTTGAGCATTAGGTCCGGCAATAATAAGCATCATGCACGGGGTCATCACGCTTAAAATACAAGGTAAAACGGCCGGATCATTTTCATCTAAGTTCGCCACTTGGCTAATCAACTTTCGAATAAGAAAAAATTTTCTCATTCCAGTTAATTCAATAAAACTTAATAAATGCTCAGAAGGTGAAAACAGTTCGCGAATAAAAACTTTGCCATGCCAAACATCTTTTTCCGTCAACTTATGTAATAAAGTTTCAAGTAATAAACTCAATTTTTCTTCGGGAGAGTAAGTACTTTCAACAAGTTCTAGTAAGTATTGTTCATCTAGATAATGGGCATGAGCTTCCATTAACACTGCTTGATATAATCCATCTCGACCATCAAAGTGATAATTAATTGCTGCTAAATCGACATTTGCTACTTTGGCAATTGTTTTGTTTGCTGTTTTTGCAAAACCATATTGGGCGATTAAGGGGCCTGCTGCCTCAATAATTTTAGTCTTTGTTAAGTCACCATCACTTCGTCTAGATCTGGACATGTTTAAACCTAATTTTATTTCATCATAAAAGTATATCTTTTATTCAAAGATTAGGGTAATTTAAATTTAAATTGAATTTAAACTATGTAAATTTGAATTTAATAAGAAGGCCAAAAAGATGAATAAAAAAGTGATTGCCGGCATTTTAGTGGTTATAGCTGTAGTTGCCATCGGCTTTTGGGTATGGGGATATAATTATAAAAAACAATTAGATAATAATGTATTAACTTTATATGGAAATGTGGATATCCGCCAAGTTTCACTTGCATTTGAACAATCTGGCCGTATTCAGAAACTTTTAGTTCAAGAGGGCGATAAAGTTCAAGCAGGTCAAGTACTGGCGGCCCTTAATACCAATGCATTACAAATTCAGGCAAAGCAAGCTCAAGCACAACTTAAAGCTCAACAAGAGGCAATTGTTAAACAAGAGGTTGGAGCTCGCCCTGAAGAAATCACTCAAGCAAAAGCTCAACTTGCGTCTGCCCAAGCTGAGCTTGATAAAACCAATAAAAACTTGCAACGCTTACAAGTTTTGGTAAGCAGTACCGATGGTCGAGCAATTAGCCAACAAGAGTTCGATTATGCCAAAAGCAATCAACATAGTGCTGAAGCAGCGGTCCGTGAAAGACAAGCTAATTTAGAATTATTAATTAAAGGCGCACGAAAAGAAGATCGTGAAGCCACCAGAGCACAGTATGAAGTGACTAAGGCTAATTTAGATTTAATTAACTATAACCTTACTCAAGCAGAACTAAGGTCTCCTGTAAATGCAGTGGTACGAGCTCGGTTGCAAGAAGTTGGCGACATGACAACTGCTCAAAAGGCCGTTTATACATTAGCCTTGACCAATCCAAAATGGATTCGTGTGTATGTAAATGAACACGATTTAAGTTCAATTAAAATGGGAGGCACGGCCCAAGTCATTCGTGATGCTTATCCGAATCAGCCTATTAATGGAAAAATTGGCTATATATCTTCAGTGGCTGAGTTCACACCTAAAACAGTACAGACAGAAGAGATTAGAACAACACTTGTTTACGAAGTTCGTGTGTATGTAAATGATCCGAATGATCAATTAAAAATGGGTCAACCTGTGACAGTAAAAGTCCCACTTGCTTTAAGTGAGAAAGCCCATGATTGATAGTAAAGCAGTGGTTCAAGCCCATAATTTATTCATGACTTTTAAAGCCGAAAATAAAAATTCAGCAGATATTAGTGCAATTGTTGATTTGAATATGCAAATCAAAAAAGGAGAACTTACCGCTTTAGTCGGTCCAGATGGTGCGGGTAAAACAACTTTATTAAGGTTAATTGCAGGATTATATAAAGCGAGTTCAGGTTCTCTTCATGTGCTTGGGTTTGATATTGAAAAACATCCTCAAGTTGTCCAAGACCGTATTAGTTATATGCCACAACGTTTTGGACTCTATGAAGACTTAAGTGTACAAGAGAATCTAAATTTATATGCCGACTTACACGGCGTTCCAAAAAATGTACGTAACCAAAGATTTAAACGTTTATTGGAGATAACGGATCTTACTCAGTTTACTCAACGTCTAGCAGGGCAACTTTCTGGTGGAATGAAGCAAAAGCTAGGATTGGCATGTACTCTAGTTCGTTCCCCAGAGTTACTGTTGCTCGATGAACCTAGTGTTGGAGTAGACCCTTTATCACGACGGGATTTATGGATCATTATTGAACAACTTGTTCAGGAAGAAAATTTAAGTGTAATTATAAGTACCGCTTATATGGATGAAGCAGAAAAGTGCGCTTACGTGTATATCATGCACGAAGGCAAAATTTTAAGACAAGGTTCACCTGAGCAATTAAAAGCTTTAGTACATGAGCAAACATGGAAAATAAAACCTTCAGAGCAGATTAAGACTCGGATTGTACAAGCCCAGTTACTTGGAAATTCTGGAGAGATTATTGATGCAGTGCCAAGAGGAGAGCAAGTAAACTTTATTAGTCGCCAAAAAGAACTATCAACAGATATTTTACCTCTGGGGCTAGTGGCAAATAGGCGAACACCTGAACTCGAAGATGCTTTTATGATGTTGTTACAGCAAAATCAAAAACAACAAATCTCTATTTCTCAGCAGGCTTTTCGATTAGAACAAAACAATAATTCGCAATCAGACCAAGCGGTCATTGTAGTTAAAGATTTAGTGAGAACTTTTGGAGATTTTACTGCTGTTGCCAATACGTCATTTACTGTACAGCGTGGAGAGATCTTTGGGTTACTTGGGCCAAATGGAGCTGGTAAAACCACGACATTTCGCATGTTATGTGGGTTACTACCGGCAAGTAGCGGTTACCTAGAAGTTGCAGGTAAAAACTTACGGACGGCCCGTGCTGAAGCAAGAGCTAAAGTAGGCTACGTCTCTCAAAAATTTGCACTGTATAGCAATTTAACTGTGTTGGAAAACTTAAAGTTTTTTGGTGGAGCCTATGGTTTATCGGGCAAAAAACTAGATCAACAAATTGATAAAGCTTTACAGCAATATGATTTAAAGCCGCAAATTAAAAGTGGTGATTTACCTGGTGGTTATAAACAGCGCTTATCTATGGCGGCTGCATTATTACATGAACCAGAAATTTTATTTTTAGACGAACCTACGAGTGGAATAGACCCACTTGCACGGCGTTCATTTTGGTACAGCATTGGTAAACTCGCAAATCAAGGCATTACCATCATTATTACCACTCATTTTATGGAGGAAGCAGAATATTGTGACCGCATTGCTATACAAGATGCAGGAAAGTTACTAGCCCTAGGTTCTCCTCAACAGGTCCGCGAATTGGCAAGTAAAGATAAACATATTGTTGATATGAATGAGGCTTTTATTGCAATTGTGGAACAAGCACGTGCATTAAGGCATGCGGGTTAGGAGACCTACAATGAGCTTTGCATTTTGGAGTCGCTTGAAAGCCTTAGTTCGGAAAGAAACTAAACAGCTTCTTCGTGACAAAAGCAGTCTCGGAATTGGCCTAGTTTTGCCTGTTATCTTAATTTTACTGTTTGGTTATGGACTTTCTTTTGACTTGAACCAAGCACGAGTTGGTGTTGTAGTTGATCAGTCCTCGCCGCAGGTCAATCAGGTCTTAGCTGGCTTAAATGGATCGCGATATTTAACCAGTCTAGAATTTCATAATTTGCCTGAAGCAGAACAGGCCATTCGAAATGGCAAAATTGATGCGATTTTGCATTTGCCTTCCGATTTTGCAAATCAGGCCCAACAAGGTAACGCAAAGGTTCAATTGCTATTAAATGGTAGATCGACCACCATAGCAACTGCTTTAGAGGGGTATGTCGCGGGTGCTTTGGCTACCGCGCCATCAATACAAATTGATCGTAGCCCCATATTAGCATCTGCAAGCGCCGTTAAAATTGAACAAAGAATATGGTTTAACGAATCTGGTAACAGTACTTGGTTTTTAGTACCGGGTTTAATGGTACTCATTTTAACTTTAATTGGCGCCTTTTTAACGGGTCTGCTTATTGCCCGTGAAAGGGAACGGGGAACATTAGAAGCCTTATTTGTCACACCAGTACGGCCATTTGAAATTGTGTTGGCAAAACTCATTCCGTACGTTGTTGTCGGCATGATTGATATCGTTATTTGTATTGTTGCTGCACATTTTATTTTTGAAGTACCCATGCGCGGTTCATTATTCTCAATTTTATCTGCTTCATTTCTATATTTAATCGTTTCATTATTACTTGGTTTAACTATATCTGGCTTTGCCCAAAGTCAGTTTCAGGCGAGTCAAATTGCTTTGTTGGCAAGTTTTATGCCAGCACTGATGCTTTCCGGATTTGTTTTTGATACACGCAACTTGCCTTTGGTTGTGCAAATTATTAGCCAGTTACTTCCAGCGACGCATTTTATGGTTTTAATTAAAACTTTATTTATGGGAGGTGATGATTGGAGACTATGGTTTAAAGAGTGCAGTATTTTATTGGGATATATCGTTGTTTTGATATGTGCTGTGAACTTTTCACTGAAAAAACGGTTGAGATAAAGTTATGTGGCAGCAATTAATCACGTGGCTGAAACAATTAAGTTTTTTAGTCAAAAAAGAATTCTTAACCATTTTTAGTGATCCTGCAAATAGGGCTATTCTATTTGTACCCGCTCTGATGCAAGCACTTTTATTTGGCTATGCGGCTACTTATGACGTTAACCATGTAGATTATGCAATTTTAGATCAGAGCAACGGACAGATTTCACATGAGCTGATCTCGAAGCTCGATGGCTCTGGTATTTTTAAGCGTGTTGCAACACTGGAATATACCGAACAAATCAAACAGGTCATTGATAACCGTCAGGCATTACTCATAATTGCGATCCCTAATGATTTCGAGAGTAAATTAAACAATAACCAAAGCGCTCCTATACAGGTCATTGTTGATGGTAGAAATTCATCTACAGCTATGGTTGCAGGATCATATCTAAATAAAATTATTGGTCAGTTCAATCAGCAAAAGTTTAATTCAGCTTTACCGATTAGCCTTGAAACAAGAACATGGTACAACCCAAATCAGGAATCTCGTTGGAGCTTAATGCCTGCATTAATTGCAGCATTAAGTATGATGCAGACATTACTTTTATCTGCTTTATCGGTTGCGCGTGAACGTGAGCAGGGTACGTTTGATCAATTATTAGTGACACCTTATACGCCATTACAAATTATGATTGGTAAGGCTTTGCCGCCGATTTTTGTAGGTTTGATGCAATCGACCATTATTTTATTGATTATTTTGTTCTGGTTTAAAATTCCAATGAATGGCTCTATTGGACTGCTTTATTTTGGATTATTCAGCTTTAACGTGGCTGTAGTTGGTGTGGGCTTATCAATTTCAGCTTTATCATTAAATATGCAACAAGCCATGCTTTTTACATTTTTATTGATTATGCCTTTAATGTTACTTTCAGGCTTACTGACACCTGTAGAAAACATGCCAAAAGCATTACAAATAGCAACTTATGCAAATCCATTAAGATTTGGAATTAACTTGGTACAGCGGGTTTATTTGGAAGGTGCAAGCTTTGCACAAGTCAAATTGAATTTTTTACCAATGATTGTGCTGGGGATAGTAACATTACCTTTAGCAGCTTGGTTGTTTAGAAATAGATTATCTTAGTTATATTAATTAAAAAGCCCCATTTTTATGGGGCTTTTTTTAAATCGACTTATGCACGTACAATCAGCTCGTAACCTGTATATTTACGGATATTAATAACACCAATATCAAAAATTAAATATTGGCCCTTAATACCTTGCAATACTCCACGAATTTTTGGTGTTTTATCTAAGTTTAAAGACTTAATTTTTTCAGGATATTGTTCAACTGGGTAAACAAACTCACGTGGCAATTCATTTTCTAGTAATTCAACCGTTTCGTTAAATTCAAGGTTTTGACTAAATTCTTCACGAATAGTTTGAATTTTAGGGGCGAACTCTTCAATTAACTGATCACGTTGTTCTATCAAATTTAGAGGTTCAGCTTCGCCTTTGAGAAGTTTACGCCAATCTGTCTTATCCGCAATTAAGGAACCAAACATGGTTTCAAGCTGGCCAGATAAACGACGTGAACCAACTTTTAAAATAGGTAAGGCTTGAGTTGCCCCTTGATCTAACCAACGACCAGGCATATGGCTAACGCGAGTAATACCTACTTTTAAAGCACTTGAATTTGCCAAATACACAATATGAGGCTGGAAACATACGCTGTGGGCAAAATCATCTTCACGACATGTACCCAAATGGTAGTGGCATGTTTCAGGTTTCATAATGCAAAGGTCACATTCCGCTTTCGTTTTAAAGCATTTAAAGCAGTGGCCTTGCGAATAAGACTTTGGTGTTTTAGCACCACAAGAGGTGCAATAAATATTACCTGTCCATTCGATTTCTAGTTCTTGTCCTAAATTAAAAGGAAGATCAATTTCTGAACGGTCTAATACAAATTTGTATTCAACATTTGCCTTGGTTGTCTGTTGATCAGTTACACTAGCATCTTTTAGGCCTGCATGCATTTTATGGCAAATGCCTTGTAGTTCCATAAAGTTTAAACTCACATCTTTCAATTAAGGGTTGCAGTTATGGCTGAACAAAATGTCATCACTTCTATGCTAGACGATTTATCAAACGAACAGCCTATTCATACTGCACTTTGTATTGGCCAGAAAATTGACCAGAATAACGCAATTCAATGGCACTATTTTACCGTAACTGAGCTGTTAAGTCTGCCTTTTACTCAGCGTTATGATTTGGGTTTTGTATTGTTTGATACTGATGAAATGCAGGACATTAGTGATGTGCAGAAATCACAATTATTAGTAAAGCTAAGAGATTTATTAGCAAAACGAATTGTTGTCGTGAGCAAACGCAGTGATGAACTGCTTCTGCGTTCTTTAGGTTTTACCCAACTTATTGATAAGACTTCACATGATAGTGATTTTGCTTTATGGCAATTTAATATTTTGACCTATAAGCATGTACCAGACTGGTTTAATTCAAAATTTTGGGCAAATCCAGAAAATTGGAATAAATTCCGTTGGTAAAAGACCTTGCAATCTCTTTCAAAATTTAACAATTTGATTTTTGCTGTCTTAACAAAAAAACGCGTATGCTCATGTATAAACCATACATAAGAGTTACTCATGACAAATTTAAGCAACATTGTAGAAGTTTTGGCTAAGCAAGCTTTAGGTGGGAATCAGCAAGCGTCAGGTCAAGGTGGTTTAGGTGGAATTTTAGGTTCTGTACTAGGACAAATGGGGGGTAATACTTCATCTGGTGCCCAAGGTGGTCTTGGTGGAGTATTGGGTTCTGTATTGGGACAAGTCACTGGTAATAACAACACACCTCAAACTGGTGGTGGTGTACAAAGTTTATTAATTGCAGTGGTACCTTTAATCTTAGGTTGGGTTCAGCAACAAGGTGGTTTACAAGCTGCTCTTGAGAAATTAAAAGGTGCTGGCTTAGGTAGCCAAGTTCAAAGTTGGGTTGATCCAAACCAAAGTAATAGTGAAGTTCCGACCCAGCAATTACAAAGTCTGTTTAATCCAGCAGACATTGAACAAGTTGCTCAGCAAGCTCAAGCACCTAAAGAACAAGTTTATGGTGCAATCGCTTCTGTCTTACCTCAGGTCATTGATTCTTTAACACCTCAAGGTGAGAGTACAGATCATCAAGAAGCTAACCAAGATATTCAAAATGTGATGAATCTTGTAAGTGGTTTCTTAAAATAAAATATAAATTTTTTAAAAGCCGATATTTTTATATCGGCTTTTTTTGTTGGCATAACAAAATAAAAGGGCATAAGCCCTTTTATTTTAGATCTGAATCGAACATAACTGATTAGAAGTTATATTCAATACCAGTACCTACAACAGTTTGTTTGTCGTCGTCGTTCAACCAGTCACGTTTTTGTTGAGCAACGATACCGTAGAAGCGAGCTTGTTTATTGATTTGATAATCAAGACCTAAACCATACAAGTCAATTTTACGATCTGCCTGACCACTTACTTGTGTTTCAGCAGAAGCATATTCTGCTTTTACTTTAAGTTTAGTGTTAGGAATTTTATAAGCAGCAGTTACCGCGTATGCTTCTTCTTCTAAACCACGGTAAGCTTTACCAGCTTTATCGATTGAACCATCTGATTTATATGTTTGACCATATGCAGTCAAGTCATCAGTAGGTTCAGCATGTTGCCATAAAGCACCTACTACAAAACCAGATTTAGCAATGTCATAAGAACCAGTTACACGGTAAGCGTCTGTATAAACATCTTTCAAACCGTAAGCAGCATATTTACCTTTGATACCGAAGTCACCAGCAGCAGCGATTGCTAAACCTAAGTCTTTATTTTCATAACCTAGAGAAGTCGAAACTGAATCGAAGCTATCATTTTTGCTGTCTTTACCAGTTTCGCCTTTTTTACTATCAGAAGTGCTTTCACCAGTTTGAGCCATGATATTGAATGTCAAACCAGCTAATAATTTAGGGTCTAATTCAAAACCAACTACGTTATCTAAACGGTTTTCACCGTACATAATATTTGTAATATCTAAACGTGTGTCATCGTTAAAGATGTCTTGGTTGCTACCAGCAGAGGTTTTGAAGTAAGAGTCATATTTACCTACTTTTAACGTACCGACGCCTTCAGTTTTTAAACCAATAAAACGGTTACGGGCGCTAAGGTCAGTATCTGAACCAGAACCGTCAGTAGAAATTGCCCATTCAGCTAAATAAACAGCAGATAGCTTATCAGTCAACTTCTCTTCGCCTTTTACCCCAATACGAGAAGAGTTTGAGTTAACTTCGGTAACGTCACTTTTACCATCGAAATTTTTGTTGTCAACTTGGTTAATGGAAACGTTTAGTTTGCCGTACAAAGTTGGCGCTGCTTGCACCGCGTTTACGCTCAAAGTTGCAACTGCGGCAGCGAGAAGCAATTTCTTCATTGAGATTTCTCCAAAAGGTATTTTTAAATGGCGTATGCCTAGCTAACTTTTATTTTTTAGTTGGCTTATGTACAAAAAGTTACAGAAGCTCACCAACTTGCTAAGAAGTATCTGTAAACTTTGTGACAATGGAGTGAAGAAGAAATGACAGTTTTATGACAATTAAAAATTGGAAATACTTTATTTTCTTTTGATTTTATTACACTTTTTAAATAAAAAAAGCGGAGTTTAAACTCCGCTTTTATCTCTTAAAATCAAAGTGCTGCTTTAATTTTCTCAGCCAAAGCTTTGATTTTATCTTGGTCTCCTAATTGCGCCGCATGTTTGCCAAGTTGGTGAACATTTGTCGGAATTAGGTGAAAATGAACATGAGGGACAGTTTGTCCGGCAGCTGCTCCTGATAACTGCATGAGCACAATTCCATCCAAATTTAATGCAGTTTCCATTGCCTTAGCAATTTTTTGCACGATCTGGATGGTATAAGCTGCCGCTTCAGGAGGTAAATCAAGTAAAGTTACTGCAGGAGTTTTTGGAATAACTAATGCATGACCATCGGCTTGGGGCATAATATCCATAAAAGCTAGAACTTGATCATCTTCATAGAGTTTTATCGCTGGAAGTTCACCACGTAAAATTTTTGCGAAGATATTTTGATCATCATATGCCATGTATTATTCCTTTAAATACTATTTACACTTCAATTCTTTTTGACGTTCTTTAATTGCGTCTAGACGTTGCTGCTCTTTATCAGAGAATTTTGGCTTAGTCGTATGACAGTTTTCATTACCATATTTTTCTTTAGCATCTTGGTCTTTAAAACAAAAGCCTTTTGACGCATAAATCAAATTGTAATCATCTTGCAATTTTTGACATTCTTGCTCAGGTGTTGCAGCTTGAGCACTGAAACCGGCAAGGGTCACCATTCCAGCGAATACCGCAACCATTAATTTATTCATGAGCTTTTCCTCAGTTAAAGGTATGAACCTGTACTCAATATAAGGTTTATTCCCAATATTTCAATGACTATTAATTACTCAAGTGTTATTTAAAGTCACATTTCACCTTATAATATAAAAAAGCTTTATATATCAAGATCTTTTTTATAATCTTTTTTAAATCAAAAGATTAGATATATTTTATATTAAACAATTAAAATATATACTTAACCAATATTTAAAGTCATGATTAAAATTTTTATAGTAATGAAATAAGTACGTTATATGAGTAACATCGGTTCTTGTTTATGCCATAAAGTAAAATTCTCTGTACCTTGTGAAATCAAAACGGTTTATCACTGCCATTGCAGCTTATGCCGAAAACAAACTGGTACTGGAGCGAATGCCGCTACTTTAGTAAAAGAAAATCAGTTTAATTGGTTGATGGGTAAGGAATATGTGGCTACCTATAAAAAAGAAACTGGTTTTACTTCATCATTTTGTAATAGATGTGGCTCGCCTGTCCCTAATAAAATTAATGGTACAAACTATATGTGGATACCGTTGGGGCTTCTTGAACAACCGTTTAAACCAGATTTAAAACTTAATTTTTGTATAGAGTCAAAACATGATTGGGTTGTGTTAGGGGATGCTCATAAAAACTTTGCACATTTACCTGAGTTAGAAGAGTTCTTAAAATATTTTGAATAACACTATTTAACTTTTTATATATTTTAATAATTTTTAAGTATTCTTTACATAAAAGATGTGTGTTCACTGTTGAATATATCCGATATTTATTTGAGCATGAAATCACATAGCTTAAAAAGGATGGTTCACATGATAGATGAAGAAAAGCCTTTAAATTTTGAAGATGATGACGAGCCTCTTGATTTTGAAGATGAAGAATTCATAGACGATAAAAAAGAGGACGAAATGTATAACTCGATTACTAAGGATGGCTCTAGTGTCGATCCTGCTGATGATGGGACACGACATATTCGTCCTGAAGACGGCGATCCGATTGAAATTGATGAGTAAATGCATCAGTTTAAAAAAGATTAGTCTTTTTAATCTTTAAGTATAAGTGTAATATCCGAGCGCTGTCACAAACAGCAAAAAGTCCTGAATGATCAGCGCAAAAAATCAAAAAGGGGTAAAGCCTGCTTACAAAGCGGGCTTTTTTTGTATTTATAAAAATCTAGACTAAAGAAAGTAAGTAAACGCTTTTAAAAAAATAATTAATTTTTCAAAAATATTTAGCAGATGAGAAGAACAGATACAAATACCTAGTGTTTGTAATGAGCATTTAAGAGGAGTACAAAGGTAAATAACAAAAATAAGAAAAATAAAAAGATCATAAGTTAAAACATATCATTAAATTATTTAGGTATTTTACACAATTTAACACTTTATGCAAATTACTTTACATTTCATTGAGTTTTTGTAAAAAATTGGCTAGTCCTAATCGTTTTAAAAATGTGACAATCAGTGGATAATTTGTTAGATTGTTTGATTTTTATAATAACAGGTGAAACAGATGAAGAGATTGTTACTTGTATTGGCTACAGGATTTGGTTTAGATGGGTGTGCATCGTTAACACAAAAAGCAGATGAAAATTATATTACTAAATCGCCTGTTACTCCGGTCAATACTGCCTTTAATGCCACTAAAGTACTTGAACATGGAATTTTTACTGAGCAGGATATTGCTGATATGCCTGAACACTCAAATATAAATTCACGTTATAAAATATCTTTTTAAAACGATGCTGAAAATTATAATTAAATAGTTAAACTAAATAATCATCGTAAATTAGCTGAAATTTAGAATTTGCTAAGAACATATTTAGTAGTAGCTATTTAGCATAAAACCACCATTTAGGTGGTTTTTAAAAAGATAAAATGTTAAATTTTAATCGTTGAAAAAATTGGTTTTATAAATGAAAAACATCATTATTTTAACTTCTATATTGTTATTAAGTGGGTGCACAATTAATTCTAAGTTATTATCACCAGCAAAAAGTGATGATGAGAAAATTATTGTAGAAGCAGAAAAGTACAAGCAACAATATCAAAAAAAGATCTTTAAAATTTGGAATGTTCCGCCTTCTTCAGTGGGAATGAGTGCTAGCGTTAAAGTCTTTTTAAGTGATACTGGTGAGATTGAGCAAATTATTTTTCTAGATAAAGAAGACCAAAAGTTTAAGTCGAGTATTGAAAAGGCGATATGGCGTGCAAGTCCCTTTGTTTTACCTTCTAATCCGGAAGTTAGAAAACAAGTAAGAAAGTTCAATATTAAATTTACTGCAAAGTAATTTTTAAATATGAACTTGGCCTTACATTAAAAAACCACCATTTGGTGGTTTTTTATTAAGAATTGATAGAGATACAAATTATAACTTTATTTTATTAATTATTGAAAAACTAATCATTATTTTTTATCTACTTTTTCTTTTATGGTTAACTCATCAAAGAAGAGGAATAAGCCATGTTGAATCAACATGAGATAAATTTAAAACAGTATCAAAATAAATCTTTAAGTTATTTGAATAGCACAGCTCACTCTGAAGGGGTCGAGTTTGATAAATTCATTAAAGAAATTGATGAATATTCAAATGCCGTTGTTTTAGATTTAGGTTGCGGTGGTGGTCATGTAGCTTATAACGTTGCTCGCCATGCAGATCTGGTTTTTGCTTATGATTTATCTCATGAAATGCTCGATACAGTTTCAAAAGCTGCCAATGCTCGAAAAATAAAAAATATTTTTGTACAGCAAGGTATTGCTGAAGATATGCCTTTTACTGATGAACAGTTTGATGTAATTATTAGTCGATATTCTGCCCATCATTGGCAGCATGTCCCAACAGCAATGAAAGAAATAAATCGTGTATTAAAGCCAAATGGCATTGTTATTTTTGTTGATATTATTAGCTCAAGTTTCCCTATTTTAGATACATTTTTACAGACTATAGAAGTGATTCGAGACCCTAGTCATGTACGAAATTACAGTATTAAAGACTGGGTTCACTTTATTGAAGATGCTGGGTTTGAATTAACAACTTTAGAGAAACAAACCCTCAAACTAGATTTTGATAGTTGGGTACAGCGCATGAAGACACCTGAAGATCAAATAAAAACGCTTAGGTATCTCCAAGAAAATGCAGCAGATGTTGTTAAAAAGTATTTTAATATTCAAAAAGATGGAAGTTTTGAAAGTAAGGTCGGGTACTTTGTATTTAAAAAACTATCCTTCTAGTGAGTCTAAGCTTGGATTTGTGTTCATAGAGAAAATGTTAGATAAAAGCCCTCATATAGAGGGCTTTTTTATGCCTAAATTTAGATTTTTGTTGAACGCTCACTCAGCCATGTTGCTAGCTTTGGCCAGAATTCCTGCGCACTTGCTTGGCTTGACATTAGACCTAAATGACCGCCAGGAATAAGAGTAAATGTAACATCTTGGCTACTGGTTAACTGACTTAATGGCTGAGCTGCATCTGCCGTCACTAATTGATCACTACGACCAGCTCCAACTAAGAGTGAACAGTCGATATTTTTTAATTCGATTTTTTTATCTTTTAACTGAATAGAACCTTGTCTTAATGGATTTTGCAGCCAAACATTAAATAACATGTCCTGATTAATACCTCCCGGATAATCAATCATATTGTTTAAAAAACTGCTTAATGTGGCATGTTCTTGTACGAACTGAAGGTCATTAAGGTTCTTAAGTAATTGAATATGGCCATCGAACCAGCCTTTAGGGTCAAGAATTTTAAAGCCTAAAGAATTTAAAATGCCCGGAGTATGAATTAAACGCTTCGGTAAACCTGAGTAAATACGTTCCTGAAGCTTTTTATTGCGGGCAATAGTTTTGTTTATGGTTCGGTAGAGTTTTCCAATATAACCAGAAGCATAGCTATCGATTGGGCTACCTAAAACTATAAGGTTTTTGACATAATTCGGATGATTATGCGCTGTATATAAAGTAACGAATATGCCAGCCATACTCCATCCGTGTAGAGAAATTTGATCACTGCCTGAATGTGTTCGAACAAGCTCTATAGCTTTAGGAATAAAATCTTCAATAAACGATAAAAAGTTAAGATGTCTATCTTTAAAGCCTAAACGCCCCCAATCGACAAGGTATACGTCAAAACCTGCATTTTGGAAGTATTTGATAAGAGAACGATATGGATATAAATCATAAATCGCCATATTAATAGCTAAAGGTGCCACAAATACTAATGGTTCTCTAAAGTTCTTTTCTGTAGCTGCATAATAACGAACACGGGTTTGGTTGAATTCACCAATCACTTCAAACGGAGTGCTTTGTGACAATACTAATGTTTGAGGACGAAATAGTCGGGTAGAGAGGTGCTTGATTTGACTTTGTTCTGAGACAAGGGACTTTAAGCGTTTCATCTTGTTTTACCAACTATACTAAAGATTGATTGAAGTCTAAGCGATAATTTTCAGGTTTACCTTGACCTTAAATACCTTAGGCACTCAAAATGATGATAGTTTTTAGTACATGACCAGTAAAGGCGAACATTTAATGAACCAGTCTGATGATTTAGAATACCAACTTGATACTTTAGCCATTCGTACCGGACACACTCGTAGTTTTGAAGGTGAGCATGGCGAACCAATTTTTTTGACTTCATCTTTTGTATATGAAAACGCTGCTGAAGCAGCTGCAAAATTTTCTGGTCAGGTTCAAGGAAATATCTATTCTCGTTTTACTAATCCGACTGTATCGATGTTCGAAAAACGTTTAGCGGCTTTAGATGGGGCTGAACGTGCCGTGGCTACAAGCTCAGGTATGGGAGCAATTCTATCGATTGCTATGGCGTATCTAAAAGCAGGTGATCATGTTATTTGCTCAAGAGCAGTTTTCGGTTCTATTGTCGCTTTATTTGAAAAATACATTGCCAAATTTGGTGTAGATATCACATTTGTTGATCTACGCGATTTAGATGCATGGAAAAATGCAGTACGTCCAGAAACTAAACTATTATTTGTTGAGTCACCGTCTAATCCATTAGCTGAAATCGCAGATATCCAAGCGCTTGCAGATATTGCACATGCAAATGGCGCATTACTTGCTGTTGACAATAGTTTCTGTACACCTGTTTTACAGCAACCGTTAAAGTTGGGTGCAGATCTAGTGATTTACTCTGCGACTAAATATTTAGATGGCCAAGGCCGTGCGTTAGGTGGTGCAGTGGTAGGTAAACATCAACTCCTAGAAGAAGTTTTTAGCGTAGTGCGTACTTTAGGGCCATCTATGAGTCCGTTTAATGCATGGATTTTCTTAAAAGGATTAGAAACTTTGCGTTTACGTATGAAAGCGCACTGTGAAAATGCTCAAAAACTTGCCGAGTGGTTGTCTACCCATGAAAAAGTAGAAAAGGTCTATTATGGCGGGCTTCCAACTCATGAAGGTCATGAACTTGCAGCAAAACAGCAAAATGGCTTTGGCGGGATTGTTTCTTTTGTAGTTAAAGGTGAGCGTGAAGGCGCGTGGAAGGTTATTGATAACACCAAATTTATTTCTATCACGGGTAATTTAGGTGATGTGAAATCAACAATTACGCATCCTGCTACAACCACACACGGCAAACTTTCTACTGAAGCAAAACAAGCTGCTGGTATTCAAGAAGGCTTAATCCGCGTTTCGGTTGGCTTAGAAGATATTAACGATATTATTGGTGATATCTCACGTGGATTAGATTTGATCTAATAAAATTTATATATCTAAGAATTAAGCCACACTCATTTTAGTGTGGCTTTACTTTAAGGGAAGTTACTCACAAACAACGATTGAAATAAAAAAGCTACATTTTGTTGTAAATGAATTAAAAATCACAACGTATAAAAGTTCTAAATTTAATAAAAATAACAAAGTGAGTTTTTAACCATGCTTAAGCCTATAATTATTTTAGTTGCTATAGGGGCAATTGGTTTGGTTGGATACAAAGTATTTGCCCAAAAGGATGAACCGACTCAAATTAACGAAACTGTTCTATTGATTAATGATGCAAATAAATCAGTTGAAGAAGCTGATCATACAATAGAAAAAGCGAATGCCTCTTTTCAGAAAATTCCTTTAAATGAATATAAACCCGACAATAGCACCCTCCAAGCCTCGCAATAGCTTAACTTAAATTTTAGAACTGGCCTTCGCAGTAAAAAGTTTCGTATAGAAGCTTTAAATGGATGAGTTACCTCAAAGAGTTTCATAGATACCAATAGAAAACATTAATTTATTGTGTCAGAATTGCGGATTAATTTTGATTTAAACGTACTGACCTCAATGATCTCACTGATCGATAGGGGCGTTCAAAGAGTTTAAGTTCCGAAGTGTTATATGACTATCAATAATACTTGAAATATTTGATAGAGATACGGAGTTAGGTTTATGAATATCAATATGCTCATGCAGCAAGCGCAGCGCATGCAAAAAGATATGGAATCAAATATAAAAAAGGCTAAAGAAGAGCTTGCTCAAACTGAAGTACACGCTGAAGCGGGTGGTGGTTTAGTTAAAGTAACAATGACTGGCCGTTATATCGTAAAACGTATCGAAATTAATCCAGAATTACTTCAAGACGAACCAGACATGATTGAAGACTTAATCGCAGCTGCGGTGAATGATGCTGTGCGTCAAGCTGAAGTAGTTTCTGAAGAAAAAATGCAAAAAGCTAACTCAGGTATGGGTTTACCTCCTGGTTTAGCAGGCATGTTCTAAGGAAAATCAGTGTTTAGTGATAGATTTGAACAACTCGTTCAAGCTTTACGTATTTTGCCTAGCGTTGGACCGAAGTCGGCCCAACGTATGGCTTTACATCTTTTGATGAAAAATCGTGAAGGTGCATTTGCTTTAGCACATGCTCTACATGAAGCATCAAGTTATATTCATGAATGTAGTGTTTGCCACTCTTTAACAGAGCACGAAATTTGTGATATTTGCGCTTCAACAGAAAGAGATGATCAATTGCTTTGTGTAGTTGAGTCTCCGGCAGATGTTATGGCAATCGAGCAAAGTGGTAGTTTTCGTGGCAAATATCATGTGTTGGGTGGGCACCTTTCTCCATTAGATGGAATTGGGCCAGAAGAAATAGGTATTCCTTATCTAATCCAACGGTTAAGCCAAGGTACGATCGAAGAAGTCATTTTGGCAACTAATGCTACTGTGGAAGGTCAGGCGACAGCGCATTATTTGGTTGAAGCGACGAAGCATTTACCTATTCACATGACACGTATTGCGCAAGGCGTACCACAAGGTGGCGAGCTTGAATATGTGGATAGTCATACCTTAAGTCAGGCTGTTCATAACCGTATGCGTATGAAATAAGTACCTCGGTGCTTATTTCAAAGATTTTTTAAATAATATCGTATTATCTAAAAATCTTTTTAAAAGACAAAAACATATTTTTAAAAACGACTCAGTGAATATATAAATTAAAAAAAGCTTTTGTAAAAAATAAATATTTAGAAGGACATTAAATTTGAAAAATTTAAAATAATGATCAAAAAATTATCTCTTTTTTGGAAAATTGTTCAAAAATAGATTATTCATCAAGGATTCAGTAGCATTTTTCTAATCCTATGTTATATATACCAGAGTTTAAAGCACTCTTTGCATTTACTTGAGAAAGCATGTTTCAGTTTATCCAACAGCAAACCGAATTGGTTGATGTTCTTCAACAAATGGATCAATGTTCAACTTATGGGCTTGATACAGAATTTATTAAGGTTGATACCCTTTGGCCTAAACTTGGAGTATGTCAAGTCAATGTCAACGGAAATGTATATTTGCTGGATGGAGTGTCTTTAGATTTAAGCGAGTTTTGGAAAAAAATCTTTCTTGCTCAACAAAATATTTTTCATGCATGTGGTGAAGATATTGATTTAATCTATCACTATGCCGATGAACAAAACCTATTAAATGTTTTTGATACTCAAGTTGGATTATCCTTTTTGGGACATGGTTTACAAGTAAGTTATCAAGGTGCATTAAAGCTTTGTTTAGAGATTGATATTGAAAAGGACCAGACTCGATCAGACTGGTTGGCACGTCCTTTATCTCCGCAACAGCTATGCTATGCGGCAAATGATGTTTTATACCTTATGCAATTAGCTAACCATATTAAAGATCAGCTCAAACAAAAAGGGCTTTATGAGTATGTTCTTGAGGATTGTAGTAGTTTAACCAAAGAAATTATTAGTGAAACACCAACCCCGTTGTTATATACAGATGTGGGCAATTATCGTCATTCACGCCGTCAATTAATGCAATTGCAAAATTTAAGTGAGTGGCGTGAAGAGGTGGTTAGAGCAACAAACCAACCACGTAGTTTTATCCTTAGAAATTCGACGATGATTGATTTAGTCGAAAAAAATCCACGTAATAGTTTCCAATTATCTCAAGTAAAAGATATCCGTCCGAATGTTGTCCGTGAATATGGAAAGATTATTCTTGATCTTTTAAAAGACTTACCTGTTGAAGGACACTGGCCAGCTAAAATTGCTAAACCTTTTAAAATTACATCCAAAGAAACTCTGAATAAAATGGATGCATTGATCTCTAAAGCGATAGAACAAACCTCTATACCTAAAGAAGTTTTACTACGTAAGAAATGGTTAAATGCGATTCATCAGCATGTGCTTACTAAAGGTGATGAACAGGATCTCCCAGATTATTTATTGGGTTGGCGCTATGAGCTTTTAACTAAGCCGCTTATTCAGTTATTTAAAGAAGAGAGAGCTAGTCTTTTATTTTAGGTTTAGGTATTAAGAAAAATTTTCAGTTAAATTGAATTTTAAGATTCAAAATAACTTATCTGATTAATAACTAATCAGTTGGTGTTCGTTAATATAACTTTAAAATAAAATCATTTAATAAGTTAGTCTTTATAAGATTAACTTTTTGTTTAGTTTTAGTTTATATTTCACTAATTTTATAAAGTTTAAATTATAAAAAGATGAGTTAATCTTAATTATAGAAAGTCATGCTGAATTAAATTAACTTTATTAGTGAGAAAAATTCAATTGTGTATATATACAGGTCTGTATATTCTTGGTAGCAAGAAAAACAATTTCAAAATAAACAATATATAACTATAAGTTTGTTTCGGTGCAGAAATATAGAGGCCTTCTCGGGGAGAGGAGGCCTCTAATTTTATATATGGAGGAGTAAAAAGTTTTTAAAATCAATAATAAGCTAATATTGAGATCAATTTTTTTATGTTATAAATGAAAACTACTAATAATTAGAGATATAAATATGACGAATAATTTTAATGCTGAACAGGCAAGAAAAAATGCGAAAGACGTAAAAATAGATCAAGCACTATTGTTAGAAAAAATTTTATCTGGAACCGAGGAAATCTCGAAAGAAGGTAAGCGACGGGCAGTTTTTCAATTTCCAATAGATGCTTTGCATCCTGAACATATCACACAGGTAGAGGAAGAGTTAAAAACACGAGGTTTTAATGTCTCAACCAATATTGAGCAATCAGGTACAACAGTTAATATTGAAGTCAGTTTCTAAGCTTTTGTTCAATGAAAACGCCCATAATTTTGGGCGTTTTTTATAATTTTTTACAATCTAAATTCATAATAATCAACATATTGTTTGACAGGTTTATCCTTCTTCTGTAGCTTTACTTTTTGAGTGGAATATGGATATGAACTTCCAAACAATACTTTCATCTTTCAAAAATCAATCTACTGGTACAGATGCATTTAAGAATTTAAAAAGTGCCTGTGAACACCATCTCAAACATTCATCACACCTAAACGAAAAAGCTGTAATTTATCTCATTTATGGGTTTGCCCGTAGTTATGTCATCTTATATGAAGATGAAGCGGTAACTACCGATTTCGCTCAAGCTTCGAAAGAAATGTTAGTGAATTACATGAATCGCTTAAATGAAGCCTTAAGTACTCAAGATGACCATATAATCTTAAATACTTTAAATCAGGTAAGTAATGATTATATGCAAGGCTCAAGAATCTTTTAATGCTTGCGTTAACATGTTGATAAGATACTTCTTTAGTCATAGGCCAACTAAAGAAGTATCCAGTGGTAGTTTTAATGTGATTTTTTCTTGCCGCCGCCATCTTGTTTATTGACGGTAGACCATGCAATACGTTCAGCTTCTTCTTGAGAATGACCTCTATCTACTTCACTCTCAACAATATGTTTCGCCTGACGTTTTTGTTTTGCTGTATAAGATGATTTGTCGCCACGAGACATAGCATAGACCTCCATATTTTCTTTTAAGATCTTCTATTATTGAATCATATTAAAAATCAAAAACGGTTAAATAATGTCTTATCCTGTATACATAAGTTGAATCTTATTTAGAGCTTATTTAACTTTATACTTAACCGTAAATTTATAAAATTCAATAGATTAAATCAAAGCTAGTCTGCTTTAGTTCAAATTTTATTGTTTTTAAAATGTAAAATTTTTATTTTATAAAAGTCGACAAAAAGATTTTTTATGTAAAATTAAAGAGTTAATGAAGGTTGAAAATTTAAAACTTTGGAAAATTAAAAGTTATTTATCGACCTTAATGATTGTTGTAGGTTAATATTTTGCAAGAAAAGAAAAAACGACTGATGCGTAAACAAACCTGCGTGTGTCTGTCGTTTTTTTTCATGTATGCTGTCCTTAGTTCAAGAGTTGATTTGAAATGCACTGTGATATTTATAGATCGAGCAAAAAAGATGAAATGTACATTTATATTGCTCGTCCAAACTATCCTGATGAAACGGAGCAAGCCGATCCGTTTGAAAAAGTTCCAGAAGCTGTTTTACAAGCCTTTGGCCGTGCAACGTTTGTCATGCATTTAGAATTGGCTCCAACACGTAAATTAGCGCGTGTAAATGTTTTACATGTTCTAGACTCATTACAAACAAAAGGCTTCTTTATTCAGATGCCGCCAGAAGGGTTAATTAACCCAAATGCAGTTGAACCAGAGGGCTTACGTGGTGCGTGAAGATCAAGCTGGAATTTTAAATCAATTACTTTCTTCTCTCGATGCAATTCCTGAAGAGATTATTGCTTTAACAGCTTATGGCGTTGGCGCTATTATTGCCTTGTGGTGCTGGTGGCGTTTAATGCGCCGCTTACCTACCACTTTGGGCGCAATAAGCTGGTTAGTTGTTTTTGCTATTTTGGTGACACCGACTGTTTCGGAAGGGCCTAATGCATCTGTAGCGCCAGCTATTTTTGGACTACTATTTGGTGTTTTAACTAAAGACAGTCCTTTAATCTGGTCAAATTTATCCTTAATTCTGTTTGTAATCGGTCTAGGTTTGGTTATTGGCTATTGTTGGTCAAAATATATAACAAACAAAAGCATGCGTTCCATCTAACCATTGAAATAGAAAAATAAGGTCTCTACATGTCTGCTGATACCCAACATTTTACCGGTACAGATCAATATATCGCGACTGATAGTCTTAAACTTGCTGTAAAAGCAGCTCGTGCTTTGCAAAAGCCTTTATTGGTTAAAGGTGAGCCGGGTACAGGTAAGACTTTACTTGCCGAGCAAGTGACAGAAAGTCTTGGTTTAAAACTCATTACTTGGCACATCAAGTCAACGACTAAGGCACAGCAAGGCTTATATGAATACGATGCTGTGTCTCGTTTGCGTGATAGCCAACTTGGTGATGATCGTGTTTACGATATTAAGAACTATATTAAGCCCGGTAAATTGTGGGAAGCTTTCACCAGTGAAGAGCGCTGTGTGCTTTTAATTGATGAAATTGATAAGGCAGACATTGAATTTCCAAATGACCTGTTACATGAACTTGATAAAATGTCTTTTTATGTTTATGAAACAGGCGAAACAATTACGGCTACTCAACGTCCAATCGTAATTATTACTTCAAATAATGAAAAAGAATTACCAGATGCTTTCTTGCGTCGCTGTTTCTTCCATTACATTGAGTTCCCAGATGAAGCAACGATGCGCGAAATTATCTCGGTACATTTCCCGAATATCTCTGCAACTTTGGTAAATGAAGCGCTTCAAGTTTTCTTCAAGCTCCGTGAAATTCCTAACTTGAAGAAACCACCATCTACATCTGAACTGATCGATTGGTTGAGTCTGCTTATGGCAGATGATATGCCTGAAGATGTACTACGTAATCGAGATACATCAAAAGCTATTCCACCTTTGTATGGCGCACTCATTAAAAACGAACAAGATGTGCAACTGCTTGAACGTTTGGCTTTCATGTCGCGACGTTAAAGGAGGGAATAACCCATGTTTGTGCGGTTATTTTACACCTTACGAAAATATGGTGTTCCAGTCACGACTCGTGAACTGATTGACTTAAATCGTGCAGTAAGCGAAGGGCTAGTTTTTGCCGATCAAGAAGATTTCTATCAACTTGCTAAAACCATTTTAGTTAAAGATGAACGTTTTTTTGATAAGTTCGATCGTGCCATGAAAGATTACTTTGATGGCATAGAAACCTTTGATATTGATGAGTTACTCAAGCAAGTCCATAAACTTCCAAAAGACTGGTTCGACTTAGAACTTCTAGAAAAGCATTTAACACCAGAGCAAAGAGCTGAACTTCAAAAAGCAGGTTCTTTAGAAGAACTGATGAAAATGCTAGAAGAGCGTTTACGTGAACAGCATAAAAAACATCAAGGTGGTAACCGTATGGTTGGCACGGGTGGAACTTCACCTTTTGGTGCTTTTGGTGACCATCCGGAAGGCGTCAGAATTGGTGGGCCGGGCCGTAAACGTTCAGCGGTTAAAGTTTGGGAACAGCGTAAATACCAAAACCTAGATGACGACCAAGTTCTTGGTACCCGCCAAATGCAAATTGCTTTACGACGTTTACGTAAATTTGCAAGACAAGGTGCTGCCGAAGAGTTAGACGTTGACGGTACAATCCGTGAAACGGCCAAGCAGGGTATTCTTGACGTTCAAATGGTGCCAGAGCGTCGAAATCGAATCAAAGTGCTCATGTTGTTTGATGTAGGTGGTTCGATGGATGCACACATTGCCCAATGTGAAAAGTTATTTAGCGCAGCTAAAACAGAATTTAAAACGCTTGAATACTTTTATTTCCATAATTGTCTTTATGACTATGTTTGGAAAGATAACTACCGAAGAACAGCTACTCGCATGAACACATGGGACTTGTTTCATACCTATGGACGTGACTATCGTGTAATTGTCGTAGGTGATGCCAGTATGGCACCGTATGAGCTGAAATCGGTAGGTGGTTCGGTTGAATATATGAATGATGAAGCAGGTGAAGTTTGGTTACGTCGCCTACGTCAGCATTTTGATAAAACAGCATGGTTAAACCCTGAAACAGAAGGGTATTGGCATTACACTCAAACAATTGGTTGGATTAAAGAGATTTTTGAAAACCATATGTATCCAATGACCCTAAAAGGCATTGAGGATTTGACGCGTTACCTTTCTCGATAAACTTGATAACTTTAATAATTTAAAAAGAGGGATGATATGCAACATCAAATTAATGGTATTGCTTTACCGAATGAACAAGGATTTTTTGGTGAATATGGAGGGCAATTTATTCCTCCACATTTAAAAGAAGCAATGGATGAAATTAATGTTGCTTATGAAGAAATTCGCCATACGCCAGAATTTCAAAATGAATTAGCAGACCTCTTTGCAAATTATGTCAGCCGTCCCAGTCCTTTATTTCATGCAAAACGCCTTTCAGAACAGTTAGGTGGCGCGCAAATTTATTTAAAGCGTGAAGACTTAAATCATACCGGTGCCCACAAAATTAACCACTGTTTAGGTGAGGCTTTACTTGCTAAGTATATGGGCAAAAAGAAAGTCATTGCCGAGACGGGTGCGGGTCAGCATGGGGTGGCTTTAGCAACGGCTTGTGCTCTAGTGGGTATTCCATGTGAAATCCACATGGGGCAAGTAGATATTGAAAAAGAACATCCAAATGTGGTCAAAATGAAAATTTTGGGCGCTCATTTGGTGTCAGTAACTCGCGGTACAGCAACCTTAAAAGATGCCGTAGATAGCGCGTTTGAAGAATATTTAAAAGATCCTAAAAACTTTATTTATGCGATTGGTTCTGTGGTTGGACCCCATCCATTTCCTAAAATGGTTCGAGATTTTCAATCGATTATTGGTAAGGAAATTAAAGAGCAGACGCATCAACGATTTGGAAAAAATCCAGATTGTGTTGTCGCATGTGTCGGTGGTGGTTCAAATGCAATCGGTGCCTTTACAGCTTTTTTAAATGATTCAGATGTGAAACTTGTAGGAGTTGAACCTGCTGGACATGGGCTAGACACAAATATGCATTCGGCAACCCTAACATTAGGTAAACCAAGCCAAATTCATGGTATGGCATGTTATGTTCTTGAAAATGAGGCGGGTGAACCTTTACCTGTGCATTCTATCGCTTCAGGATTGGACTATCCTGGTGTTGGGCCACAACATAGTTTCTTAAAAGATTTAGGCCGTGTGGAATATAGCACTGCAACTGACCAAGAATGTTTAGATGCGTTTATGACCTTATCACGAGTTGAAGGTATTGTTCCTGCGCTTGAAAGCTCACATGCTGTCGCATGGGCAATACGTGAAGCGCCAAAACTGCCGAAAGAAACCATGATCGTGGTGAATCTGTCGGGTCGTGGCGATAAAGATTCTGATTATGTGGCAGAAAAACTTAAGCTTTAAACTAAATATACTTAAAGAGCGGCTCATTTCGAAAGGCCGCTTTTTTATTTTATAGACTAAATTTTACCCTATTTAAAAGTTCATTATTTCTTAATTAAAACAAAGTATTTTGATTTTGAGCCCTGACTGTTCGAGATAGATATGTAAAACACTGGTTCACAAGGCAAAGCGTTGCTTTGCACTACCTCACTCAGTAGAATAGTCACTTTGCAAAATTTGCCTTTGGAGACGCCTAAGTGGAGCGACCGACGATTAGCCCTGAACAATTACAGGAAGCTGCTGAAAATTTATCAACAATTCGAGATTTTATTCGTTTTGGGGTGTCAGCATTACGTCAATATGATGCACATTTAGGACAAGGTACTGAAGATTATTTCGCAGAAAGCTCTGCATTAGTTTTACAAACCTTATCTCTTGAATGGTCAGCAGATTCAGAGATTTTAGATGCGAAGCTTTTACCAAGTGAAAAAGCAGAATTCTTAAGCTTGTTGGAACGCCGTATTAATGAGCGTATTCCGACTTCTTATTTATTAAATTTAGCTTATTTCTTTAATAAGCCATTTTATGTGGATGAGCGCGTACTTATTCCTCGCTCACCAATTGCAGAGTTAATTGAGCAACGTTTTGCGCCATATTGTTTAGATGAAAATGGCCAAATGCGTGAAGCGCTTAATAACTTACCAGAAAATACCAAGCCTAAAACTCCACAACGTATTTTAGATATGTGTACAGGTTCTGGCTGTATTGCGGTAGCTTTAGCTTATGCTTATCCAGATGCAGAAGTAGATGCAACAGACATCTCTAAAGAAGCTTTAGAAGTAGCATCAATTAACGTTGAACATCACAATAAACAATACCAAGTTGCATTACTTGAGTCGGATTTATTTGAAAAAATTCCAGCTGAAAACCAGTACGATTTAATTGTAAGTAATCCTCCGTACGTTGATGCCGAAGATATGGCTGACTTACCGGAAGAGTTTTTACATGAACCTGAGCTTGCATTGGCAGCAGGTCAGGATGGTTTAGACTTGGTTCGTAAAATGCTTGCTCAAGCGGCAGATTACTTAACGGAAGATGGTCTTATAGTTATTGAAGTCGGTAACTCTGAATGGGCTATGCGCCAAAACTTTAATACAGTTGATTTCAACTGGCTTACTTTCCAAAAAGGTGGTTCAGGTATTTTTGCTTTGACTGCTGAACAATGTCGTCGTTATAGAAAATTATTTGAAGAACAAGTTTAAGGAGTTGTACATATGGCAGGGAACAGTATTGGACAACTCTTTCGTGTGACTACATGCGGTGAATCGCATGGGGTTGGTTTAATGGCAATTGTTGATGGAGTGCCACCAGGCCTTGCATTAACCGAAGAAGATTTGCAAAAAGATCTCGATCGCCGTAAGCCGGGAACCTCCAAATTTGCGACTCAGCGTAAAGAGCCTGATCAGGTTGAAATCATTTCGGGTGTGTTTGAGGGTAAAACTACTGGTACGCCAATTGGTTTACTCATTCGCAATACAGACCAAAAATCGAAAGATTATGGAAATATTGCACAAACTTTTAGACCGGGTCACGCAGATTACACTTATACGCAAAAGTATGGTTTCCGCGACTATCGTGGTGGTGGCCGTTCAAGTGCTCGTGAAACTGCTATGCGTGTTGCAGCGGGTGCTATTGCGAAGAAATATCTAGCAGAAAAATTTGGTGTTTTGATTCGCGGTCATGTGACTCAAATTGGTAATGAAGTTGCTGAAAAACTAGATTGGAATGAAGTTCCAAATAATCCATTTTTCTGTGGCGATGTAGATGCTGTTCCTCGTTTTGAAGCATTGGTGACATCTTTACGTGAGCAAGGTACAAGTTGCGGTGCTAAGTTAGAAATTTTAGCCGAAAAAGTTCCTGTAGGTTGGGGTGAGCCTGTCTTTGACCGTTTAGATGCTGATATTGCACATGCAATGATGAGTATTAATGCGGTTAAAGGTGTTGAAATTGGCGATGGTTTTGCTGTAGCAGGACAGTTTGGACATGAAACTCGTGATGAATTGACTAGTCATGGCTTTCTAGCGAATCATGCTGGTGGTATTTTAGGTGGTATTTCAAGTGGCCAGACCATTCGTGTGGCGATTGCACTAAAACCAACAGCAAGTATTACAACGCCAGGTAAAACGATTAACTTAAATCGTGAAGATACTGATGTGTTAACTAAAGGCCGTCATGACCCGTGTGTGGGCGTTCGAGCAACTCCGATTGCAGAAGCAATGTTAGCGATAGTTCTAATGGATCATTTCTTACGCCACCGTGCTCAAAACGCGGATGTTGTTCCTCCATTTGCGCCAATTGAACCATAGTTAATTCTAATCAGCGTATTAAAAAAGCCACATAATCAAAATTATGTGGCTTTTCTATTTTTATTGAAATCACATGATTACCTTAAAAATAAATCATTAAGTTAGATCTACAATTTGTTCTTCATTCAAAGCAATTTGATATTGATTGCGGCCATTTGTTTTTGCCTGATAGAGCGCATGATCAGCACGACTAACAAAAGCAGAAATTGAATCATTTAAACGTGGAATTGTGGTCGCCACGCCAACACTAATAGTTACGTATGGTGAAACACTACTACATGGATGAACAATAGCAATTTTCTTAATTGCATTCATTAATCTTTCGGCCTGAATTTTGGCTTGTTGTGCATTTGTCATCGGGAACAAAAGTAAGAATTCTTCACCGCCATAACGGGCAACTAAATCGCCACTACGAGCAGCAATTGAGGAAATTGCAGTCGCAATATCTTTTAAACACTGATCACCCTTGAGATGGCCTAAGCTATCGTTATATGGTTTAAAGAAGTCAATATCAACCATCATAATAGTAAGAGGAGTCTCATGGCGTAATGCACGTCGCCATTCATTATCAAGTGTTTCATCAAGATAACGTCGGTTAGCAAGCCCGGTTAAAGCATCTTGTTGAGAAAGCAGTGACAGTTGTTGAGCTTGTTGCATGAGTTCAATACGGTTGAGCTCAATCATACAGTTTTGTAAATAGTTTTCACGGTGCTGACGATCCGTAGCATAGGCAAGGGTCATGCCTAAGAAACTACTAAACGTATAGGTACGGTTTAAGAAGGTCCAGTCTATGTCTCCGTTCAAATAGGTACTTACCAAAATACCAATAAGACCGCCGACCCATCCTGCAATAATGGCAGTATAAAAACGCATGCCTACCGCACCATAGATAATCACAATGGCATACATCATTGCTGCATGAAAAAGTACATTATCTTGGCCATTTTCTAAAACGTTAATTAAAATAAATGTTATGGCAACGGCAGCGGAAGAACCAATGCCGACATAATAATCAAACCACTGATTTAATTTTTTAATAAATGATAAAATCCAGGCGATTAAAACAATTATGCCTACCCAAGAATAATAGCTTAACCAGGATAAAACTTGTTCGGTTGGTAAAACTTGGTATATACCAAAGCTTAAAAATAAATATAATATTAAAATAATAGGTGCTCTATAGCGAAACTCATAGGCTGCACCATTTTGATATTGAAAACGATATATCGTTTCAAGTTGCTTTGGAAACCATACGAAATTTAATCCGCGTGTGGTTAATAAATCTATTTGTTCCTGTCCCAATATATTGGAACCTTGCAACTTCATAATTAATGCTCTCTATATTGGAAGTTGGCATAAAATGAGACTTGTTTTATTAAAGTTCCATCTAAAAGTATTGGTTATATAATGTGTGGTTTATTTAAAATAATAATACAGATTTTTTAAAAAAGTAATGATTTTTACGCCCCCTAATTGTGATAAAAATCACGACATTTCAATGATTAGCGTCACAATTATCTAAAGATTCGAAACCTTTGAGAAAAAATTACAAATGGTCGATTAAAGATTGTATCTTTATCATTTTCGGATAGACTTATAGCCGTGAAGTACAGATGATTGCTGTCATATAAATAGGAAAATTAGCAATGACTGCTCTAAATCAATATGGAATGAGTTTAGAAATTACGCCGCATAATGGATGGTCTCAGCGGTTTTGGGAGGATCTTTTACCAGTTAAGGAGCGGGTGAGTAAGCATCCGTTTTTTACTGAAATGGCCAATGGGGGATTGAGCCTAGAAAGTTTCCGTTATGCTTTACTTAATTTCTATCCATTAGTAGCGCATTTCCCGTCATATATGGCTGGTGCGTTAGCTAAAGCAACTGCTTTTGCAGAACCTGGCGTTACTGAAACAAGAGATTGGTTAATTCAAAATATTAAGGTCGAAGAGCGCCATTTACAGTGGTATCGGGATTGGGCTAGAGGTTTTGGATTAACGGTAGAACAACTCGATAGTGTTCGCCCACCAGCTTCGATGAATGCGGTGAATCATTTTCTTTGGAATATGAGTCATCGTGGCAACTTGGCTGAATGTCTGGCAGCGACCAATTTAGCAATTGAATGGGCGACAGGTGACTGGTCTATTCAAGTCTATAAAGGCATACACGCTTATACGGATCATCCGGAAGTTACCATTGATAAGCGTTCTTTAGCTTGGTTGCGCGCTCATGCACATTACGATGATCTTCATCCATATGAAGCTATGGAGTTGATTAAGCGCTTATGTAATGACCGTCCTGACTGGCAGCAAAAAGCATTTCATGCTGCTGAAGAAGGGCTGCGGTATTATGAATTAGCTTTAGACGATTGCTATAGAGTACAGCTTCAAGCCTCTGCTTGATCTCAACTTAAAAAGGGAGAATATTCTACATATTCTCCCTTTTATTTTATTCGAGCAATTTTAAGAGCTTTGCCCGATACGGTGTTTCTTCGGGCAGAAGTTCAAGTAAGCGTTCAACGGCATCAACACGGTCGGGAACACGGCTAACCACACGTAATAGTTGGTCTACATCATCAATTTGATAGATAACATGACTCAAGCGGGCGTCAAAGCAATCTCTCCAAGCACACAAAAACGGACTTTCTGACTTGGCTAAAAAACTACCTCTATACAGTGTTAAAGTGGTTGCAGTAAAACCTAAGTTTAGTGCTTGCTCAGCCATGAGAAAGTCACATTGAATTTCACAGTTAAGTCTATATGGTCGTGACTCGATCACATCGGGAATCAGGTTTCGAAGCTGTGAGAGCTCAGCTTTTAGTGTAGTGGTACTCACTGGTCGATCGCCATATAAGGCATAGTGAAGCTCTTCTAAGTTTATGCCTTCCGGACATAAAGCAAGAATACATAAAATTTCGATTTGGCGCTGCGTGAGTGTCAAGCCATGTTGATTGTATTGAACCTTAGGCGTGCCTAGCGCCTTAATATATAAAATGTTCTTTTGATGAAGTTGAATGGCTTGTTTTACAATATCGGCGCAGCGTTCAACAGCTAAAATTCCAAGTGAATTATGCTTTTGATATTTAGTTGATAAGTTCATAATGCCATAAAACTGGCCTGTATTTGCGTCAGTGATTGGGGCTGCATAACATACCCAGTCTCTAACGCTGTTCATCTGGTTTTCATGTGAATAAACACAGCTTGCAGAATGTGTATTTAGGGCAAGACCAATTGCATTTTGACCAACCGCTTGAGTTGACCATTGCCCACCTTCAACAAAATGGACTTGTTCAGCAGATGAACGCATAGGTGTACTACTCCATGTCCAGAGTAAAGTACCGTGAGGGTCAGTCACCCCAATTGCCATATCTGCATCTTCAGCAATGTGCATCAAATTTCTATGGCACTCTTGGATTGAACGACCAAATAAGGAATGTTGCCATTCATGATCTAGATCAAATATAGGAGCCGCATCTAGATCGAGTGACGGCTTTTTTCCTAAACAAGGTGTTTCAGAGATTGTTTCCGGTCTAAAGAAAGACGGAAGGTTGTCTGTAGAAGGCAATAATAATTGTTTTGACATATCCATATCGAAGTTCCTTTATCGTTGAAATGGCGTATCCGTGGCCGCTCAACAGGTTTAGCTTTCTTATTGTGACTATTTCCTCGTTATTTCATTTACCTTAAATAATTTTAAACGGTTTGACTATTATCCTATTGAGTAAGTTTTGTTATTTCGCTTCGTCCTATGACAAAACATCCTCTCTTGAAAATGGCTTTGGTGCAGGTTCTCCAAAATATTGCCGATCGGCAAAATAGCTAGAACGGACCATTGGCGCACTCCAGATATTTTTAAAGCCTAAACGCTGGCCATGCTGAGCGTATCTTTCAAATTCTTGTAAATTCACAAACCGGTGAATAGGGGCATGTGATTTAGAGGGCTGTAAATATTGTCCAATAGTCACTAAATCTACATCATGATCTTTTAAATCGTTGAGTAGAGCAATAACTTCAGCTTCAATTTCTCCTAGCCCTACCATTAGGCCGCATTTAGTTTTGATATCAGGACAGTATTTTTTAAAACGTTTTAATAAATTTAACGAATGCTCATAGTCCGAACCGGGCCGCATCGCTTTATATAAACGTGGTACTGTCTCAATATTATGATTAAACACATCGGGTGGTGATAAACTTAATGTAGAGAGTGCTGTTTCTAAACGGCCACGAAAGTCCGGAACTAAAATTTCAATCAGCGTATCTGGACAACGGTTTCTGATTTCTTCAATACACTTCACAAAATGTGCTGCACCACCATCGTGTAGATCATCACGGTCTACAGAGGTAATGACTACATATTTTAAGTTTAGGTTAGCGACCGTCTCAGCTAGATGTTTAGGTTCATTTTCATCTAAAGGCATTGGACGACCATGTGCTACATCGCAGAAAGGGCAACGTCTTGTACAAATATCTCCCATAATCATAAATGTTGCCGTACCACCACCAAAACATTCAGGTAGATTTGGACATGCGGCTTCTTCACAAACACTATGTAGCTTTTGTTGGCGTAATAAATTTTTGATACGTTGAATTTCTTCGAAATCAGTTATTTTTGCTCGAATCCATTCAGGTTTTTTAGGTAATTCTTCGGTAGGTAAAATTTTAATGGGAATACGAGAAACTTTATCTATTCCTCTTAACTTAATACCTGTTTCTATTTGCCTTTTTAAGTCCATATATAAAATTCCATTTTATATTAAATTAATTTGCAACTTAACTGGTTATAATAAAAAACCTTATTTCTATAAATAAGAAATAAAGAATTTATTAATGCGTATAGTGCACAGCAAATATTATAAATTAATAAAGGTTGGTTAAAGGTTTGTTTTACAAGTGCATGAAATGAATTAAAATTTTTTAATTTTATTTTTGCGGTGTAAGCTTGTGATAAATAAAAATTAATAGCTAAAAAACTTATTTAAAACTTTTTAGTCTAATAGCATATTAAATTAAATTGAGCTTTATTATTTGTAGCGAAATATATAACACTCGCTGAAACTTGGTTGATTTTTAATAATCAAGATAATAAAGGAAAAGGATATGCAATTAACGGAAGAGCAATTACTCGCAGCATATAAACGCATGCGTGATATTCGTGAATTTGAAGATCGACTTCATGAAGAAAATACCAATGGTGATATTCCAGGCTTTATTCACTTATATAGCGGAGAAGAAGCTGTAGCAGTCGGGATTTGCGAAAACTTAACCGACAAAGACTATATCACTTCAACACACCGTGGACATGGACACTGTATTGCAAAAGGCTGTGATATTCACGCCATGATGCTGGAAATTTTCGGTAAAGATGACGGGCTATGCCGTGGAAAAGGCGGTTCTATGCATATTGCCGATTTAGATAAAGGTATGCTCGGTGCCAACGGGATTGTGGGTGGTGGGCCTCCTTTAGCAATTGGTGCAGCGTTGACAGCGAAAACTTTAAAGACTGGTGGCGTCGGACTGTCTTTTACAGGTGATGGTGGTTCAAACCAAGGCCTTACTTTTGAAGCGATGAACATGGCTGTTGTTCTTAAACTTCCTGTGATTTTCGTTTTTGAAAATAACGGTTTTGGTGAGGGGACTGGTCATGATTACGCTGTAGGAAGCAAAGACATTGCTGGTCGTGCAGCAGGGTTCGGTTTACCGGCAGTTAAAGTTGATGGTACAGACTTCTTTGCCGTCTATGAAGCCGCTCAAAATGCCATTGAACGCGCGCGCCGTGGTGAAGGTCCAAGCGTGATTGAAACCATCACAAACCGTTTTTATGGCCACTTCGAAGGTGACCCTGGCTTGATTCGTTCTAAAGAAGAAGTCGAGTTCATCAAAGAAAATAAAGATCCTTTAAAAATTTTCCGTGAGAAAGTCAAAGGCAAAATTGATGAAGCCAAACTAGACGAGATTGATGCAGCTTCAAAGGCAAATGTTGATGATGCCGTTGCTAAAGCCCGTGCTGCGGCATATCCGAAACCAGAACAACTCCTTACTGACGTCTATGTCTCTTACTAAAGGAATAGTAAAGATGCCAAATAAAAGTTTTCGTAATGCAATTAAAGAAGCCATTGAATCAGAAATGCGTCGTGATCCAACCGTATTTGTTGTTGGTGAAGATGTTCGTGGTGGGCACGGCGGTAAAAACACTGAAGAAAACCAGTTAGAAGGTTTCGGTGGTGTATTGGGCGTAACCAAAGGTTTATGGACAGAATTTGGTTCGGAACGTGTTATTGATACCCCAATTACCGAGTCTGCAATTATCGGTATGGCTGCTGGTGCTGCAGCAACAGGTTTACGTCCTGTTGCCGATTTAATGTTTATGGATTTCTATGGCGTGTGTCATGACATGCTCTATAACCAAGCCGCTAAATTCCGTTATATGTTTGGCGGAAAAGCAAAAGCGCCAATGGTTGTACGTGGCATGATTGGCGCAGGTTTCTCTGCGGCAGCTCAGCATTCTCAGTCACCGTATAACGTATTTGCTGCGGTTCCGGGCTTAAAAGTTGTGGTTCCATCTAGCCCATATGATGTGAAAGGGCTATTAATTCAGGCTATTCGTGATGATGACCCTGTAGTGTTCTGTGAACATAAAATGCTTTATGACATTAAAGGCGAAGTTCCAGATGATGCCTATACTATTCCTTTTGGTGTAGCAAATTACACCCGTGAAGGAACAGACGTGACCATTATTGCTTTAGGCCTGATGGTACACCGTGCCAATGAAGTAGCAGATAAACTAGCAAAAGATGGCATTTCGGTTGAAGTGGTCGACCCTCGCACAATTTCACCTCTGGATGAAGAAGGAATTTTAGAATCTGTTGCATCGACTGGGCGTGTGGTTATTGTGGATGAATCAGCGGCACGCTGTGGCTTTGGTCATGATGTTGCCGCCCTGATCGCGCAAAAAGGTTTCCACTATTTGAAAGCACCTGTTGAACTCGTAACGCCACCACATACGCCTGTTCCATTCTCTCCAGTTTTAGAAAAAGAATGGATTCCAAGTGTAGAGCGTATTGAGCAAGCTGTGCGAAAAACATTGGAGGCTTAGGATGAGCGAAATTAAAACGCTGGAGATCCCGAAATGGGGATTATCCATGGAAGAAGGCACGATCGCCCAATGGTTGATTAAAGAGGGTGATAGCTTTAATAAAGGCGATGAAATTTGTGAAATTGAAACCACAAAAATCGTCAATGTGTTAGAAGCGCCTTTTGCTGGAACGCTCCGTAAAATTTTAGCGAAAGATGGTGATACTTTACCTGTTGGTGGTCTTATTGCCGTATGTGCTGATAGTGAAGTTTCTGATGCAGAAATTGAAAAGTTTATTGCATCACTAGGTGGTTCAGCAGCTCAAGCCCCGGAAGCACCTTCGGAGCAAAGTAAAGCGGAAACATCTGCACCTGTTGCTGAAAAAACAGAACAACCACAGACTGTAGCAGCTAGTGCTTCAGCTCCTGCAAAGGTAGCGAAAGAGGACTACGCTGTACCAGAGTCATTACAAGGCTATCAAACATCTAATGAGTTGTTTGCAACGCCGCATGCATTAAAGCTTGCAGAAAAACACAATGTAAACTTGGCAAAAGTCACAGGTTCTGGTCGTGAAGGACGTATTAGTGTTCAAGACATCCAGAAGGCTGTACAGGCTGCTGGTGGTCAGTGGCCTGATATTAAGCAGCAAACTCAAGCTAAAGTGGTTAAATCTACGGCCGATGATAGCCAAGTTTTAGCAACGCCTGTAGCACGTCGTTTAGCAAAGCAGTGGAGCATTAACCTAAATGATTGCCGTGTTTCAGGTACTCGTGGCCGTGTCTGTAAAGAAGATGTTGAGGCAGTTTACTATCGTAACAATCCAACGTCGGTAAATGAACAACCTGTGCAATGTGCAGCTCAACCACAATCAACCGTTACGACGGTGGCGATGAATGGGATGCGTAAAGCGATTGCTTCACGGTTACAGGCTGCAAAACGTAACGCACCGCATTTCCGCTTAGTGGTCGATCTCAACGTAGAGGCTTTGCAAAAACTACGTAAGCAGATTAATGAGACTGTTCCCCAAGTGAAACTTTCTATTAATGACATGCTAATTAAAGCAGCTGCCGCCGCGCTGATTAAAGTACCTGAGGTGAATGTTCAATTTGATGAGGCGACTCAATCAATTTTACAGTTCTCTCAAGCGGATATTTCGGTGGCCGTAGCGATTCCAAACGGTTTAATTACACCCATTGTAAAAGCAGCAAATCAGAAGTCTTTAGCACAAATTTCCGATGACATGCGTGATTTGGCAACTCGTGCTAAGACTGGCAAGTTACAACCTGACGAGTTTCAGGGTGGTAGCTTTAGCATTTCAAATTTAGGAATGTTAGGCATTAAACAGTTCGATGCCATTATTAACCCACCGCAAGGTGCAATTATGGCATTAGGTGCTTCGGAATCTCGCGCTGTTGTCGAAAATGGCAATGTAGTGGTTCGTGAGATTGTCACAGCGACGTTGTCATGCGATCACCGAGTTATTGATGGCGCAGTTGGGGCGAAATTCTTGGCCAGCTTTAAGCAGTTTGTTGAAAACCCTGCTTTAATTTTGGTGTAGGAGAACCCGCATGTCAGAAGCTCAATTTGATTTAATTGTGATTGGCGCGGGACCGGGTGGGTATGTGGCTGCAATTCGTGCAGCCCAGCTCGGGTTAAAAACCGCAATTGTAGAAGAGCGACATTTAGGCGGAATTTGTCTAAATTGGGGCTGTATTCCAACCAAAGCTTTGCTTGCAGGGGCAGAGCTCGCAACCCAGTTTAAACATGCTGGACAGTTTGGTTTTCAGGTATCCCAACTCGATTTTGATATTCAAAAGCTTGTGCAACATAGCCGACAAGTGTCAGCTCAATTAGTACAAGGCATCGATTACTTGTTGAAAAAGAATCAGGTCACTGTTTTTAGTGGTCGCGCTCAACTTACAGCGAAAGAAAAAATTGAAGTGACCGATGCTCAAGGTAATAGTCAGGCTTTGAGTGCACCACATATCATTTTGGCAACTGGAGCTAAAGCCCGACATGTTCCTCAACTTCCTGTCGATGGAACATATGTCTGGAGCTATAAAGAAGCGCTTGTTCCAGAGCAGTTACCAAAAAGTTTACTGGTTGTAGGTTCAGGTGCAATTGGTAGTGAGTTTGCCAGTCTTTATCAAGATTTGGGATGTCAGGTGACCCTTATTGATTTAGCCAAGCAGATTTTACCTACTGAAGATCCGGAAGTTGCCCAATTTGTCAGAAAACAATTTGAACAAAAAGGAATGAAAGTTTTAACCGATGCTGTCGTTCAAAGTATTCAAATTGAAAATGGTCAAGTTCACTGTGTGATTGAAACAGCAAATGACGTTCAAACGCTTGTTTTTGACCGTGTGCTTTCGGCAATTGGTGTACAGTCGAATACCACGGAACTAGGACTGGAGCGTTTAGGTGTAGAACTCAATCCCCAAGGTTTTGTGGCAATTGATGATTATTGTAAAACCAACGTAGCAGGGCTTTATGCAATTGGTGATGTGGCTGGTGCACCGTGTCTTGCACATAAAGCAAGCCACGAAGCCATGATATGTGTCGAAAAAATTGCTGGTGTAGCTAATGTACATTCACTTGACCGTAGCCAGATACCTGGTTGTATTTTTACGCATCCACAAGTGGCGAGTATTGGTTTAACGGAAAATGCAGCAAAAGCTAAGAATCTACCTATACGAATCGGCAAGTTTTCTTTAACTGCAAATGGTAAAGCTTTGGCAATTGGAGATGCGACAGGTTTCGTTAAAACGGTGATACATGCAGAGACTGGGGAATTACTTGGTGCACATATGGTTGGCCATGAAGTGACCGAACATATTCAAGGCTTTGCGATTGCCAAATATCTAGAGGCAACTGATGAAAGTTTAGCTCAAGTGATTTTCCCACATCCAACATTATCAGAAGCCATGCATGAATCCATTTTGGCTTCAATGCAACGAGCGATTCATATGTAGAAATTCTACATTTACAGGAGTTGAACATGGTTAAGGGATTAAAAAATAAAGTCGTTTTAGTGACTGGGGCAGCTCAAGGCATTGGCCGTGGGATTGCCCTGCGCTTGGCGCAAGAAGGGGCACATATTGCATTAGTTGATATTAAACAAGATCAACTGAATGATGTGCAGCAGGAAATTCAGGCTTTAGGTGTAAATGCGAGCACATTTATTGCTAATGTAAGTGACCGCGAGCAAGTATATGCCGCTATAAATCATGCTGAGCAGACACTTGGTGGGTTTGATGTCATGATTAATAACGCTGGAATTGCACAAGTACAAGCGATTGCGGATATCACACCTGATGAATTCCAAAAAATTGTTGATATTAATATTGGTGGCGTGCTGTGGGGAATACAAGCTGCTGCTGCAAAATTTAAGCAACGTCAACATAAAGGAAAAATCATTAATGCTTGCTCAATTGCAGGCCACGATGGGTTTGCTTTACTCGGTATTTACTCGGCAACCAAATTTGCGGTACGAGCACTTACCCAAGCTGCCGCAAAAGAATATGCCAGTCACGGTATTACGGTAAATGGATATTGCCCCGGAATTGTTGGAACGGACATGTGGGTTGAAATCGATAAACGTTTTGCTGAAATTACCGGTGCCGCAATTGGTGAAACTTATAAAAAATATGTGGAAGGCATTGCCTTAGGTAGAGCCCAAACACCATACGATGTAGCCGCATTAGTTGCTTTTCTGGCAAGTGAAGATTCGGACTATATTACGGGTCAATCCATTTTAACAGACGGCGGAATTGTCTATCGCTAAAACAACATCCTGATTTGAGGGAGATAATAATGAAAGCAGCGCGTTTTTATGACAGAGGCGATATTCGTATTGAAGATATCCCTGAACCAGAAGTCACTCCTGGCACTGTAGGTATCAAGGTGGCTTGGTGTGGAATCTGTGGTACAGATTTACATGAGTTTATGGAAGGGCCAATTTTTATTCCACCGTGTGGACATCCGCATCCTATTTCAGGTGAATCTGTACCGATTACCATGGGACATGAATTTTCAGGTGTGGTCTATGCCGTAGGAGAAGGTGTTGATGATATTGAAATTGGTCAACATGTCGTCGTAGAGCCTTATATTGTGGCCGATGATGTGCCGACTGGACCGGGCGATAATTATCATCTTTCCAAAAATATGAACTTTATTGGTTTAGGCGGTCGTGGCGGTGGCTTATCGGAGAAAATTGCGGTTAAACGCCGTTGGGTGCATCCAATTTCCAATAAAATTCCACTGGATCAGGCGGCCTTAATTGAACCGTTATCGGTAGGTCATCATGCCTATGTGCGCAGTGGTGCAAAGGCTGGTGACATTGCACTGGTTGGTGGTGCAGGCCCCATTGGTTTGTTGCTTTCGGCAATTTTAAAAGCCAAAGGTCTTAAGGTCATAATTACCGAGTTAAGTGCAAAACGTAAAGAAAAAGCCAAAGAGTCGGGTGTTGCAGATTATATTTTAGACCCGTCAGAAGTTGATGTTGTTTCTGAGGTCATGAAAATCACTAATGGCGATGGTGTCGATGTTGCGTTTGAATGTAGTAGCGTTAACAAGGTGCTAGATACCTTGGTTGCGGCAGTGAAACCAACAGGCGTCATAGTTATCGTTTCGATTTGGAGCCATCCAGCATCGATTAATGTGCATAGTGTGGTGATGAAAGAGCTTGATGTAAGAGGCACAATTGCCTACGTAAATGACCATCAAGAAACCATTAAACTGGTCGAAGAAGGTAAAATAAATCTTGAACCTTTTATTACCCAGCGCATTCAACTTGATGATTTGATTTCACAAGGTTTTAAAACCTTAATTCATAACAATGAGTCAGCCGTTAAGATTATCGTACATCCATAAATAGACACTTAAGCCTATAAAAAAAGAGCGATGATTCGCTCTTTTTTTTTATTAAAGTAAATTGTTGTTTTTGGCTTCAATAATAGGGGGTAATGGCTGCCCTAAAGAGCTTAGAGACTCACGTTCAATCAAACGCACAATAGAATCGAGCGGTAAATCATTTTCTTGCAAACCGAAAGGTTCTTCAATTTGAGCACTTAGGGCATCTAAACCTAAAAACATATAAGCGATTAAACCCACAATAAGTGGTGTCCAAATGCCTAAAGCTGCTTCAAGGCTAAACGGTAATATGAAACAGAAACAATAAACGGCACGGTGCAAAAGTACTGAATAAGAGTAGGGCAAAGGCGTCCCAGCAATTCGGTCACAACCTGCTTGGATATTGCCTAGCTCAACAATATGTCGATTTAGCGTGCTATAGATAATGTCACTAATTTCACCATCTTTGAGTATTTTAACTAAATCTTTTTGAATATTTTCGAGTACAAATTGAGGTGCATTAATATGCTCATTTAAATAATTAAGCGAAGAGTTATTTAAATAGGCATGCTCAAGAAATTTTGTGGGTTCGACTGTTTGTTGGCGCAGTCGATCACGCAGTAAATTACTAAAAATTAAGACCTGATGAATTAAATGTTCACGTTGTTCATTAGATAAAACATGGCTATCTCTAACAATATGTCTGGCATTGGCAATTAAAGCACCCCAGAGCTTGCGACCTTCCCACCATCGGTCATAACACGCGTTATTTCTAAAACCCGTACAAATCGAAAGAATCACGCCAAAGATGGTAAATCCGATCGCGGGTACGGTAGGAATTTGAATCCAATGATAATAAGAGAGCCAGACCACACATGCTGAAATAAGTACCACAAAACTCAGTGCAGGCAAAACCTTCGGCAAAATTGTTCCTTTCCAAGCAAATAATAATTTAAATACATTGCTTTTATCACGGACAATCATATAAAGCCTTTGAACTAACGAACCTAACCAAGTGCAATATGATACGCCTTAGACGAGCTAAATACCTAGCTAAAGCTTATGCTTTTGTCTGTATCGCCAAAGGGTAGTACGGCTAATTCCAAAAATATTCGCGACCATATTCAGGTTATGATCATATTTTTCTAAAGCAGCTTGTACATTTTCAGGGGTAAGTTCTGTATTTGTCTCAGGCAATTTAACGTAATCTTCAGCATTTAAGAGTTCATTTGGTAAGTCTTCGACTTCAATTTCATCCTTACCATTTGCCATGGTTAAAGCATAAAGAAGGGTGTTTTTAAGCTCACGAACATTTCCTGGCCAGTCATAGTTCAATAAAACTTGCATGGCTTTCTGATTAACATGGCGAGGCATTGTGTCGAGTTGAGTGGAGCTCTCTTTTAAAATTTGATCGACAATAAGAGGAATATCGACTTTTCTCTCTCTGAGTGGTGGTATGAAAATTGGAATTACGCGTAGACGGTAGAGTAGATCATGACGAAAACGCCCAGCCTTAGCCTCTTCGCGTAAAGCTTTATGTGTTGCTGTAATAATGCGGACATTAGCCTGAATTGGTTTTTCACCACCTACAGGAGTAAATTCACCTGTTTCTAACACCCGTAATAATTTAGCTTGAAGCTCTAAAGGAATCTCGGCAATTTCATCCAGAAACAGCGTTCCACCAGCGGCACGTTCAAACACACCTTTATGGTCACGAATTGCTCCCGTAAAAGCACCTTTCACATGCCCAAAGAGTTCACTTTCTAAAATATTAGAATTTAAAGCTGCACAGTTAATGGCAACAAAGATCTTATTTTTACGCTGGCTATAATCATGAATTGCTTTTGCCACAAGTTCTTTACCGCTACCAGATTCACCGCGTACGAGCACTGGAAACTCAGTAATTGCCACTCTTTGAATAATTGAAAACATACGAGTCATTTCTGGTGAACAACTATTGAAAACTTTAGCCAAGTCTTGCAATTGTTCTGTTAGCTCTACTTCATCAACAATATCATTCTCTATGCTAACGGGCTGTAGAATATGCAATTTCCCGATAATGCGATGCTCCGCGATGTAAATATCATGTTCTTGATAGATAAATCGCTTTCTCATTTTAGGAGTATTGATCTCAAGATATTGATTGTGATGGTCTTGAGTAAGCGCTGCCATGCTCTCTACAGAAATGTCATCTGTATTAAATTTATAGTGAATTGCTTGAGTCGTTGTGTCTGCTAAAAACAGGCTCGCATTTGGGAAGAGAGCCTTAAGCTGCTCAAATAAAATATAAAAATTCTGTTCTGACTCAAAATTTAGCTTTGCCATTTTATATGTTTCACAATCGTTTCATTGAAACATACTTGAGTTTCATAGGAACATCAAGCTGAGTTCATTTTCTAAGTTTAGTTTTACTTATTATTTTAAGTTTTTGATTTTTATATTTATTATTTAATTTTAAATAATTGGCATCTTATTTGCAAAATATAGGAAAGAAATAAATTATTAGGGTATAAATCATGTTCTTTAAGCAGTTTTTTGAGCAGGAAAGTTCGACTTATACATATATGCTTGGGTGTGAAGAAACACGAGAGGCTGTTTTAATTGACCCAGTCGCATCAGATATTGAGATTTATGCAAAAGAATTAGAGCAGCATCAATTTACGCTCATCTATACCTTAGACACTCATGTTCATGCAGACCATATTACCGCTGCAAATTTACTTCGTGAACGTTTCCATTGCAAATCGGTTTTACACCGAAACTCAGAAGTAAGTTGCGGAGATATTTTAATTACTGATGGTTGCATGCTTAAAGTTGGCAACCTCAGTATTGAAGCGCGTTACACACCAGGTCATACCAATGCTTGTACGAGTTACCTAGTTGGAAACATGATTTTCACTGGTGATGCATTATTAATTGACGGCTGTGGTCGAACTGACTTCCAGCAAGGTAATGCAGGTACACTTTATGACAGTATTCATAAACAACTTTTTAGCCTGCCTGACGAGACTATTGTGTATCCGGGACACGATTATAAAGGTCGTCTGTCTTCAACAATTGGTTATGAACGCTTAAATAATTCACGTCTAGGTCAGAATCGCTCGCGTGAAGATTTTATTGAATTAATGAATAACTTAAATCTGCCATATCCAAAACAAATCGATAAAGCACTTCCTGCTAATCAGGCTTGCGGCTCAATTTCACAATTATAAGGTGGCAATATGGAACTTAAACGAGTTAATCAAGATTTTTATGTTGCTGGCCAGATTACTGCCAACGATATTGTAAAAATTGCAGACCAAGGAATAAAAACTCTGATATGTAACCGCCCGGATGGAGAAGGTGCAGAACAACCCAATGTGATTGAAATTGAAGAAGCAGCTCAACAATATGGTCTAAAGGTAATTTATCAGCCTGTGACCAGTGGCAAAATTACCGATCAACAAGTTGCCGAGTTTAAACAGCTTTATAAGAATGCCCAAAAACCTGTTTTAGCGTATTGCCGTTCTGGTATGCGTGCAATCAGTTTATGGGCTTTGGCCGAAGTTGCCCCACAAGATGTAGCACTGTTAGTTGAATCGGGTAACAAACTTGGTTTTAACTTAAAAGGCTTAGTGCCACGTATTTTAAAACGTGATCATGAACCAGCGACAATTCCTTGTTATAGCGTTGTGATTGTGGGCGCTGGAGCAGCAGGAATTTCTGTAGCATCGAGCTTACTGTCTCGCGAACCTCATTTAGATATTGTCATTATTGATCCCGCAGATACACATTATTATCAACCGGGCTGGACCATGGTTGGTGGCGGTATTTTTAAACCTCAAGTAACCGCACGTTCAATGGCAAGTGTGATTCCTTCAAAAGTGAAATGGATGAAAGCAGCAGTTGCTGGATTCGATCCTGAGCATAATCAAGTTATTTTGGAAGGATGCCAACCCATTCAATATAAAGCCTTAGTCGTCTGTCCTGGTTTAAAACTGAATTGGCATGGAATTGAAGGTTTAGTTGAAACCTTAGGTAAAAATGGGGTGACGTCTAACTATCGTTATGACTTGGCGCCGTATACATGGGAACTGGTGCAACAGCTAAACGGTGGAAAAGCAATCTTTACCCAGCCGCCTATGCCGATTAAATGTGCCGGAGCCCCACAAAAAGCGATGTATCTTTCAGCCGACTACTGGTTAAAGCAAGGCAAACTTAAAGATATCTCTATCCATTTTTATAACACTGGTGCTGTTTTATTTGGTGTGAAGGAATATGTACCTGCACTAATGCAATACGTTGAAAAATATGGCACTGAACTTCATTTTAACCATCAACTTGTCAAACTAGACGGGCCTGCAAAGAAAGCATGGTTCAAAGTGGTGAATGATGAAAATGCAGCTTTGGTCGAAACAGATTTCGATATGTTGCATGTTGTTCCACCGCAACAAGCGCCTGATTTTATTCGTGCAAGTACTCTTACTGATGAAGCCGGCTGGGTGAGTGTGAATCCTCAAACCCTACAACACACACAGCACGCCAATATTTTTGCTTTAGGTGATGTGATGAATGCGCCTAATGCCAAAACTGCTGCTGCGGCACGGGCACAAGCTCCGATCGTTGCTGTGAATGTTATAGCCCAGCTCAAAGGTGAGCAAAACTTCTGCGAGTACAACGGCTATGGTTCATGTCCACTCACAGTAGAGCGTGGAAAAATCGTTCTGGCTGAGTTTGGCTACGGCGGCAAATTACTTCCAAGTTTTCCAAAATGGGTAATTGATGGGCAAAAACCTTCCCGTTTGGCTTGGCTGCTTAAAGAGCAGATTTTACCGCCAATTTACTGGCAAGGCATGCTCAAGGGCCGTGAGTGGATGGTCAAACCTGAGCGAGGATAAGTAAAGCAACGCTTTACCCGAGCGCAAGACGAGAACTATGTTCGAGTTAAGAGGATAAACAAAGCAACGCTTTGTCCTGAGAAGCGACTAAAGCTTCGCAAGAAGACGAGATCAACTCACTCATTAACCAGCAGTCTACTGCAAACGATGTATATGCAATTTTAGGCTTTTAATATGTTATTACTTGTCGTTGAAGGCATTGTGATTGGCTTTTTACTTGGTCTTACTGGTGCGGGTGGTGGCATTCTTGCTGTACCCGCGCTTATGACCAGTCAAGGCTGGAGCGTGGCGCAAGCTGCACCGATTGGGTTATTGGCGGTTGCGCTATCTACTCTCATAGGAACCATTGAAGGCTTATTTAAAAAGATTGTTCGTTATCGTGCTGCAATCTGGATTGCCTTAATTGGTGCCCCTATGGCACATATCGGTATTTTAATAGCTAACACAATTTCACCTATTTGGCTCATGTTAATGTTTAGCTTGGTCATGTTTACAGTCGGCTATCGACTTATTAGTAACCGAATTTCGGATTTTCATAACCCGCCGTGTCAGGTCAACCCAAGTACGGGACGCTTTATCTGGAATTTTAAAACTGGTGGTGTGCTTGCAAGCATCGGGATTATTGCTGGGCTTTTAACGGGGATGTTAGGGGTTGGCGGCGGCTTTGTAATTGTACCCGCGCTTAGAAAAGTCACAAATTTGGATATGCATAGCATTGTTGCAACCTCACTTATGATTATTTTCCTGATTAGTGGCATGAGTATTGTGATGCATATTGCAGAGGGCTTTCACTATCCAGTAGCAATCACTAGTGCGTTTGCACTCGCATGTGCATTCGGTATGTTATTAGGACGCCGAGCTATTCGGTTTATTCCGTCTGCAATTGTACAAAAGGTCTTTGCTTTAATGGTTTTTGCTGTCGCAATTTATATGGTTATTAAGATTGTTAATCTAACAAATATCTGAGCGATATAGTATTTTAACCTTCTCTATAAGTAGCAATTTTTCCAAGATGAGATATTAAAATTATCTTTGGAAAATTGATTTAAACCATTTAAATTTTGAGAAAGTGAAATGAAGCGAATTAATGTGGCAATTTGTGGTTTCGGACGGATTGGGCAACAAATTGCAGAGCTTCTTTTAAATCGATCGACCTACTATAAACAAAAATATCAAATTGATGCCCGTTTAGTGGGTGTTTGTAACTCATCATCAGGCTTAATTGACCAAGAAGGTTTACAAGCTTCAAAGTGGCTAGATAAAACACAATATCAAGCAGGCCTAACAGAGCAAAAGTTTTTAGAACAGGTTCAAGCAGATGTCATTATTGAAACTGGACCAAGTGACTATGTGACAGGTGGGAAAGGCCTATTTTATTTAAATTATGCTTTAACACATAACATGCATGCGATTGCGGTATCTAAAGGTGCTTTAGTTGTAGAAGGTAAAAAATTAGTTAACTTGGCACATCAACACAATAAAAAATTATTTTTTAGCGGTGCGACGGCTGCCGCCTTACCAACTGTTGATTTGTTTGAATATAACTTGGCTGGTTGCCAAATTTTAGAAATAGAAGGTGTGTTTACAGGCACCACGAATTTTATTTTAAATGATATGTTGCAACACGAATGCGCATTTGCAGAATCTCTTGAAAAAGCTCAAGCAAAAGGTATTGCGGAACCTGACAGTTCTTTCGATGTAGATGGATGGGATACCGCTGCTAAAATTACCATATTAGCCAACACTGTTTTGGGGGCTGATATAAAAATTCAAGATATTCCAAGACAAGGAATCAGTCACGTGACTACCGATCATATTCGTGACTGGAAAAAAGAAAATGTAATTCCTCGTCTGGTCGGTTTTATTCATGTTAAAAAGCAGCAAATTCAAACAGGTATTGAATTAAGGTTAGTCCCAGCAAATCATGCGTTTGCTCATCTGCAAGGTTCTCAAAAATGCATTCGGGTGTTAACACAAGAAATGGGAGAATTTGTGGTCAGTGGAGGGGCATCTGCGCCTTTAGCCACAGCAGCCGCAGCTTTAAAAGATTTCGAGTTGATGCTAAAAACGGGCTGCTAAAATTAATTATGATTTATAAAAAAAGCAGGCTTTTATGCCTGCTTCTCACAATTTTTTTGACTGCTAAATAACTTCTTTCCAATTTCAAACTTACTAAACATTAAGTAGTTACCAAGTAAGATGAGTAAAATTCCAAATACAGCATTTAAAGTCCACTCATATCCTTCAAAGAAAGTAGAAACTGTTAAAGCAACTAAAGGAAAGAGCAACGTGCTATAGGCTGCTTTAGCTGCGCCAATTCGTCCGACCAGAGAAAAATAAGCTGAAAACCCAATAACCGTGCCAAATACAGCTAAGTATAGTACCGAGCTTAAAAATGGGAAATTCATCGGCGGCATTAAATCTTGTCCTGTAAATAAAGCCAGAATTAACATCACCAATGCGCCATAAGTCATGGCATAACAGTTTGTTGAAAAGATATTTAGGCCACGTTTTTGGTGTCTAACACTAATCATATTCCCTAAAGAAAAACCGTAAGTGCCTATTGCACATAGCCCAATACCCATTAATAACTGCGCATTAAACTGGCTATTAATCAGATCGTGCCAAAATAGTAAAACAATACCACTTAGGCCCAAAAGTGCAGCTGGCGCAAAGTTTGGGGAAGGTTTCTGCTTAAAAAAGATAAGTGCATTAATGGCATTAAAGAAAACCGCCATCGAAAAAATGACAGACTCTAAACCGCTATTTACATATTTAACCGCAGTATAAAAACAAATAAAGTTTAGGCCAAAAACACAAAGTCCTTGCAGCATACAGAACAAGTGATCTTTTAAAGCAATTCGCTGTAATTTTCCTGAAAATAGTAAAACCACCCAAAGTAATAAGGCTGAAATGGCAAAACGCCATAAAATTGCGACAACGGGTGTTGCATAGTGGCTTTGAACGGCAATTCCAATCCATGTTGTTCCCCAAATCAACACCACCGCAACATAGAGTAAAATATTCATAACTTCATCCTCGATTACCAAGCTTAAGTATCTAGGAATGCTTCATTTTTCACGTATATATTCTTGTGTTGTACATGCAAGATCTTGCGTTTTTTATAGATCTAAACTAGCTGAATTTTGCTGAATATGGTTAACTTAAGCTCAATCATATTCGTTTTAATTTTGCATGGCTTATCAAACTTTAGAACAGCTACAGCAGTCTAAAGCCAAGCTTCACGAAACTGTGGTGCTTGATGAAAATATGCAACTTGCATTTTGGTCTAATCAGCAAGATCGTGTAAGTGTCTGTAGCGATCACCACACTTTAAGTCTTTATATTCAAGATGGTTATGAAAGCTATCAAAAAACACCTGCGGGCTGGAAAAATGGTGGTGGGCCGGGACGTTTTTGCCTATTGCCCGAACATCAGGAGTCAACTTGGGACATACGTGGTGGGCTTAAATTTGTCCACTTGTACTACACCGACCAACATTTGCGTGATGTTGCTGAAAAAATATGGGACAAAGAGCCGAATCAAATTGAACTAAACGAAGTTGTATTTAATGATGATGAACGGATTCGGGCGTTATATCAATTCTTCTTATTAGATTGCGATTGGCAAGATTCTTCAAATCATTTGCAAATGAGTACAACGGCAAGTTTATTGTTGAATCACTTAATTCGAAAATATAGTAGTGTTCAATGGCAACAGCCTACTATCAAGGGCGGACTGGCACCCCATAAACTCAAATATATTCAGGAATGGATTGAAGATCATCTAGATCAGGCACTCACTTTGTCTGATTTGGCAAATATTGTGAATTTAAGCGAATACCATTTTGCTCATATGTTTAAACAGTCCATGAATATGGCGCCTCACCAATATGTCATGCAAAGACGCTTAACTAAGGCCAAAGGACTAATTCAGTCATCTCAGCTTTCTTTGCAAGATATTGCCCTAGTATGTGGGTTTAGTTCAGCAAGTCACTTAAGTCATCGCTTTAAACAATTTTATGGCATGAGTCCTTCGCAGTTACGTTAAGTGTCTAATGTAATTGATTTCTCCTGAGCTGCATCAAATGCAGCTCTTGCCGCATCAATATCTGCAATATGCTGCTGAGCCCATTGGCCTAAAGCAATTACAGGTTCTGTAAGTGAATGGCCCAGTGGAGTTAATTCATATTCAACATGAGGTGGAACTACAGGATAAACCGTACGTTTAACCAACCCATCTCGTTCTAAACCACGCAAACATAATGTAAGCATACGCTGCGATATTCCATTGATACGTTTCTTTATTTCAGAAAAGCGATGAGGATGTGATGCAAGTGTCATTACAATGAGTATACTCCATTTCTCTCCGACTCTAGCCAACACTTGACTAACTCTTTGGCAATCTGAACTTTGGATATCATGAGGTATGGTTACAGTCATATTACTTGGTTCCCTAAATGTGCCTTCTTGTGCATAAGAATAATAGTAGTAACATAATTAGCTCAAGTAACAATTTTATACTGTAGGTATAAGCGATGAAACTACTTCAAATTGACACAAGTATTTTAGGTGAGCAGTCTGTTAGCCGCCAACTCACCTCATCTGTTATTCGTCAGCTCAGCACAGCTTATCCAGATGCAGAAATTATTCATCACGATTTTGCTTTAGAGCCAATTCCTCATTTGTCTGATGCTGAGTTTTTAGCATGGCAAGGTGTTGAACCTAATAATGAAACAGCGCAACAACGTGTTGCACGAAACACCCAATATTTGGATGAGTTCTTATCGTCAGATATCGTTGTAATTGGCGCACCTATGTACAACTTCAGCTTCCCATCACAGTTAAAAGCGTGGCTTGACCGACTATCTGTTGCTGGAAAAACATTCCGTTATACGGAAAATGGTCCTCAAGGTTTAGTAGAGGGGAAACGTGTCATTATTGCTTCTTCGCGTGGTGGTGTGTATTCAGAAGGTTCACCAGCTGAAGCTTTAGACTATCAAGAAACATATATCAAAGCGTTTTTCAATTTTATTGGGGTGACTGATATCACTTTTGTGCGCGCGGAAGGGATCGCTTTCGGACCAGAAGCACGTCAAGCTGCCTTAGATAATGCAGCAGCGCAAATTGCACAGTTAGCAGGCTAAAAATATAAATAGCCGAACAGTAATGGGGCTGTTCGGCCTTATTGAGATTATGATTTTGAAAAATCAATTCAATCAGTAAATAACTAGAAGAAAGTGACAGCGAGCCCAACCAGAGCTGAAGCAAAAATGACATATAGCACATTAATGTTAAATCGGAATAAAGCAATAAATGCTGCAGCAGTAATTATTGCTGCAATAGCATCAAAATGGCCTGAAAAGCCTTGTGGCCATAACACGTGATAACTAAAAAATAGTGCTAAATTTAAAATGACGCCGACCACAGCTGCAGTAATGGCAGTAAGGGGTGCAGTAAATTTAATTTCGTTATGTGTAGACTCAATAATGGGCGCACCCGCAAAAATAAAGACAAATGAAAATAGAAAGGTAAACCAAGTCACAATGACTGCACCGAGTGCTCCAGCAAAAAATAAATGCTCAGAGCCTAGTAATGAATGATTTACACCTCCTAAAAAACCAACAAAGGCAACGACCATAATCAGTGGACCGGGTGTAGTTTCACCAAGTGCCAATCCATCAATCATTTGTGTAGGTGAAAGCCATCCAAAATGATTGACAGCCCCCTGATAGACATAAGGTAAAACCGCGTAAGCGCCCCCAAACGTAAGCAGCGCAGCTTTAGTGAAAAACCAAGCCATTTGGGTATAGGAATGATGCCATCCAAAATATGCGCCTAAAGCTAAAATTGGCAATAACCATAAAGCGATTGCCACAAAAATAAGTCTGGCTAACCGTGACCAATGGAATTTAGCGTGCTCTGGTGTTGGGGTATCATCATCAATATATGCCGGACCATAATCTTTTTGACTGGCTTTATGTCCAGCCGCTGAGGAAAATAGTTCTGGGTACTTTTTACTCGCTAAATAGCCAGCAATACCAGCTGATAGAACGATAAGCGGGAAAGGAAGTTTTAAGACAAAAATGGCAAAAAACGCTGCAATCGCGACGACCCATAAAAACTTATTTTTAAGCGAACGACTACCTATACGGTAAGTTGCATGAAAGACAATTGCAGTGACGGCAGGCTTTATCCCGTAAAAAATACCTGCAATAACAGGCACATCTCCAAATTTTATATAAACCCAAGATAGCCCAATTAAAATAAATAAAGAGGGTAATACAAATAGAATACCTGCAACCAATCCTCCCACAGTTCTATGCATAAGCCAACCAATGTAGGTTGCTAACTGCTGCGCTTCAGGTCCGGGTAACAACATGCAGTAGTTCAGTGCATGTAAAAATCTTTTTTCTGATATCCAGCGCTTTTGTTCAACCAGTTCCTGATGCATCACAGCGATTTGTCCAGCTGGCCCCCCAAAGCTAATAAAACCAAGCTTGAGCCAAAATAAGAAGGCTTGCCAGAAGGTGACTTGTTCCACTGAATCATCAGGGGTATTTAATTGTTTTTGTTGCATATTATCCCCTAAAAAATAATATTAATTTTTACGTTTATGGCATAACGGAGTATGTTTTATAGCATAACAAACACAAATGTATTTTTTATGATAACCATTCAACTTTTATAGATAACTATTTATTAATTTATTGATATTAAATGAAATTATTTTTTTAACTAAAGTTATCGCTTTAAATTATTTCCAAAGCTGAAACATTTTAAACATTATTTGCTCAAGTTGTTATAACAGGTTGTGAGCCGTGAGCCAGCTACCCCAAGATCCCAAAAATCACAAGCCTCTTTACGATCAATTAAGGGAACTCATCCTTAACAAAATTGTAAATGGTGAATATGCCGTACTGAGCCAAATTCCATCTGAAAACGAGTTTGCTGAACAATTTGGTGTAAGTCGAATTACAGTTCGCCAAGCGCTCAACCAATTACAGTTGGAAGGCTATATTTTTAAGGTGCCAGGTAAAGGGACCTTTGTAAGCAAGCCAAAAACGTTCCAGAACATCTCAAGTTTGCAAGGCTTTGCAGAAGCAATGTCATCTGCTGGTCACGAAATTTTAAACCGTGTCATCTCGGCCGAGCTTAAGCAGATCCCGATGCACGTTGTGCCCAAATTAAAGTTACCTGTTAAAGCTAATGTGTATGAAATTCAACGTGTCCGTTTACTCAACCGTCAGCCAGTGTCGTATGAGTTGACTTATTTGCCTGAACATATTGGTTTGAAGCTTAAAGAGAAAGCGATTGATTTACGTACAACCGATATTTTCAAGGCATTAGAACAAGAGTGCGATATTCCTTTGGGACATGCGGATTTAAGCATTGATGCCACGGTAGCGGATGAAGAATTAGCGGCTTTGTTGCAAGTCGAAATCGGAACTCCGGTATTACGGGTCGAACGTTTGACTCATGATGCAAATGGTCAACCGATTGACTATGAATATCTCTACTTCTCGGGCGATACCTTCCAGTACCGTTTACGTATTCATCGTTAATAACTCAAATAAAAATAAGGAATATTCAATGGAAAATAAATATCTTGAGTTCGATATTGTGGTGATTGGTGGTGGAACTGCAGGGCCAATGGCTGCGATTAAAGCCAAACAAGAAAACCCGAATTTAAAAGTCTTGCTCATTGAAAAAGCGAATGTAAAACGTAGTGGGGCGATTTCAATGGGAATGGATGGACTGAATAATGCTGTTATTCCGGGCTACGCAACACCTGAGCAATACACCAAAGAAATTACCATTGCTAATGATGGGGTAGTTAACCAAACCACTGTATATGCATATGCGAAGCATAGTTTCACAACCATTCAACAGCTCGATCAATGGGGTATTAAGTTTGAAAAAGATGAGACTGGCGAATTTGCAGTAAAAAAAGTACATCACATGGGGGCATATGTTTTACCAATGCCCGAAGGCCATGACGTTAAAAAAGTTTTATATCGTCAGTTAAAGCGTGCTCAAGTCAAAATTAATAATCGGATTGTCACCACAAAGCTTTTAAAAAATGAGCAAGGTGCAATCAATGGTGTAGTCGGTTTTGATTGTCGTAGTGGTGACTTTTATGTCATTAAAACGAAAGCTGCCATTTTATGTTGTGGTGCCGCAGGGCGTTTAGGTTTGCCAGCTTCTGGCTATTTAATGGGCACTTATGAAAACCCCACCAATGCAGGTGATGGCTATGCAATGGCATACCATGCAGGTGCTGAGCTTGCCAACTTAGAATGCTTCCAGATTAATCCATTGATTAAAGACTATAACGGTCCTGCTTGTGCCTATGTGACCGGACCTTTAGGAGGTTATACCGCCAACAGTAAAGGTGAACGTTTCATTGAATGTGACTACTGGAGTGGTCAAATGATGTGGGAGTTTTACCAAGAACTGGAAAGTGGTAATGGTCCTGTTTATTTAAAAGTAGATCATCTGGCCGAAGAAACGATCCAAACTATTGAAGAGATTCTACATACCAATGAGCGCCCAAGCCGTGGTCGTTTCCATGAGGGCCGAGGAACCAATTACCGTCAAGATATGGTGGAAATGCATATCTCCGAAATTGGTTTCTGTAGCGGACACAGTGCTTCTGGCGTATGGGTCAATGAAAAAGCGGAGACTTCGGTTAAAGGATTATATAGCGCTGGCGATATGGCGGCTGTACCTCATAATTATATGCTTGGTGCATTTACCTATGGTTGGTTTGCGGGTGTAAATGCTGCGCAATACGTGAATGCAATTGAAGATAGCGAATTAAACCAAAGCGAAATAGAAGCAGAAAAAGCTCGAATATTTGCGCCACTGGATTGCTCAGAAGGTTTGCCTCCAGAACAAGTGGAATATAAGCTGCGCCGTTTTGTAAATGACTATTTGCAGCCTCCTAAAACTCGCCAAAAAATGCAAATTGGGCTCAAGCGTTTTGAAGAAATTAAACAGGATATTAAGCGAATTTCTGCCAGAAACCCACATGAGCTGATGCGTGCCGCTGAAGTTTCTTTTATTCGAGATTGTGCGGAAATGGCAGCAAGAGCTTCATTGTTTAGAGAAGAAAGCCGCTGGGGACTGTACCACTATAGAGCAGATTTCCCTCAAAAAAATAACTCGGATTGGTTCTGTCACGCGCATTTGAAAAAAGATGAACACGGCAATATGGTCAGTTTCAAAAAGCCAATCGAGCCTTATCTGGTTCCGATTAATCAAGATGAAGCTGTGTCGTATGACCGTTTACGCATTCAAAAAGATGTTGCTCTAGCGGACTAAATAAATCAGGAATTCAAATCATGGCTTTTATTTTTAAAGAAGTACAGCACCGTACTGTCGCACCCGTCATTATCGATGAAGATAAATGTATTGCTGATAAAGGATGCACTGTCTGTGTAGATGTTTGTCCAATGGATTTATTGGCAATCGATCCAACAACCCAAAAAGCTTATATGCAATTTGATGAATGTTGGTATTGCATGCCTTGTGAAAAGGACTGCCCAACAGATGCAGTCAAAGTAAATATCCCATACCTACTCAAATAATTAATTTGGAATACGTAACATGAGACAAAATAAATTGATCAATAAAAAACTATTACTCAGTAGCTTAATTGGTGCCATGGTACTCGGCACTTTGGGGTGCGGCAGTAAAACAGAAACTGTGCGTGTCGCCATTGGTACACAAGACACGACCATTAACTGTGCAACAGGTGGGTTGCTAATTCGTGAATTGAATTTATTACCAAAATATTTGCCTAAAGATGGTAAATACAAACACGTTAAATATGATATTCAATGGAAAAACTTTACCTCTGGTGCACCACTTACCAGTGAGATGGTGGCTGGGCGTCTAGATTTGGGAGCAATGGCTGACTTTCCTGCGGTTAATAATTTAGCGGCATTTAAAAAAGCTGGGAAAGAAAGCATATTTTTAGCGCCATTGTCAGGCAGTATTAATGGTAGCGGTAATGCGATTGTTGTTCCAATTGACTCAAAAGTAACATCACTGAAAGAACTAAAAGGACAAACCATTTCCGTACCTTTTGCTTCAACTGCTCATGGACTATTGCTACGAGCGATTCAGGCTGAAGGCTGGCAACTTGATAAAGATATTAAAGTGATTGCTCAGGCGCCAGAAGTGGCGGGACCTGCATTAAAAAGTCATAAAATTTCTGCACATGCTGACTTCGTACCATTTGGTGAGTTATTTGCTTACCAAGGTTTTGCCAAAAAAATCTATGATGGTTCTCAAGCAAAATCACCCACATTTCATGGTTCGCTTGCCAGCAAGGATTATGCACAGCAGCATCCCGAAGTCATAAAAGCTTATTTACAAGCAACTATTGAAGCGAATCGTCTGATTCAGGAACAACCAGAAAAATATAGTGAACTTATTGCTGAAAAAACAGGTATTCCTGCCGAAGTTGTTTATCTATTTCATGGCCCTTTAGGTCTGCAAACTCGTGACTTAACGTGGAAACCTGAATATCGAAAAGCGACTCAAATTGCGATAGATACCTTGAAAGTTTTAGGAAAAAACGACGGTACGCTTGATGTAAATAAATTTATTGATGACCAATATATTAAGGATGCATTTCAGGCATCTGGACTTAATTACAGCCAGCAACTTGCTGACTATGCAAAATCACCTTTGGTTGCCAATGATGCTTTAACGGGCCAACCCATCAAGACATTTGATCGGGTAACTCAAATTTGGGTAAAGGGTGAAGAAAAAGTGCGTAGCTATGAAACGCCTGAGCATGCTTTTTCTGATTTAAAGAAAATACAAGCCGATGGAAAAACGGTGCGTGTGGTTTATAGCCAAGATCATCAGTCCGATATTAAGTTACTTGCTAATTTGGCATGGTATGCCACAGACAAAGCAGGACAAATTCAAGCCTTTTTATTAAAAGATGATGCTGAAAAATGGGCTAAACAAGAGGGCGGAAAAGTATATGACTTTGAAGCTATTCAGCTTGTAACAAAGAGCTGATGTGTTGTCTTACCTAATGATCAGGAGGTGACAAATGAGTAGTTTAGCCCAGACAAAACCTAAAAACCAAAGTACATTTTTGATTAAATTTTTCCAACAATTGACATTATATCGGGCGCATTTAAAAAGCTATGTCATTGCTTTTACATCTATAGCTTTTTGGATAGCAGTTTGGCAAGGACTTGCTCAGTTTAAAATAAATTTAGGCTTTGTGAACTTTAGCAATGTCCCGACACCTTTAGATGTCATCCATGCGCTTTGGGCTTTTTTTCAACTCAGCACTGCATTTGAACATGTTGAATCGAGTGTGTTTCGTGTAGTGATTGGTTTTGTGCTTGCGGCTCTAATTGGTGTAGGTATTGGTTTGTTAGCAGGACGTTATCAAAAACTGGCTGCCTTTCTAATGCCACCATTAGAAGTATTACGTCCAATACCAGCAGTTGCATGGATTCCTTTAGCAATTCTGATTTTTCCCTCATCAGAAGCTTCCATGATTTTTATTACGTTCATTGGGGCTTTATTTCCAATTTTATTAAACACCGTACATGGCGTTGGTGCAGTTGATCCAAGACTCGTTGCATCTGCAAAAAGTCTAGGTGCTTCTGATCTTGCCATTATTCATGAAGTCATTATTCCGGGGGCATTACCGAATATTATTACTGGTTTATCCATTGGAATGGGTACTTGCTGGTTCTGTTTAGTGACTGCCGAAATGATTTCGGGGCAACATGGAATTGGATACTTCACATGGGAATCTTTCACCTTGCAAAACTATAGCAATATCGTGGTTGGCATGGTGCTGATCGGAGCGTTAGGTATGTTTAGCAGTACATTGGTGCGTGTGATTGGAAACCGATTTACTCCATGGTATCAATTGAGGAAGTCTTAAAATGTCAGTTACACAAGGCCATGTACGTATTCAAAATCTATCTCTACATTTAGGGCAAGCTAAAAATCGTTTTCAGGCATTAGATCGGGTTAATTTCGAAATACAACCGGGCGAGTTTATATGTCTACTTGGCCCGTCGGGTTGCGGTAAATCAACATTATTAGGTGCTTTGGCAGGGCACTTACCCATTAGTTCTGGGTCTTTAACGGTCGATGATGAATCGATATTTGAACCTCATCCAGATAGAGGTTTGGTGTTTCAGCAACATACCTTATTTCCGTGGAAAAGCGTGCTCGAAAATATTGCCTTTGGTTTAAAAATGAAAGGCATCGCTAAACAAAAGCGTACTGGACAAGCTCAGAAAATGATTGATCTGGTCGGACTTAAAGGTTTTGAGCATAAATTTCCAGCTGAACTTTCTGGTGGCATGCAGCAACGGGTTGAAATTGCGAGAGTACTAATTAATCAACCTCGCATTTTATTAATGGATGAGCCGTTTGGTGCGTTAGATGCTCAAACTCGTTTAAAAATGCAAATGCTATTACTCGAAATTTGGCAAGAAATTCAAACGTCGGTTTTATTTATTACCCACGATATTGATGAGGCACTTTTTTTAGCCGATCGAGTGTTGATTATGAGCCATCGACCAGGGCGAATTATTGAAGAAATTCCACTTAAGTTTGAACGTCCACGGGATGTTGAGCTTGTAACGAGTAGTGAATTTACAGCCATTAAAAAACATTGCATTCAAACGTTAAAAGAAGCCACTCAACAAGAAGAGTTAAGCCGTTTAAATCCATTAGGGCTTGGAAAGAAATCACAAATTAAGGAATACGAATGAGTTTTTATTATCAAGCTTTAGATGATATCGATGAATATAATCAGGAATTTCTTGCGCCGCTCAATCATGCAGATGAAAAGATCCGCTTTGTTGCTTTAATGAATATTGGTGATGAAGAAAATCCGGATTTACTTCCGTGGCTGCATGCAGCACTACAACACGACTCTTCAGCTTTAGTTCGTGAAGAAGCGGCAAAAAAACTAGAAAGCTGGGAAGACTCAACCAGTTTGCAAGTATTGGCGCAAGCCTTATTTGATGCTGATCTGAATGTGAGACAAGCTGCCAGCCAGAGTTTAAGTGAAGTCAAAAATGTGGCATCGGCCCAGATACTGGCACCGTATTTAAAGCATACGGATACTTTTGCTCTTGGTGCAATTCTGCGTGCTTTAAAACCTTTACGACCACAGCAATTATTTGAAGAGATATCTGCTTTGGTGCACCACGAAGATGCATTTGTACGCCGTGAGGCAGTCAGTGCATTAAGTTGGTTACAACAAGACCAAGCAATTACGATATTGGCAAAAATTGCCGAAACAGATACAGATGATGAGGTCCGCCGTATTGCAACAGGTGGTTTAGCTTATAGTCAGAACATATCGGTTGAAGTTATCCAAGCACTTCAACATTCTTTAACTTCGGAAAGTTGGCAACTAAGAGTGGAAGCTGCTCTTACGATTGGAAAATTACGTATTGTTCAGCTCGAAGCTCCTTTAATTCATGCTGTATCAGACTTGTATTGGCAAGTACGTATTGCAGCAGTACGGAGCTTGGGACTACTTAAATCACATCTGGCAGTTGCTCATTTGACTGATAACTTTAAGCATGAAATTAGTAATTTGCGTAAAGAAGTCGCTTTAGCCCTAGGTGAGATTGGTACAGCAGAAGCTCAGAAGCTATTGGAACAACATCAAAATGATCCAGATCCTGAAGTACGAAAAGCGATCCGTATTGGATTAAATCAAATTGGTGAGGTGAAGTATGCAAATCAGACCTGATATCCGTGTCGACACTATAAATAAGCAGGTTCACTTTATATGGACCGATGGCTCAAGCGTATGCCTGAGTCATCAAAGTTTAAGGGAAATTTGCCCATGTGGCTTTTGTCGAGCGAAGCGGATTAAACAAATTAAAATAGAGCATCAAAATGTTGAAGTGACAGCTATGTTTGATCAAGGTTATGGTGCCCAAATTTGCTTTAGTGATGGGCATGACAAAGGGATTTTTCCGTGGGCTTTTTTTAAAGAATTTGCTAAGAGCTAAAAGATGCCTTCTGCTTGGGACAGATGGCATCTTATTTAATTAATGATCATGTTCTAAGTAATCTGGTTTTTTAGGAAGCGCAAGGCTACATAAGAAACAGATAACCAGCATGACAATCACATATATAAAGAAGGTATTTTCAATTCCGGCAGCTTTAAACTGTAAGGCAACCGAAGGCGCAGAACCACCAAACAGCGCATTACCTACTGCATAAGAGAAACCTACACCTAAAGCTCGCACATGAGGTGGGAACATTTCAGCTTTTACCAAACCACTAATAGAAGTATAGAAGCTGAGTAACATCATCATAAAGATGAGTAGCAATGTAATGATGATCGGAGAATCTATATAGGCACGCATCCCGATCACCATGACGGGATAAATAAAAATGGCGGACAATAAGCTAAATGCCAACATTGAAGAGCGTCGCCCAATACGGTCCGAAATTGCACCAAATACAGGTTGAGCACACATATAGACAAATAGGGCGAAGGTCATGATATAACCAACAGTTTTTCCATCCATCCCTAAATTGGTTAAATAGGTTTTTGAATAAACAGTCTCTACATAAAACGTTAATGAACCAGCAGAAGTGTATCCAACCACCAATAAAAAGGTTTTCCAGTGTTTTTTAAAGAGTTCTCTTAAGCTACCAGACTCTTTTCGTTCGCTGTCTTGATGAGAAAGCGTTTCTTCTAAACGACTACGTGCAAGCAAAGATAAGATTGCTGCGATACCACCAATAACAAATGGAATACGCCAACCGCCATCATGTAATTGTTGTTCACTTAAGAACGTCAATAAAATAACGCCCAGTAAGCTTGCAAGCAATTGACCACCAGAGAGAGTGACATATTGGAAAGATGAGTAAAAACCACGCTGACCTTTTAAGCCTAATTCACTCATATAAGTCGCAACGGCGCCATATTCACCACCCACTGATAAGCCTTGAAGTAAACGAACAAGGAGCAATAGAAAAGGGGCAGATAAACCGACTTGATCATAAGTAGGCAAAGCTGCAAATAAAAAGGAGCTTAAAGCCATCAAACAGATTGATATGATCATCGACTTCTTTCGGCCATGTCGATCTGCAATACGACCAAATAGCCAGCTTCCAATCGGACGCATAAAGAAGCTTGCGGCAAACACCCCCCAAACATAAATAGACTTGGTTGTACTATCCATATCTGGCGCGGTTAAAGCTTGAGTAAAGTAAGCAGCAAATACTGCATAAATATAAAAATCAAACCATTCGACTAAATTACCAGAGGCTGCGCCTACAATCCCACGTATCCTGCTACGTTTTTCTTCCTGAGTATATGTCATATTACTTCCATCATTTTGTAGACAAAAACTAGGAACTTTTTAGGTGAGCTAAACAGAAAATAGAATGAACTTTTTAAAAATCACTCAACCCTGAGCACGTCCTTAGAATTCCTAACCATTCATTTTTTCTAATTTTAAAATTCGATTCTAGTGAGATTATGTCCTTTTGTTCGATTTAAAGAGATTTTCACCAATGATCGAACACTTCCTTTCATTTAACTGAATAATTAATTGTTTTTAAAATCAGTAAGCTAATTTAATAACGGTATTTTTCTATTCTATTTCTCCTTTTAAGTGCCATTTTGAGCTTAAGTGTATTTTGAATATTTGATAATACTTAAAAAGTTATAGTATCAATTCCCAAGAAAATAAAGGAAATTCATAGAATGATAAGTTGAAAAAGTCGAACTAAATTCAATTAATCGAAAAAATACAGAATATGTTGTTTCTCAATATATGTAGCTGTATTCTTGCGTGGCTAAAAATCGGCTCAGCACTTATTTCTAGCGCTTCAAATTATGCACGGTATGGCAGGTAGTTATTCAATGGAAAGACGTTCGTTAAATCTTCACTTCATGACATGCTCTAAAACAGCATTGGCTTCATCTATTGCACTCATAACATCTGTCGTCTATGCAAATGAAGCGGAGGTTTCGCAGCTCCCAACCATTACTGTGAACGCTACACAAAATAGTGATGCACTATACACATCAAAAAAAGTGAGTTTATCTGGTTTTCAAACTGGTGATGTAAAGAAAGTACCTGCATCTATTACCACCATTACATCTGAACGTATAGCAGATCAACACGCAAAAACACTGACCGATGTGATTAAAAATGATTCATCCTTAGGCGATGGTTATGCCGCTATTGGTTACTATCCAAACTTTGTAGCACGTGGTTTCGCACTCGATTTAGGCTCAAGCTATCTCATTAATGGCCATACCATACGTGGCGAACAAAATGTAGCTTTAGAAAATAAAGAACAAGTTGAAATCTTAAAAGGCATTTCTGCAATTCAAAGTGGAATGTCGACACCAGGTGGTGTGATTAACTATGTAACCAAAAGACCAGCCGATGTTAAAAACATTACAGTCGATGCAAATTCAGAAGGTGGTTATACACTGGCAACGGATGTAGGCGGCTTTGTTAATGATAGTTTTGGTTATCGAATCAATTTAGCCCATGAAAGCATCCATCCAAATGTTGATCACGCAAATGGTAAACGTGAGTTTGGTTCAGTAGCTTTAGACTGGAAAATTAATGAGCGTTCTAAATTATTGTTTGATATTGAAGCTCAGCATCAAAGTCAACGTTCAGTACCCGGTTATCAACTGCTTGATGGGCAAGAAGTACCAACAAATGTAGATCAAGACCGTTTATTGGGTTACCAGTCTTGGAGTAAACCTGTTGTAAATAACAGTCTAAATGCGAGTTTGAAATATCAATATGCATTTAACGATCAATGGAATGGTAGCTTAAGTGCGTCTCAAAGCCGTGTTGTGATTGATGATAATAGTGCTTTCCCATGGGGATGTTATAGCAGCATTTGTGAAGTTACCGGTTTGGGCAATACTTTTGATAAACACGGAAATTATGACATTTATGACTTCCGCAGCCCAGATGATACACGAATTACTAACCAGTTCGCTGCTGGGTTAAATGGTCAATTCAACACTGGCAATATTCAGCATCAAATCGCTTTCGAATTACAACGTACATATAAAACCTTAAAGCACCATACACCACTGAATGTAGCGGTAGGAACAGGCAATATCTATGAAGATACGGTCGACTACAGTCCTTCATCGGAAAGCCCTGGCGATCGTTACAAAGCTCTAGAGAGTAATCAGACTGCACTTACTGTATCTGACCGAGTTCAATTTAATGATCAATGGTCAACTCTACTCGGTGGAAAACTGATTCACCTTGATGAGCAAGCTTATAATTCAGATGGGCAGCAAAGCCGTGATACGGATTTAAACAAATTCTTGCCACAATTAGCACTCATGTATAGTCCAACTTCCACGACTAATCTTTATGCTTCATATGCCAAAGGATTATCAGATGGTGGTGAAGCTCCGTGGTTCGCTAATAATGCTCTAGAAGTTCTATCTCCTAAAAATTCTGAACAATATGAAGTTGGTGTTAAACAACAAATACGCAACTTCTTAGTAACAGCAGCTATTTTTGATTTAAAACAAGACAATCAATATAGCAAAGTAAATGCAGATGGAACTTTCGATTTTATTGAACAAGGCGAACAACACAACCAAGGTATTGAGTTAGGTTTAACGGGCGCTTTAACCGATACAGTTGACGTAAGCTCTGGCGTTACCTATACCAAATCTCGTCTTGTTGATATTGATAATGACAGCTACAAAGGGTATCAAACTCAAAATGTACCAAAAGTCCGCGCAACTGCGCAGTTATCTTATAAAGTACCTTCAGTTGAAGGATTAAGATTATTGAGTGGTATGCAATACAGTAGCAGTAAATATGCAAACAAAGAGGGAACGGCAAAAGTAGGTGGTTATAGCGTCTTTAATATTGGTGCTGCCTATAAAACAAATTTTGCTGGGCATGACACAACTTTTAGATTCAATATTGATAACTTGTTTAATAAGAAATATTGGCGTGATGTAGGGGCATTTATGGGTGATGACTATTTATTCTTAGGTAATCCACGTACAGCCCAATTCTCTACAACTTTCAGTTTTTAAAATATAGAACAAATAAAAAAGGAGCTTATAAAAGCTCCTTTTTTATTTTCAGGAATTAAGCCGACATTTTTGGTTTAACCATATTATTAATCGACAAGATCTCATCAAGCACTTGGGCTGATAATAAACCTTCATTTTGAACTAAAGCCAATACGCTTTGCCCAGTTTCGTTTGCAGTTTTAGCAATACGAGTTGTAGTTTCATAACCTAGGTATGGGTTAAGTGCAGTCACAATACCAATTGAATTTTCAACCAAAGCTTTACAGTGTTCAGGGTTCGCCGTAATCGTATCAATACACTTAGTTTGGAACATTGCCATTGCTTTACCAAGCAAGTCCATCGATTCAAACAGTTTGAATGCAATAAGTGGTTCCATTGCATTTAACTGTAATTGACCAGCTTCAGCAGCTAACGTTACAGCCAAATCATTTGCAATGATCTGGAAGCAAGCAAGGTTCATTGCTTCAGGAATAACTGGGTTTACTTTACCTGGCATGATCGAGCTACCAGGTTGACGTGCTTCTAAATTAATTTCATTAATGCCAGTACGTGGACCACTTGAAAGTAAACGCAAGTCATTGGCAATTTTTGAAAGTTTAGTTGCAGTACGTTTTAATAAACCAGATAAAAGAACAAAGTCACCCATATCAGAAGTTGCTTCAATCAAATCTGGAGCTGACTTAATTTTCTTACCAGAGATTTTTGCAAGTGCTTGAATCGCGAGTTCACGGTAACTATATTCAGTGGTAATTCCCGTACCAATCGCTGTACCGCCAAGATTCATATAAGCTAAAACATTTGGAATAAGCGTATTAATTTGCTCAAGGTCTTTTTGTAGAGTTACCGCAAAAGCACCAAACTCTTGACCTAATGTCATAGGCACAGCGTCTTGTAACTGAGTACGACCCATTTTTAAAATGTGTGCAAACTCTTGAGATTTATTCAAAAAGCTAAGAATCAAATTGTTAAATGGAAGATTTAACTCATCTAGGCTAAGTAATAAACCTAAACGAATTGCAGTAGGGTATACGTCATTTGTTGACTGCGACATATTAATGTCGTTATTTGGATGTAAGTATTGATATTGACCTTTAGAATGGCCCATATATTCTAAAGCAACGTTTGCCAATACTTCATTTGCATTCATATTGGTTGAAGTGCCAGCACCGCCTTGCATCATGTCGATTGGGAACTGGTCATGGAAATTACCACGAATAAGCTGATTACAGCTGTATTCAATCGCTTCAAATTTAGTTTGATCTAAGTTTTTAAGATTGTAGTTTGCTTCAGCACAGGCAAGTTTAACCATAGCTAAGGCTTTAATTAAATTAGGAAAGTTTCCAACTTTGCTATTTGTTAAGTTGAAATTTTCTAAAGCACGTAATGTTTGAACTCCGTAATAATGGTCATTATTGATCTCTCTATAACCAATAAGATCCTTCTCAATACGGGTAGTAATATCAGCGTTCATCATTAAACTTCGAATCAGTAAAGATGATTCATCTTAGAATTCGAAATGCTTCACTTCTAATGCATTTATTAAAGCAATTATGCATTTTTTGCATAACAAAAAAGAGGGTAGTCGAGAAATAATCGTTGGTATATGAGCGTATACAGAATGAATACTTGTTCTAAAGTTTAATATATTCAAATATTTATTTAATTTTATAGATTGGTCAAAGGTGTGAAAATGTAAGTAAATCAAAATTTATACAGAAAACTAAGCAATCATTTCCGTGTATTAAAATCAAAAAAATATTTGATTTTTCATGTGAAAGTTAATTTATATAAGGAAATAATGAGTTTTGTTTAATAAATTTTAATAAAATTGTGATGCATTTCACATAAAAATACTTATAATACAGAAAATTTTGATTTATTAAGTTTATGTTAAAAGTAACTGCTGCTTTATTAATATTGGGAAGTTTTGCTTGTTATCTCCTTTGGGATAATGAAGAAAAAGCTGAAACTAAAAGTTCGCACATGCTTAAAGAAGCTGAGCAATCAATTAAGAATGCTGAGTTATCTATTCAAAAAGCTAAACAAAATATCCCTACTGCATCGTATCAATAATTTAGGCATTCAAGATTATTGTCTGTTAAATAATCTTTTGACTGAAATTTTATAAGGTGTAAGCACGCTGTAAAGAGACAAATGCATGAGAATGAAGTTTATTGCATATGACCCTAACTCTGGTGAGAAACTCAGCTTGAAAGAGCATATTCATCACATGGATAAATACACAACTTATGTTTTTTTTAGTGATGAAAAAGACAATATGGTTTTCAATCCACAGAAAAAACAGATATTTGAAATCAGTCAATATACTTCTAATATGATTGTTGAAATTTCAAGAAAGTTATACTACTTGATTGGTGAATATTAGGTCATTTTGATCAACCCGTCTGCGAAAATCGTCACCGCTTTTAAAGGCGACTCAATACGTTTGCGTACACCCAAATAGATACTTTAGTATAATAGTCGGGATTATCTTTTTATCTTATACTCTTTTCAAATATTGTATTTAAATACAATCAATTATTATGACTGCTTAAATCCTGAAATGAGGTAAGGTAATCATTTTCTAATCAATTATTACCTTACCAACCCATTGAGTGAGTAAAAAATCATTTTTCATGTTTTTTGGGTTAGGCAAAGTAAAAAGGGTATGAAAATAGATTTTTTAACTACCTTTTATAGTGGAAAAGTATCTTAATTAAGATTCTGAAAAATTTAATCAATAACATAAGGATTGGTTATTGAAACAGTTTACAGTCCGCATTCTTCCCCAAGGTGCGGACTTTTTTTATCAATAAAATGTACAAATATAAGTTCGTGCTTATTTCTAAAAGTTATTTTGTTAAGATCACTTATTTATTTTTATGATGGCTTTTTATTGTTTGATTTAAATAATTTTTTTAGCTGAATTGTACTTATGTTCATCTCTTGTCTTGTGAAAACAAATCCTATTATTTTCTTATCTTCTTTTCTATGTCAGAATTATTAAATACTTAATTTTATAGATTGGCTTTGTCCTTTCACTTCTCGCATTTTTGCAGGTACTCCCTATGTTTTATCATTCTTTCTCATCACTAAATTTATTTATGCTACTTCCCAAAAATATCAATTAATAAAATTACAAATCTAAAAGGGAATAGATAAGATGAATTTAGAAGTCCGTTGGGTAGAGGACCTCCTCACATTAGAACGTGAACGTTCAATCTCAAAAGCAGCAGAGAAAAGATTTATTAGCCAGTCTGCATTTACTCGAAGAATTCAACAAATTGAAGAAATGATTGGTGCTGAAGTCATTATTAGGAACAACAAAAACAACATCGAATTTACAGACATTGGTCGAATTTTATTAGTGATGTCTAAAAATATTGAAAAACAGGTAGAGGAGACCGCAAAACTCATTAAAAATATTAAAAATGAAACTGAATCGACCATTCGTTTCTGCGTTGTTCATTCTTTAGCTTCTGGATTTTTAACTACTTTTTTAAAGAAATTTCCTACACTTATTCGTGATTTAAAAATTGAAATTGTCGCAACGAATAGTGGAGAAGGCCTGTCTTTGTTAAAAGAAGGTGCTTGTGACTTTATGATTTGCTATGCAGATAAAAGCAATATTAGAAAAGTGGGGGATGATATTTTAAGTGGGATTAAAATTGCTGAAACGGTTATTGTACCAGTTTCTGCAACTGAACCCGACCATAGCCCGAAACATACAATACAAAGTAACTTTGCCCTGCTAGCGTATAGTAAACACGCGTACTTAAGAAAACTGGTAGATCAACTGATTGAAGGTAAACTTATATATAAAACGTTATATGAAACAGATAATGCCACCAATTTAAAAGAGCTGGTTTTACAAGGTCTAGGGGTTGCTTGGATTCCAAAAATTAATGTTGAAGAAGATCTTGCAGCTGGAAAATTAGTCATTTTAGACCAACAAGAATATTGCCTTGCTCAAGATATTTATATCTTCAAAAATAATTTGAGTGATAATAAGTCGGTACAGAAAATATGGAATGGTTTTAAAGGCCAGCAAGACCTATAACGTCTACTCATTTGAAATGATGAAGTACACGATATTTATATATAAATTAAGCAAATAAGTAGATTATCCTTTGGTCTTTACGATGAAAAGCAGTATAAAGCATTGCCCCTTGTCTAAATTCTTTGATAATTTAGAGTAAATTTCAATAAGTCAAAAGTAGAGTATAGGAGTATTTATCTCTTTCATACCTACTTTGAACTTATTTCAATGGATTATTGAGTCCAAGCGGAGACAATTTTGTTTGATCTAGACAGTAGATTATTAAATATTTTTTATCATATTTATCGGTTCAAAAGTGTTTCAATGGCTGCAGATGCTATTGGTTTGACACAGCCGAGCGTTAGTAATGGTCTAAACAAAATCCGCCAACATTTTAATGATCCTTTGTTTATTCGAGTCGGCAATGAAATGATTCCGACTGAACTGGCAAAGCAAATTTTTCCACTCATTAGTGAAGTTATTGATAAGGTTGAAAGCATTAATAATTTTAATGTGAACTTTGATCCGTTGACCTCAGATCAGTTGTTTACGATCGCGATGACTGATGTATCTCATTTGGTTTTGTTGCCGCAACTAACCAATTATTTAAAAGAAAAAGCACCTTTGATTCGTTTAAATATTAGGCCTATTACACCAGAAACTAGCTATCAAATGGCAAACGGCGAAATTGATCTAGCCATAGGTTTTTTACCACAGTTAGAAGAAGGTTTTTATCAGCAGAAGTTTTTTCGTCAACATTATGTTGTAATTAGCTCAAAAAGCCATCCACGTTTAGACCCAAATAATTTCACTTTAGAGGATTATATGCGTGAATCTCACATCGATATTGATGCGGGTATTGGGCATTATCACATCAAAAATGAGCTACAAAATAAAGGGCTGGATCGAAATATTTTAATTCGCTTACCAAGTTATTTAGGAGTGGGATTGGTCGTTCAGGAAACAGATGCTATTGCCACTGTGCCATATTATTTAAGTCAGGTTTTATTGGTTAGAGAGAACTTACAGATTTTACCGGCACCGCTTGATTTTCCAACTTATGATGTTAAGCAACATTGGCATATGTCTTGTCACCACAAGAGTAGCCATAAATGGTTCCGTCAAACCTGTTATGAGCTATTTAAAACTGCTTAAGAGTTTTAATTATAAAAAAGAAGATGTAAGAAAATCCTTACATCTTCTTTTAATTTTAAATTAAATTTCAATCGCAACGGCTGTTGCTTCACCACCACCAATACATAGGGCAGCGACACCTTTCTTTTTACCTAAGCGTTTTAATGCATAAATAAGAGAAAGGATAATTCTTGAACCTGTAGCACCAATTGGATGGCCTAATGCACATGCACCACCATGGACGTTTACTTTTGCTTCATCAATTCCTAGCTCATGAATTGGTGCCATTGCCACCATCGCAAAAGCCTCATTAATTTCCCAAGCATCTACTTCATCAACAGACCAACCAGCACGCTCAAGTACTTTCTGAATTGCACTAATTGGAGCAATAGTAAATTCGCTTGGATGCTGAGAGTGAGTCGAAGTTGCCACAATTTTTGCTAAAGTATTTAAACCATGGCTTTGAGCATATTCTTCAGTGGTAAGTACTAACGCAGCAGCACCATCAGAAATAGAGCTTGAGTTAGCAGCTGTAATTGTGCCGTCCTTGCTAAAAGCAGGGCGTAAAGTCGGAATTTTCTCAAGATTTGCTTTTAATGGTTGCTCATCTTGATCAATAACTTCAACACCTTTACGGGTTTTTACTTCAACAGGAACAATCTCTTCTTTGAAATAACCTTCCGTAATCGCAGTTTGCGCTTTTTTAAGTGAAGAAATTGCAAAGTCATCCATTTGCTCACGGGTAAAGCCTTTGGTATTTGCCATGTCTTGAGCAAAAGAACCCATTAAACGACCAGTTTCTGCATCTTCGAGGCCATCTAAAAACATATGGTCCTTAATTTCGCCGTGTCCCATACGATAACCACCGCGAGCTTTAGGCAAAATATAAGGTGCATTCGTCATGGATTCCATGCCGCCAGCCACAATAATATTGGCACTGCCTGCTTTTAAGGTATCTGATGCCATTAACACCGCTTTCATTGCAGAGCCGCAAAGTTTATTAATGGTCACAGCTCCGACATGATCAGGCACGCCAGCTTTACGCATGGCTTGACGAGCAGGGCCTTGACCAATACCTGCACTGAGTACGCAACCGAAAATCACTTCATCTACTTGTTCAGGCTTAACACCTGCACGTTGGATCGATTCACGGATGACAGCAGCGCCAAGTTCTGGAGCAGTTAGAGAAGATAAACTACCCTGAAAACCACCCATTGCAGTACGGCTACCTGAAACTATAACAATTGAACTCATCTTAATATCTCTTATTGGTGTATTTGCTAAATTTGCCTTTAGCCTAAACTAAAGGCGCCACTAAATTAAAAAGTTGGAGGGGTATAGCTGAGCGTTCTACCAAAGAACCACAGCAAGAATAAAACTAAAGGAAAATGCACAACGAGCTGAGTCACTGTAAAACCAATCACATCTTTTGCTTTTAGTTTTAAAATGCCTAACATTGGAAGCATAAAGAATGGATTGATTAAGTTTGGTAAAGCTTCGGCTGCATTATAAATTTGTACAGACCAGCCTAAATGAACCTTTAAATCATTTGCTGCTTGCATTACATATGGGGCTTCAATAATCCATTTTCCACCACCTGACGGTACAAAAAATCCAAGTACCGCAGAGTAAATTCCCATCACAATTGCAAAGGTTTCTTTTGAGGCGATTGAAACGAAAAACTCGGCAATATAATGTGACAGCGATAAGTCTTGGCTATTTAAAGCTTGGGTCATAATAAAAGCGATGCTTCCGTAAAGTGGAAACTGAATTAAGATTCCTGATACAGCTGGAACTGCTTTTGAAACTGCATTTAAAAAGTTTCGTGGTGTGCCATGCAATGCTAGACCAAGCATTAAAAACACGAAGTTGTAGGTGTTGAGACTTGAAATGGCAATGATGGGATTGCTTTTTGAAAATTCAAAAAACATCCAGATTAAGCCTAAAACCACCACAATAATCGTTAAGATAGGCGAATTTTCTAACCAGTCACCTGGACGAGTAGATTTTGCTTCATTTGTTTTTTCTTCTTCAAATTGCACATCAAAACTATCAATGGTTTTAACGCTATTGCCTTTTGGGGCAGACCAATATGCAATAGCGATTGAAACAATCACTAAAATAATGGTCATTGCAATTGATTGCCAAAGGAAAATGGTTTCGGTAAATGGAATAACACCAGTCAGGTTATAAATTGACTCAGGTAAACTGGTTTTATTTGCCTGAAGCTGTGCTGCTGATGAACTAATTCCAAGAGCCCAAGTTGCTCCCATACCAATGATTGCGGCTGCCGCAGCAGCACGATAATCCATATTCAGCTCTTTACGTTTTGCTAATGCAATCACTAAAAGTGCAGTAAGAATCGTACTTATTGCCCAATTGACTAGTGAAATTAATAAACTAACGGTTGCCACCAAAACAATAGCACTACGTCCAGAACTTGGAATACGCGCCATTTTTTGGATCAGGAATTTTACGGGCTTAGATACAGAAACGACATAACCTACAATAATGAGCATAGTCATTTGCAGGGTAAAGGGAATAAGACTCCAGAAGCCATTACCAAATGAGGTCGCTACATCATGGATTGGAGCACCAATACCCAACGCGGCAACAGAGACAATAATGACGCCAAGCAGAGCAAAAATATATGAATCAGGAAACCATTTTTCAGACCAGTCACTAATCCGAAGAGCAAATCTTTCAAAAATTCCTTGCTGTTTTTCCATAGCTGAAAAAATCCTTCTCATTCTTATTTATAGACAGCACATCCGGTGCTTGATAGGGCTAAGACTCAAGCTCACTTACTAACTTGAGTCTTGTACAGCTAACTAAGCCTTAGAATTTACGCGACTAAGGTTTTATAAAACTCGACACCTGTAGCAGCTTGAATTTGTTCGAGCGTTACGTCTTTAGCAAGTTCAATGAGCTCTATACCTTGTGGCGTAATATCCATTACGCCTAAGTCTGTAATTACGCGATGAACAACACCTTTACCTGTTAAAGGCAAACTACAGTTTTTCACGATTTTTGGTGTACCGTCTTTTGCGCAGTGTTCCATAAGAACAACAACTTTTTGAACACCAACAACCAAGTCCATTGCACCGCCCATACCTTTGACTTTTTTACCCGGAATCATCCAGTTCGCTAAGTCTCCTTTTTCAGAAACTTCCATTGCACCTAAAATTGCAATGTTGACATGGCCACCACGAATCATGGCAAAAGATTCTGAGCTTGAGAAAAAGGCTGCACCAGGGCGAGCAGTAACCGTTTGTTTGCCGGCATTAATTAAATCGGCATCGACAGTTTCTTCAGTCGGGAATTCACCAATACCTAATAGGCCATTTTCAGATTGAAGCCAAACATTAATATTTTCAGGAATATAATTGGCAACAAGGGTAGGTAAGCCAATACCTAAATTGACATAAAAACCATCTTCAAGTTCTTTTGCAGCACGTTGTGCCATTTCATTACGTGACCAAGCCATTTTATACTGCCTCCGTGCTTAAAGTTTTATGCTCAATGCGTTTTTCAGGTGATGCATTTAATACAATGCGGTTCACATATATACCTGGTAAATGGATTTCATCCGGATCCAATTCACCAATTTCAACCACCTGTTCAACTTCTGCAATTGTAATTTTTCCAGCCATTGCGCATTCGGGATTAAAATTCTGAGCAGTTTTACGAAATACTAAATTACCTGCCTTGTCTGCCTTATATGCTTTAACAAGAGCTACATCGGCTGTTAAAGATTCTTCTAAAATGTAATTTTTGCCGTTGAAAATACGTTCTTCCTTACCTTCAGCAATGAGTGTACCTACGCCAGTTTGTGTGTAAAATGCTGGAATTCCAGCACCTCCAGCACGTAACTTTTCAGCTAAGGTGCCTTGTGGGGTTAGTTCAACTTCTAATTCACCATTTAAATATTGGCGCTCGAATTCTTTATTTTCACCCACATAAGAAGAGATCATTTTTTTGATCTGTTTGGTTTGAAGCAATATACCTAAACCGAAATCATCTACACCTGCGTTATTCGAAATACATGTGAGACCAGTCACACCACTTTGCTTAACTGCAACAATTAGTTTTTCCGGAATTCCACACAAACCAAAACCACCAACAGCAAGTGTTTGATTGTCTGCAATTACATCTTTCAGTGCTGCCTCTGCGTTGGCATAAACATTATTCATTCTGTTGTTTTCCTATATCCCTTAGTGTTTCTAGTTTTAGCATCACATTTTGTGTTATAGAAGTTAATTTTTTTAAATGATTAATAAGTATAATCAATGAATAATATCAAATTAAGAACAAAACTTAAGACGCGTACAAGCTAAAAAATTTAAAAATTACTCTGCAAAATATTGAAACTTTTAAAAATTAAAGAATTTAACTTATCCATAAGCTTAACTTATACTAAAAAACAATCTTTAATTTTTTAAAATTTATATTGAACGAGTGCCTCAATAAATTGAGCAGAAATATTTGAAATTTCAAAGTTCTTTTTATAAACAATTCCTACTGTTTTATGAATGGCTTCATCTTTTAAATCAATCAGTACGTTATGTTCTTTATCAATGTGTTTAGCAAAATGCCTTGGAATTGCACTTACCCCAATTCCATAAGCAACGAAACTTGAAAGAGATGAAATTTGGTGGCATTCAACTTTTAAATCAAGCGTTATATTATTTCGCAAACAATTTTGCTCAACTAAATATCGAACAATTGAGGGTTTTTGCAAAGTTACAAATGGATTTGAACAAAGCTCATGCCATGTAATAGAAGATGATTGAGCGAGTGGGTGACTCTTAGGTAATAGAGCTAAGAAGTCTTCTTCAAACAACGGTTTAAACTCTAAACCTTCGGTGAGATCTGGTTCAAAACAAATACCAAGCTCAAAAATACCATCTTGTACTTTTTCTATGATGGTCTCATTTGGAATATCGTGAATTGAAAAATTAAGATTGGGATGGACTGCTAAAAATTGATGAATCACCTCTGGCAAAATTGCATGGGTCACAAAGGGCATTGAGGCAATACTTAATGTTCCACGATTGAGTTTAAAGCGTTGTTTAACATCGTTTTCCATTTCATCCCAATTGGCGAGTAATTTTTTTGCATATGGAATGAGTGATTTACCTTCTTGAGTAAGCTCAACTCGGCGTGTATTACGGTTAAACAGTTTACCGCCTAATTCTTCCTCTAAGCTTTTGATGGTGAGACTTAAAGCAGATTGGCTGAGATGTAACTCTAAAGAAGCATTGGCATAGTTGAGTGTACGCGCAAGGGCCAAAAAAGCTTTTAGTTGTTTAAGCGTCATTTCTTTCTGATATACGCTGAATTATC
>NZ_JAVIMT010000084.1:0-20034 GCF_031196675.1 Acinetobacter sp. 148 | reverse complement strand
TGTCAACAAACCCTAATTAAATAAATCTCTCGTACTGCTGAACTGGCAACTTATTAAAAAATAAGAAGTTAAAAGGCATAATAAGGGAATAACAATAAGAGGAGTAAAAATGACAGGCTTATTCATTTTCTTGGGGATTTTCGTTGTACTGATTGCTTGGGGCATCCACATTCGCAATAACATTGTGCGTTATTTCAATGCGACCAAACGCGCTTGGGCTGAGGTTGCCAATTTCGAACGCCAGAAAGTAAAAACACTTGAAGCACTAGAAACCACACTCAATCAATATACTCAGTTCGAGAAGTCAACTTTAGAACAAGTAACTGCTTTACGTCAGCAAATTCTAAGTTTGAATGTCGATCATACTGATATTGCTCAATTACAACAGATTGAAAAAATGAGTAAAGAGCTAATCCGTAGCCTAAATGTGGTGGTTGAAAACTATCCTGAACTAAAAGCAGATACGCTCTATGGCAAAATGATGGATGATATTCAGGAACAAAACGAAAATGTCGGCGCGGCAATCAGCATTTTTAACCGAAACGTCGAAGTATTTAATAATCAGATTGAAGTGTTCCCAAATAATATTATCAATACGATGACTTTATCTAAAAAAACAATTCGTCCTTTTCGAGATAATTTGGCTACTGACAATTTTGACTATAAACCGAACTTTTAGTCGAGGTAAAAAAGCAATCGGTCAACCGGAAATTTGACCGATTTTATAGTCAGCTACATTTAGTAGTAGAACTACGTCGCAGAATCAAGGAAAATAGCCCTCTTTTTAGCAGCGAACTGTTTTTTCGCCCTTGCACTGCCCTACGGCATTGCTTGCTATTGTTCAGGATTTTTAAATGAAGTTTGAAAAATTAGGTCAGTCGGGTCGTGCCCGTCGTGGTCGTTTAACTTTAGAACATGGTGTTGTTGAAACCCCTGTTTTTATGCCGGTGGGGACTTACGGTACAGTCAAAGGCATGCTGCCACGTGATATTGAAGATATTCAGGCACAAATTATTTTAGGTAATACCTTCCATTTATATTTGCGTCCGGGCCTTGAAGTGATCAAGCAACACGGCGGCTTGCACGACTTTATTAAATGGAATAAGCCAATTTTGACTGACTCTGGCGGCTTCCAAGTATTTAGTCTTGGCGCTATGCGTAAAATTAAGGAAGAAGGTGTTACTTTCCGTTCTCCGATTGATGGTTCAAAAGTCTTTTTATCGCCTGAAATTTCAATGGAAATTCAGCATGTATTGAACTCTGACATTGTCATGATTTTTGATGAATGTACGCCTTATCCTGCGACACATGAAGAAGCACAAAAATCATTACAGCTTTCTTTGCGTTGGGCAAAACGCTGTAAGACTCATCACCACGATGAACTTAAAAATAAAAATGCGTTATTTGGCATTATTCAAGGCGGCATGTATGAAGACTTACGTGATGAGTCTTTAAATGGCTTACTTGAAATCGGCTTTGACGGTTACGCAATTGGCGGTTTGTCAGTTGGTGAACCAAAAGAAGAGATGATCAAGGTTTTAGATTATCTTCCAAACAAGATGCCGCATGACAAACCACGTTACCTGATGGGTGTAGGTAAACCTGAAGATATCGTTGAAGCGGTGCGCCGTGGTGTCGATATGTTTGACTGTGTAATGCCAACACGTAATGCACGTAATGGTCATTATTTTGTCACTGATGGTCTGGTACGTATTCGTAATAGTAAATATCGTCATGACCAAGGACCACTTGACCCACACTGCGATTGCTATACCTGTAAGAACTTTACTCGTGCTTACCTGTTCCACCTTGAGAAGTGTGGAGAGATGTTGGCGTCTATGCTTGGTACCATTCATAACTTACGTTATTACCAACGTTTAACTGAAGGTATGCGTGATGCATTAGACAATGGCACTTTTGATGAATTTGTTCAGGACTTTTATGCCCGCCGCGGATTAGAAGTTCCACCATGCCCTGTCGATGAATAAGCGAGATTTGCGCTCAACCTCAAGACAAGGTAAATTGCAAAACGAATTAGGATTATGTCAGGTATCTGACTCATATTTTTTAACTTTAGGAAATTAAAATGAGCTTGTTCATTTCTACTGCACATGCAGCTCCAGCAGCAGCCCAAAGCCCTGGCCTTTTACCAAACATTTTGATGATTGTTGTATTCGTTGCAATCTTCTATTTCTTAATTTGGCGTCCTCAAGCAAAACGTGCAAAAGAACACCGTTCTTTAATCGAAAGCTTGGGTGTTGGTAGCGAAGTTGTCTTTGCTGGCGGTTTAATGGGCAAAGTAACTAAACTTGAAGGTGACTATGCGGTTGTTGAACTTAACCGTGGTGTAGAAGTAAAAATTCAGCGTGCCAGCGTAATTTCTGTATTACCAGAAGGCACTCTAAATAACCTTTAATCATAAAACAGTCGTGCTTTAGCACGGCTTTTTCATTTAAGAAGAAAGCGAATGCGTTACCCTGCATGGAAATATTTACTGATTCTGGTTGTTCTGGTAGTCAGTACATTATACGCACTGCCTAGTCTATATCCGGATGAGCCCGCCGTTCAAATTTCCGGTGCCAAAGCTGGTACCCAAATTGATCAAAGTGTGGTGCAAAAAGCAGAGCAAATTTTAAAAACAGCAAATATTGCAAGCCACGATAATACTTTTACAAATAATGCTGCTCTCTTGCGTGTCAGCTCTTCTGAAGCGCAATTGAAAGCAAAAGAAGTATTACGCCGTGACTTAGGTGATCAATATGTTGTAGCCCTAAACCTTGCACCAACAACTCCAGAATGGTTGCAAAAAATTGGGGCGAAACCAATGAAACTTGGTTTGGACTTACGTGGTGGTGTCCACTTCTTGCTTGAAGTAGATATGGACAAAGCCATTTCCCAACGTATGGAAACCTCTGCCACTGATTTGCGTCGTCAGTTCCGTGAAAACAAAATTAAATTTAACAATCTTGCGTTAAATAATAATGTGATCACTGTTCAGTTTGCTGACAATGCGGATCGTGATGCAGCAATGGATTTTTTACGCCGTAATGGTAATGAATATACCCAACAGGCATTAGCGAGCACGACAGGTTCAATCTTAAAGCTCACTTATACTGATGTACGTCGTCAAGAAATTCAGGCTTATGCAGTTAATCAGAACTTAACAACACTACGTAATCGTATTAACGAACTTGGTGTTGCAGAAGCTTTAGTACAAAGTCAGGGTAGCAACCGTATTGTCGTTGAATTACCGGGTGTTCAAGATACAGCAGAAGCTAAACGTGTTTTAGGCCGTACTGCTAACCTCGAATTCCGTTTGGTATCTGACTTAAATGATCAATATATTGATCCATATACGGGTAAATATAATGGTCAACCGTTACCTCCAGGTACGGAAGTTTTTGCTTATCAGTCTTTAGATAGTGGTCGCCAACTGTTGTTGCAACGTAACCGTATCTTGACTGGTGAACGCGTTCAAAATGCAAGTTCTGGCTTTAGCCAAGACTCTGGTGGTGCCGAAGTAAATATTACGCTCGATAGTGCTGGCGGTAAGCTGATGTCAGATGCAACCCGTAATGCAGTTGGAAAACGCATGGCGGTATTGTTCATCGAAAATAAACAAAAGATTAGCTACGTTACAGATCCAAAAACTGGTGCTCAAACAGAAGTTCGTACACCATATACCGAGTCTGTCGTGATTAATGCCGCAACCGTTCAAGCCGTTTTAGGTTCAACTTTCCGTATTACTGGTTTAAGTTCACCTCAAGAAGCATCTGAACTTGCGTTAATGCTTCGTGCCGGTGCTTTAGCTGCGCCAATGTACTTCGTTGAAGAGCGTGTTGTTGGTCCAAGCCTTGGTCAAGAAAACATTGATAAAGGTGTACTATCAACGCAAATCGGTTTCTTGCTTGTTGCAATCTGGATGGTCGTATTCTTCCGTCTATTTGGTTTAATCGCGAACTTTGCACTTGTATTTAACTTGGCAATGATTTTAACCATTATGTCTTGGATAGGTGCTTCCCTCACCTTACCGGGTATTGCGGGTATCGTCATTACCATTGGTATGGCCGTCGACGCCAACGTACTGATATGTGAACGTATTCGAGAAGAAATGCTCTGGGGGGCCTCACCTAAACAGGCCATTGTGGCGGGTTATGATCGAGCCTATAACACTATTTTCGACTCGAACTTAACAACGTTCCTTGTTGCATTCATTCTGTTTGCAATCGGTACTGGCCCGATTAAAGGTTTCGCCGTGACATTAATGATCGGTATTATTTGCTCAATGTTTACTGCAATTACAGTAACGCGTGCGATTGTACAAATCATTTATGGTAAACGCCGTAACTTGAAAAAGTTGAGCATTTAAGGAGATCTATGATGACTAAAGTGACTCAACAGCCTTCAAAACAATATGGTCGTCCGGATGATGCAAAAATCATCCCGTTCATGAAGATTGCTAAACCTGCAGCAATCTTCTCGATCCTTATTACTTTAGCGAGCATTTTCTTTATTGCGACCAAAGGTCTTAACTTAGGTTTGGATTTTACAGGTGGTGTTTCAGCCGAGCTTAACTATGCTCAGCCAGCAAATCAGGCAGAAGTTATTCAGGCTCTCGACAAAGCTGGTTTTAAAGATGCTGTAGTACAAACTTTAGGTAGTAATAAAGACTTACTTGTTCGTATGCCAGTACAAGATATTAAGGTTGAAGATCTTAATAATGCGATTACCAAAGCTGTGCAATTACCAAACAATGCAGCAGAAGTTCATAAAGTGGACTCTGTAGGCGGTCAGGTAGGTAACGAGCTTTATGTTCGTTCGGCTGGTGCTGTTGCACTTGCGCTGATTTTAATGTTGATCTATGTCACCATTCGCTTTGAGTTCAAACTCGCAATGGGTGCCGTGATGTCTTTATTCCATGACATCATCATCATTATTGGTGCATTTGCTTTATTCCAATGGCCATTTGACCTGACAGTTTTAGCTGCGGTACTTGCGGTGATTGGTTTCTCGCTTAACGATAACATCGTTGTTTCAGACCGTATCCGTGAAAATTTCCGTAAAATTCGCGGTGCAACTCCACGTGAAATCGTTGATATTGCGTTAACTGAGACTTTACGCCGTACCATCCATACCTCAATGACCTTATTGCTCGTAGTACTTGCAATGATGTTCTTAGGTGGTGATGGCTTACACTGGTTCTCTGTTGCAATGTTTGTCGGTGTCTTTGTCGGTACTTACTCTTCGATTTATATCGGTACAGCATTTGCCTTATGGCGTGGTCTTAACCGTCAAGACTTCATTGTTCAGGTCAAACCTGAATTTGAAGATGAAATCCCTTGATTGTCTAAATAAGACTATAAAAAAACCGCGATTTATTCGCGGTTTTTTTATTTGGTTCAAAAATTATTTACGGCGTAATGCATCCGAAATAGCTTCAACCAATTGTTGAGAAATTTCTTGCTTAGATGCTTTCTCTAACTCACGTTTTTTCATATGGTAACTTTCAGCAAAAAATACTGTCATCGCATTTTCATCAGAAGCAAAGCCAATATCAGCACGAGAAACATCGTTACATGCAATCATATCTAGCTTTTTAGCAACCAGTTTCCCTGCTGCATATTCTTCAACATTCTGCGTTTCGGCAGCAAAGCCCACCATAAATGGACGTTTTTCCTGAGCTGCAATCGTTGCCACAATATCCGGATTTTTTACAAGGGAAACATTCAGCTCATCCCCTGCTTTCTTAATTTTATGCTCTGCCACTTCGGCGACGCGATAATCAGCTACAGCCGCCGTCGCAATAAAGATGTCACAGCCAGTCTCAAGCGACTCCATACTGACATCTAACATTTGTCGAGCCGAAGCCACATTTACACGTTGAACACCGTTTGGAGTATCTAAACTTACGGGACCAGCAATTAACGTAACTTTTGCGCCTGCTGCATAACATGCCGCAGCTAAAGCAAAGCCCATTTTTCCAGTACTATGATTTGAGATATAACGAACAGGGTCAATCGCTTCACGGGTTGGTCCAGCAGTAATTACAACTCGCTTACCTGCCAACAACCCAAATTTTTCAGCAATTGCACGTTGGGCTTGATGGAAATAACCCGCCACTTGCCTTGCAATTTCTTCCGGTTCCGGCATACGGCCTAAGCCTACATCACCACACGCCTGCTCCCCTGCATCTGGCATAATCACATGCACGCCATCTTCAACCAGAGTTTGTAAATTACGCTGAGTTGCTTTTGCAGCCCACATTTGCTGGTTCATCGCAGGAGCGACCCACACAGGCGCTTTAGTTGCTAAAAATAAAGTACTGAGTAAGTCATCTGCCAAACCATTAGCAAACTTAGCTAATGTGTCACAGCTTGCTGGAGCAACCAGTAATAAATCAGCCCAACGAGCCAATTCAATATGGCCCATTCCAGCTTCAGCCTCAGGGTCTAAAAGCTCGGTATGTACAGGATTTCCTGAAAGAGCCTGAAAAGTTAGAGGTGTAATAAATGCTTGAGCCCCGTGTGTCATCACAACCCGAACGTCAAAACCATAATCTTTAAGACGACGGACCAAAATGGCACTCTTATAGGCAGCAATCCCACCTGTAACAGCTAAAACAATGTTTTTATGAGGAATAACACTTAAATCAAAGCTCACGAACAGGATACCTTTCTGTTGCAGTGGCGCTCACAATAGCATTAAATACGCGCAGACCCAAGATTGATTGGGCAAACAAAATAAATTTTTAAGCAGAATATTGCTGGGGAATATGAATACTTCTATTAAAAATTGGCCAGAACAAGAACGGCCAAGAGAACGGTTATTACAACAAGGCCCTCAAAGCCTTTCTGACTCTGAACTACTCGCGATCTTTCTTCGCTCAGGTTCACGTCAACATTCAGCAGTAGAGCTCGCACGTTTACTGATTCAACAGTTTGGTAGTCTAAACGCTGTTTTCGATGCATCTTACAATGAATTAGCTCAATTTAATGGTATCGGAGCTACCAAGTATTCTCAATTACTGGCCGTAAAAGAGCTTGGACGGCGTTATCTCGACTATCATTTTAGCCAGACTGAGCTAAGCCTTCATTCTTCTCATTTAGTTCTAGATTATTTACGTTACGAATTAAAAGGTGAAAAACAAGAAGTCTTTGCGGTACTTTGCTTAGATGCCGAACTACGAAAACTACATTTTAAAAAGTTATTTTTTGGTTCAGTTCAACACTGCGCTGTTTCAGTGAATCAAACCTTACGTTATGCCTTACAACAGCACGCTTGCCAATTAGTAATAGCACATAACCACCCATTTGGTTCCCCACAGCCCTCTCTCGAAGATATTAAACTCACACAGCAACTTGAACAGGCCTGTCAGCTTGTCGAAATTCGTCTGCTAGACCATTTTATTATCTCGCCAGAAGGTAGCTTTTCATTTGCTGAACAACAACTGCTCAACCCTACCTCAATAGCCGTTCAATGATATTGACAAAGCTTCACTAAGCTTAGAATATCAAAAACAAAAATAGCGACGTTTAAAATAAAATGATTGTTCGTGAACAGCCCAGTATTTTTAAAGTTTTATTCTCTTGGCGAGGGACGATATTACCTAAAATTTTGCCCTCTTTAGGGGTAGTAATGCTGATTTCGGCAATCATTGGTGGGGTTGAATATATTAACCTCTATCGTTTTCCAGAAATTCCTTTAGTTGGCTTTACTTTAATTGGTGTCGTACTTTCTATTTTTTTAGGTTTTAAGAATACTGCATGTTATGACCGCTGGTGGGAAGCCCGAAAATTATGGGGGGTCCTGATTGCGACTTCGCGACATTTCGACCGTGACTGCCGAATTTTAACTCAAGCCCGCCGTGAACGTGTCATTCAGCACGTTATTGTATTTGCCAATGTATTACGTGACCGTTTACGCCGTCAAACAGCCAACCCCACCGAGCTAATACAAACCAGTGGCATGAGCCAACAAGCACTTACCCAACTTTACCAACAAAATAACGCACCTCAATATACGCTTAGCCTTATTCAATGGGAATTATTACAAGCGCTTAAAGAAGGGGAAATTTCAGATATTATTTATGCTCAAATGAATAAGAATGTTGCAGATCTAAGTGTCGTACAAACTGGCTGTGACCGTATTGCAAATACTCCTATTCCTTTTGCTTATTCAGTTTTGCTTAACCGTACCGTTTATTTTTTCTGTTTTATGTTGCCATTTAGCTTAGGATCTTTGCTTGGTTTAGCAACGCCTTTACTGGTTGGAATTTTGGCTTATACATTTTTAGGGCTTGATGCTTTAAGTACCGAAATTGAGGAACCATTTGGTACGCAAAGTAATGATTTACCTTTAGATGCAATGGTACGTAGTATCGAAATTGAGCTTTTGGGGACACTTGGTAAGCCCACGCCTCCTCCAATTCAAGCTCAAGATAACAATTTGCTCTAAAATATGATTAGTTAAAACGTTCCCAAATGCCTTGCTGGTTACTCGTTGGTTTAGGGGTATTTCCTAATTTAATCCACGGCATATTTTCACCATGAAAATCGCTACCAATTGAAATAGCCAAATGATGCTGGTCAATCATACGATCAATCATTTGGCGAGTAGATAAAGGATCTACTGGAGGCGGCAACTCCACCGCATCTCCACCACAACTTGCAAATAACTCAATCAAATACCGGGTATTTGTAGCCGATAAATCATAACGGGTTGGATGAGCTAAAACTGCAAATCCTTTACTGTTATGAATAACCTCAATGGTCTCTTTCAAACCCAATCCTTCAAACTTTACAAAAGCACGCTTCCCTTCTTTTAAAAAACGATCAAAAGCTTGTTGAGGACGACTTACTACATTCTTTTCAACTAAGGTTTTAGCAATATGGGTTCTGGTAATCCGGTCTGGTTGATTTTCAACTTTATCGAGCACATCTTGATAAATATCAAAGCCAATACACTTTTTTAATAGTTCACAAATAACTTCCGCTCTTTGTGCCCTAATTCTTTTTTGTTGTTCTAATGCTTCTAAAATTGGGGCTTCATCTTGCATATTTAAAGCCACAATATGCACGCCATAGCTTTTTTTCGTGCTTGGTCGTGACCACTGGCTTGAAATCTCCACACCAGAAATAATTTGCAAATCATGGGGTTGTGCAGCATTTCTTGCACGCTGTAATCCATCCATCGTATCGTGATCGGTTAGCGCTAAAGTATGCAACTTCACATCGACAGCAGCTTGCACTAGCAATTCTGGAGACAAAGTTCCATCAGAAATATTGCTATGTGTATGTAAATCTATGCCTTGCATCTTTTATACTATGCCATTCACCAAACCTGATCAGATACTCTAACATGAAAGCACTACTGGACTTTGTTCCATTAATTATTTTCTTTTATTTATATAAGACAGTTGATCCAGCCGATACACAGCATCCTTTACTCAAACTGATCGGGTCTGCTGGCGGTGTTGATAATAATAATATTCTTGTCGCTACTACCGGTTTAATTATTTCAATGCTGGTAGTGTATGGTGCGTTGTTCATCATGCAAAAGTTCCGTCTAGATAAACAGCAATGGATTGTGCTGTTCATGACAGTCATTTTTGGTGGTATTACCCTTATGTTGAGCGATGATTTTTACATCCGCTTAAAAGCCGCTATTTTGAATCTAGTTTTTGCAGGTGCTTTCTTAGTTTCACCTTGGTTTGGTAAAGACCGTAAGCCTCTTATTCAACGTTTATTTGATCCGATTTTAGCCTTAAGCGAAAAAGGTTGGAAAAATTTAAACTTTGCTTGGGCAGCTATGTTTGTCGTGATGTCTGGTTTACATGTTTTCTTTGCGTTTTTATTCCACGGCGGAAAATATTGGGGCGAATTTACTGCATTTGGTGACATGATTGTCATGTTTTCATTTATCATTATTCAGTTCATTATTTTACGTAAACATTTTAAGTCACCAGATGCTTAATGTGGTTTCGGATTGATTATAGAGATACGATGACATGCCTTTTTTTGTTCTAAGCTGTACCGATAACGAAGGAACTCTAGAGAAACGTTTAGCAGTACGTCCTCAACATATCGAACGTTTGCAAAAACTTGATGATGAAGGTCGTCTAGTTGCTGCTGGAGCGATGCCAAAAGACCCTAATGATCCGCAAGCTGGTTTTTATGGCAGCACCATGATTGTAGAGTTTGATACACGTGAAGCCTTAGATGAATGGTTAAAAGAAGAACCATTTTTGAAAGAAGGCATCTATAGTCATGTTGATGTCAAACCATTTAATAAAGCATTTCCAAAAGGGTAAACGCATGCAGCTTGCAACCAAAAGCTTTCTTGGCTTGTGTTTGATATGTTCAACTGCCGGAGCAGTTGAACCTGCTGCGACACCAGCAACGCCTCCAACTGCAGCGTCAACACAGAATGCTAAACCAGCGCCTACTTCTGCAACTGTAGCTAAACCTGCGACTACAACAGCACCAACCTCAACACAACCGCTTACAGCAGAACAAATCGCAAAGAACAAGCAACAGCAAGATGCAAAAATTAAGGCTTTAGTTCAAGATCAAGCATCTCGTCTAAAACAGCTAGAACATGCAAACCTTGAAGCGCTAGCACAAAACCAAGAATTGCAGCTAAAGAACGATAACTTGTCTGTTCAGGTACAAGTTTTACAAAGTGAACGTAGTGCTCAAATGTTCTTATATGGCGCAGTAACTCTTGCAGGTGGCGTACTGCTTGGCTTCTTTATTGCGAGTTATGTTTACACCAAACGTCGACGTCAGTGGTAATCCTGAGCGACTTATTAAACCGAATGAACAAATCAAACCGTATACAAACTGCTGAGCTGGATTGGGAATCTATTGATGGTATTGAAGTTCCCATTTCCAAACAATTTGGTGATGTCTATTTTTCTAAAGATAATGGTCTGCTTGAAACACGGCATGTATTTTTAAATGGCAATGACCTAGCAGAACGATTAGCCAATTTACAAGATTTTGAATATTTCAGTGTAGGAGAAACCGGGTTTGGCACTGGTTTAAATATTCTTGCGCTCTGGCAACTATGGCAACAAGTACGTCCAAATAACCACAGTCATTTACATGCAATTAGCGTCGAGAAGTTTCCTTTAAGCAAAGCTGATCTCATTCGTGCTTTAAATGTATGGGATGAACTTAAACCGCTTTCCAAACAACTTATTGAGCAATATCCCTCACCTCTTGCAGGCTGCCATCGTTTAAGTTTTCCAGAAGAGCGCTTCAGCATCGACCTATGGTTAGGAGATGCACAAGATATTTTTCCAAGTATGGTAAAAACGAAGGCAGTGAATGCTTGGTTTCTGGATGGTTTTGCGCCTTCTTGTAATCCGGACATGTGGGAACAAAATGTTTTAAATAATATTGTTCGGCTTTCCGACTATGGCACTACCTTTGCCTCATTTAGTGTAGCTGGTGTCCTCAAACGTGGGCTAAAGGCTCACGGAATCGATATTTCTCGTCCTCGCGGTTTTGGACATAAACGGGAAATGCTTAAAGCCGTTTGGAAAGCACCTTTAAGTGAAGAAATTTTATTAGAACCAGTTAGCGATACTTTCCAATTTACTCAGCAGCGTATCGCCGTAATTGGCGCTGGGATTGCAGGTTTAAGCACAGCTTGGGCATTTGCTCAACGTGGGCATCAGGTCACTCTATTTGAGCGTACAGCGCCGTTATCAGGTGCTTCTGGCAATCCGTTGGCATTACTTAATCCGAAACTATGCCCAATTGAACAAAGCCATGAGCATCTCATGACTTTAAGCTGGCAACATGCGTTAAATTTCTATAAAAATTTTCAAGCCTTTCGCCCGATTCAAATACAGCAAATGGCTTTAAAAAATGCACAAGATCTTCTCGATCTTACTAATCAATATCCTGCTGATATTGTCACGCGGCAAACAAGCTCACTTGAATCAGACTATCCACACATTTTATTGACCGAAGCTGGAGCAGTTTCTCCGCACCAATTACGTGATGAAATTTTGCAACATCCAGGTATTGAACTGAAAATTGCCAATATCACGACATTTGTTTCTTTTGAAAATAAAGTTCAATTAAAAAGTGGTAATGAAACTACTTTAGAGGCTGATCATGTCGTGGTGTGCTGCGCCAGAGAAAGTGCTGCTTTATTTGAAAATTATCCGCTATTAAAATCTATACGTGGACAGGTGAGCTGGGTTGATAATTCTTTTGCAACCTTACCTTTAAACGAAGCCTATAGCTATGGCGGTTATTGTATGCAACTGAATACGTCTGAACTTATTCTAGGGGCTTCTTTCTACCCAAACCGAGACGATCAAGAAGTACTGCTTGATGACCATGTGCATAACTTTGAATTAATCCACAGCGTTTTCCCTCATTATGCAAAACAATTACCGCCAGTCGAACAATGGCAAGGACGAGCATCAGTTCGCGCTCAAAGTCCAGATTATTTTCCACTTGTGGGAAAAATGCAGAAGGAAAGCCGTATTTCTACTTTTGCAGGTTTAGGCTCAAAGGGCTTTTTATTTGCACCGCTTTGTAGTGAAGTTTTAGTGGCCCAAATTTTAGGAGAAGCTTGTCCTGTTCCCAAAAGCCTATTACAGAAATTAGATGCCCAACGTTTTCAAAAGAAAGTTAAACCTAAGAAACCTTATTTTAAATCTCAATAGTGCACTTGAGAAAATTTGGTCCCAATAAAAAAGCACCCGAAGGTGCTTTTTTTATGCGCCCTGCTCTAGAGGTAAACCTGCGTCACGAGCTGCACGCGTCCCTCCCATCAGCACGACATATTCACGCGAGGCATCTAAGCCTTCTAGTTTCTCAGCTGCACGAGGAGCTTTGCTACCACCACCACATAAAATATAAATCGGCTGATCCGCAGCGACCTGGTTCAAAATATCAGCATTTAAATCATTAATTGGGCGGCTTACCGCACCTTTAACATGCCCTTCTGCATAAGCACTTGAATCACGGACATCCCAGATAACAGCATTTTCTGGGAACTCAAATGTTGTAATTTCTTGTTTACGGATCATTGTGCACTCCTTTGATGTAAACAACACTTGGCAAATGAAGAAAACCCTCTTAGCATCTCAAATATTCTTTCACTTTGTAAAGGTCTAAACTATGCCTTCTTTCGATATTGTTTCTGAATTAGAGTTATTTGAAGTTAATCACGCTGTACAAAACACCCAAAAAGAGATTGCAACACGTTTTGACTTCCGTGGTCATGATGTTTCTATCGAATTAAATGAAAAAAATAAAGAGATAAAAATCAGTACAGAAAGTGATTTCCAGTGTGAACAAGTTTATAACATGTTAGAAAATCACTTTTATAAACGTAAAATTGATGTGCAAGCGCTTGACCCACAGAAAGCAACAGCATCAGGCAAAAATTTTGTACAAGTGATTAAACTAAAAGATGGCCTTGACTCTGATACAGCAAAAAAAATTAATAAAGCCATTAAAGAAAGTGGCATCAAAGTGCAATCATCTATTCAAGGCGACAAAATCCGTGTAACTGATAAAAAGCGTGACACTTTACAACAAGTGATGGCTTTTTTACGTGAACAACAATTTGGTCTGCCATTACAATTTAATAACTTTAAAGATTAATGTCTTCGCATGACATTCCCAATTAAGGTAATCCCATGTCTCAATCCAATCGTCTATTAAAACTGGTAAAAGCAACTTCAAAATTCCCTAAAGGTATTCGGAGTACGCTTTGGAGCAAGGCATTTGGCCGCATTGTGCCAATGGTGGGTACAGCAAACATTCGCTATCTGGAAGTAGATGTAAACCATGTGACGGTTCGCTTAGAAAATCAAAAAAATATGCAGAACCATATTAAAGGTGTCCATGCTGCGGCTATGGCGCTTTTGGCAGAAACTGCAACAGGTTTTCTAACGGGTTTACATATTCCAGATAACCGTATTTTATTAATCAAATCATTACATGTTGATTATTTAAAAGTGGTTGAAGGTGGTTTAACAGCAACAGCGACTCTCTCTACCGAACAGCAAAAATATATTGCTGATCATGAGAAAGGTGAACTTGTTATTCCAGTTACTGTCATTGATGATGCAGGTAATGAACCGATTCAATGCCAAATGTTATGGGCATGGTTACCTAAACGTAAGAAATAAAGATATAAAAAAAGCCCAAATTCAAATTTGGGCTTTTTTATTACGATTCTTGAGAGATAAGAAATTTCTGTTTCGCTTCCTCAGGAATCTGACGTTTGTTGCCTTTTACATCTACTGCAACAAAGGTAAAGACCCCTTCAGTAATACGAATTGGGGCACGAGAGTCATCATGGCTATCCCAAACTTCAATTTGCATTTGAATAGAGGTATTACCCACTTTTAAGATTTTGGTATAGCAGCTAATGACAAAGCCTACTTTTACCGGAACCAAAAAGGTCATCTGATTAATGGAAATCGTAGCACAGCGACCACGACTAAAACGCTCCGCGTGAATTGCTCCAGCCAAGTCCATTTGTGACACGATCCACCCACCAAACACATCACCACTCCAGTTTGTATCTGCTGGCATGGCAATCGTTTGTAAGGATAAAATTCCTTCTGGTTTGGTATAAGCTTCTGACACCTTAGCTCCCGAAATTCAATTGAAGTTGTTGATCTAGCCACTGTTGCAATTCAGGCGCGCGTAATGCGCCGCTCATTCGAGCAACTTCTGTGGTTTTATTCATTAATACAAGGGTAGGAATACTTCTCACATTAAATGCTTGGCTTAAGCGAGGAGACTCTTCGGTATTAATCTTGGCAAAAATGACACGTGGATTTTGTTTTGCAACTTGTGCAAAATGTGGCGCCATCATTTTACAAGGTCCGCACCATTCTGCCCATAAATCTATCAAAATAGGCAGATCACTATTTGTGATGTAGTTGCTAAAGTTTTGTTCATTTAACTCAATTGGCGCAAGCGGGAGTAATGGCTGATGACATTGTCCACAACTCGGTTGAGCGGTAAGTTTTTCCTCTGGTACTCTATTTTTTGCACCACACGATGCACATACAATAATCATTTACATCACTCCTATATGCTGATGTAAAAATTCTAATTGGGTCGTCACTGCTTTTTCAAACCATGAACCGTGATAGATATCAAAATGTTTCATATCCCATTCATGATAACTCACAAAAGGAGCAATATTAGTCGCAGCTTCACGACTAGACTCAATTGGAATCAAAGAATCATGCTGAGCGGCAATAAATAAAACTGGAATATTAATTTGACGTACAAGTTGAATTGGGCGATAACGCATCAAATTAAAAAACACGCGTGCCGGGACTTCTCCACTCCAGTAATAATCCGGATTCACAATCGATAAATAACCATAATAGCTATCTGCTGTTGGCATAAAGCACAATTTATATTGATCTACAACAGGCAACCTTTTAGGGTTAAGGCCCATTTTTGAACCCATATAATCTTGGCTCGACAACTTTAAAGCTTGGGGATAACGCTGTAATGGGTATAATTTTGCTGTTTCCGCACCATCAACATATGGAATTTGTACCATAATGGCCTGAATATTCTTTAATTCAGAAGCTAGGCTTAAAGCATATCCCCCACTTAAGGATGTTCCCCACAATACAATTCTTCGATTATCTATAAATTTACACGTAGAAGCATATTGAATCATGGTCTTCCAGTCTTCTAGTTGAGAGTTGATAGAAATCATCTCTCGGGGCTTACCTGTACTTCCACCCCAATATCGGTAATCAAATAAAATAACCGCATAGCCAGCTTGAGCAAAACGCTGGGCATATTGGATGAGTTTGAATTGACGCAATCCGGCAAAACCATGTGCCATGATAATTACCGCAGATTTATTATTTGTTTTTGGAATATAAAAGTCAGCTGCGATCATTTCCTGATCACATGGAACATATAAAGGCTCAACCGTATAAGCGTGCATATGTGCTCCGTGGCATTATGGTCGAAGTAATGAATTTACAAAAAACATCCTGATCGCCTTTTAAAAATCTAGAGCTGTTCTTTTACATAAATTTTATCTATGTAGGAACAACGTTTTAGTGTCTTGTATCTCAGGTTAAGCTTAATGCTATGATACAGCATAAGAGGTTTTATTAAATTTTGGAGTGACGAAATGTCAGAGAATGTTGGTTTCGCAGGTCAAATTGGCCCAGAACATGTGGATCAAGTTGTAGAAAAAGGCTTTAAATCTATTATTAATAACCGTCCTGACATGGAAGGTGGTCCAGAACAACCAACCAGTGCTCAAATTGAAGAAGCAGCACGCCAAGCTGGCCTAGATTATGTTTATCAACCTGTTGTAGCTGGCCAAATTACTGAACTTGATGTTCGTACTTTTGCAAATCACTATAATGAACTTCCAAAACCGGTTCTCATGTTCTGCCGCACTGGAAACCGTTCAAACAATCTTTATCAATTAGCCAAACAAATGGATTTGTTAGATGATTAAATGAATAAATAAATTCATAAGCTCTATTTTTATTTAAAGATAGAGCTTTTTTTAATAAAAAATATATACAACTGCATCAATTCAACAGATATACAAACAGTCTTCAGCTAAAGTAGTTAAGTTACTTTTTATTTACTTAGTTATTTTATGAATAAATTGATTTTGTTATTAGTAAGCTGCCTTATTCTCAGCGCGTGTTCATCTATGCAAGTACGCCCTACTGTCGGGGTAAGTATGGGAACACAGCTCTAAAAAAGAAGCAGCTCAAAGGCTGCTTCTTTTTATATTAATTACCATTTGAACAGTCTGGATCTATTCCATATGGACTTTCCATATTTGGACCATTAAGATCCGTAAGGCTGACATCTTTAGTTAAATAACCTAAAGTTAAGGATGTAGAACCTTTAATTAAACTTCCCGAAACTGTAGATTTAGCCGTTAACTGAACAGTTAACCATGATGCATAAATTTTAGGATATTGAATTTTAAGATCAAAACGTCCATTTGCATCTGTCGTATATTTATTATTGGTTGCAGCGGTACCTGCACTGTTGATATACGATACAACTTGGACTGTAGAATTTTCTTTAAGCGGCTTTAATTGATTAATAACGTCCCCATTCACATTTACAGCTTGGACTGGTGATGTACAGGCTGTTCTAATAACAGGAAGATATTCATCTGGTTTATCATCAGTTGGATTAGAAGTATCAACAAACCCATATCGACCCTTATAATACGCAAGAGCATTAACGCCCATGACTACATCTTGATTGGGTATCGGTTTACCATCCACATCAGTCACTTGTACTGAAATATTTTTATAGTAGTAGACTCCATCACTTGAATCTTCCATTGTGGTCGGATTATATGCTACGGCAATAGCGCCTACTGCTACTGGTACATCAGAATTAACCACATCAAGTTTATAAGTATAAATTTTTGTAGATTGGCCAAAGTTTGCTTCTAAAACAAGATCATCTGTTACGAACTGACCAGCACTATATGATGAAGTTCTTTGATTTTCACTAAAAGATAAAGTATAGCTGATCTGACCATTTACATCAGTTTGTGTCGCATTAGGAGTAAATTTGACACCATTTAAAACTGAATTTCTAACTTTAAGTGTAATTGCTTGGTTTGCTAAAGTTGCACCATTTGCATCTACAGCTGTTAATGTGACGGTTGTTTGATCACCTCTAACATTTAGAGAGGTTTTTGTAGCATCAAACAATACAATACTCGTAGTATCAGCTTCGACAGTACTGTTGCTACCTGTTACTGTCACTGTCTGTTCTTGAGTAAGCGTACCATTATTCGTAGAGACTTTTAATTTAAAACCATTTTTCACCAACTCATTTATCGAACTCGATGTTTTTGGTGTTTTTATAATGTATATAGCATTACCTGCCGCATCAGTAGTTTGAGTAGATACGCCTTCTATAGATACGTTATTTGTTGGATCATCTAATTCCAAAGTGACATTAGCACCAGCAACACCGCCTTTATTCTTATCTAAAGCTCTAACAGTAACAGTTAAAGTATCATTCGTTGCAGCAACTGATAATTTATCTAGTTCTATCTTTAAAGCTGTAGCAGTCGCTTGCTGAGATCCGCTATTATTACTTCCAGATGAAGGATTATTACTATTTGATGAACCATTCTGGTAATAACCATCACCACCTCCCCCGCCACAACTTGCTAACATAATTGATACAGCAATAGCCGACAACTTCAAGGTAAGTTGTTTTTTATACATACTTTTCATTTCCCCAATCTTTCCTAAAGGTATAAGATTTTTTAATTATTTATATTATTAGTGTAATCATATTGGATGCACTCTGTAAACATAAATTACATTGTGTTTTATTATGTAACTTATTATACGAAAAATTTATAGTTATTAGGATTCATAATGTTCGATCTTATTATCATTGGCGCGGGTACGGCTGGTATTAGCGCTTATAAAGAAGCAGTAAAATACACTAATAATCTTTTAATTATAAATGATGGCCCTTGGGATACCACTTGCGCACGTGTAGGGTGTATGCCAAGTAAAGTCTTAATCTCTACTGCAAACCGTATGTATGATATACAAAATGCTCAAGAGGTTGGGCTGAGTGCTTCAGCAGATATTAGTACTGATCAGGTTATGGAGCATGTGAGAACCTTACGTGATCGTTTTACTAAGGCCACAGTAAAAGATGTCGAACAATGGCCCACTGAACATAAAATTTCGGGTAAAGCTCATTTTATTGATGCAAAAACTATTGAAGTAAATGGTAAACGGTATCAGTCAAAAAGTTTTATTTTAGCAGTAGGCTCTACACCTAATTATGATCAAACTTGGAAACAAGAATTAGATGATCGTCTTATTACTACAGATCAAATATTTGAATTAAACACCCTACCCAAGTCTATCGCTATTATTGGAAGTGGAGTAATTGCCTTAGAAATTGCCCAAGCCATGCATCGTTTGGGTGTAGAAACCACTATATTTGCTCGTAGTAAAAGAATTGGGATATTTACTAGTCCTAAGCTACAACAACTCGCTCAAGAAGAACTGAGTAAAGAGTTAAATTTTTTATTTGAGACATTGCCTCATGAGGTTAAGTCTACTTCTGATGGTGCTATTTTGAATTATAAAATTAATGAAAAAGAGGAGTCTATCCAAACTGAGTACGTGTTATCTGCAACAGGTCGTTCGAGCTTACTTGACACGCTAAAGCTAGAAAATATTGATAAGTCTTTTAAAGATATTAAATTACTACCTGTAAATGCAAAAACTAAACAATTAGATGACTATCCAATTTTTATTGCTGGTGATGCGTACACCTCTACGCCTTTACAACATGAAGCTGCCCATGAAGGTAAAAAAGTTGTTTATAACTGTTTAAATTATCCACAGGTAAACGCAGTTAAGACACTTACTCCATTAGGAATTGTATTTAGTCATCCAGAAATGGCAATTGTGGGACAAAGTTATAAACAACTTAAAGATAATGGAGTAGATTTTGTTACAGGTGAAGCATCTTATGAAAGACAAGGAAGAGCTATCGTACTCGGGAAAAATAAGGGTGCTATTGAAGTTTATATAGAGCGAGAAAGTCAGAAATTGCTTGGTGCAGAGTTATTTACCGAAGCTACAGAACATATGGCTCATCTATTAAGCTGGATTATTGGAGAAAAGCTAACTTTAAATGATATTTTAGAGAAACCTTTCTATCATCCAACACTAGAAGAAGGCCTTCGTACTGCTCTTAAACATGCTCGCAGGCAGTTGAAATAATTATTATTAAAAGAGAGCTCTCTTGCAAAGTTAGCTCTTTATACTTCAAGAAGCCTTCTTCTGTTGAGTGCTACATTTTTGCTTGATTGAGGCTAAGTTTGTTCAGTTAGATAATACACAGTTTATTTTTATTACCTAGCCAATTTTACCCCTTTCCCATATAAAAAAACACCCCAACCTCTTTTGAGATTGGGGTGTTTAGAATAATGAGCTGGCGATGACTTACTCTCACATGGGTAATCCCACACTGAGAT
>NZ_JAVIMT010000083.1:0-78741 GCF_031196675.1 Acinetobacter sp. 148 | reverse complement strand
TTCCGCCGCAGAGGGGGCACGCAGGGATTCCCACAAAAAAGTGATTACTTTTTCGTGTTCTTTGGCTAATGGTCTGCTAAAACCAACTGGCAATGTAGGCCAGCAGGCAAAGGATAATCGGAGGGGTTTTAGGTGTCAATGTGATATTGGCTAGAAATAAAGCTTTAAAAACTCTATAAAATAACTTTACTTAAGATTTAGTCATCCATTCTAGAATTTTTTATTTTTGAAATTTAAAAATATAAGTAAACTTAAAATGTACTCCGCTATATTAATTAAGTCTTTGAATGCCGACTGATGCTTATTTCTCCTCCATAATACATAACGAACGGCTAATCCAAGGAAGGAAATATTATTTTTATGGTTACAATAAGGGATTCAAACTAAAAAATGATTGTTGTTAGATCTAAAACAAGGTGAAGTTTTATATTAGCTAATTTTTTAAGAATTATTCTCTAATTTAACTAGTAAATTTATAGACCGATAAAATGAATAATTAAATCCATCTTATCGGCTTGCTAGAAGAGGTTTTTAAAACCTTATTTTTTATTGTTTAATATATTTTGGAAATTCTTTTAAAACCTTATGACAAAAGTGGCCCTGTGTGTCCTCTTTCTTCCGCTCTTCAAATTCCTTCATCCCAAATTTCATAACCTCTCTACCATATTTTTCGCCGAGATCATGTTTAGTACATTTTGCGGCAGCCTCTTTTAACTCTTCTGAATAATAGTGATAGTTACAATCAAGTTGAGCTCGGCTTAAAAAACCATGAAGCTCTACTGCTTTCTCACATTGTGTTTGCTCTAGAAGATTTCTAGATTCTTGACTCGCATAAATTGATGTTCCTACTAATAAAGTGAAAATCGTTACTAAAAAATTACGCATTATTTCCCCGACAAAGTTATTAAAAGTATTAGTCATAATATTGCGGGCGTATTAAATAATAATTATCTCTAAGTGTCTATTAATAATAAAGAAAATAGGATAAACTTCTTCTCTTTCGAATATTTAATCACCTTATTAAAATTAGGTGATTAAGTTTTAACAAGTATATATTATTTATTTTACTTCCCTATTTAATTGTTAAATTAGTACATTGGTTAGGGATTAAAGTATGTGCTTTTATGAATTTCAATAATAATATTTAGCCATTTAGGATATTTGATAAGATTTTTGGAAAGATGAGCGCTATGACCAATAAGAATATATTTATTATTTAACCAATATTTGATGAATCTAATGTATGAATCAAAAATTCCTAATATTTGATTTTTGGGTAAGATCCGCAAAGAGCACTGTTTAGTCACCCTTACTGAAACAGTGCTCTTTGCTTCATCACAACTCCTATCCAGTAGAGTCCGATGCATAGAAATAGTGTATGGCTGTGTCGCTCAAAATGTTTACTGAATTTTCAGTTTTTTTAAATGATATCAGCATAAAAATCACGTATATTTAAAATTAACAGAAGAATCTTCTTTGGTTTATATTTTGAACAGCACAGAATACACACTAGATCGCATAGATCGGAAAATATTATCTGCCCTACGTAGAAATGGCCGTTTAACGGTTGCACAGCTCGCCGAAGAAGTCGGGCTTTCATCTTCGCCTTGCTGGACTCGACTCAAACGTTTAGAAAGTCTAAAAATTATTGAAGGCTATACCGTAAACGTAAACCCCAAAGCGATTGGCATTCATGAGTTGTTTTTTATCGAAATTACCCTAGAACGCCACGATGATGAAATGTTAGAAAACTTTAGCGAGGCTTTGGCAGATATTCCGGAAGTGGTCGAAGCGCATTTAGTTACGGGCGACTATGATTATTTGGTGAAAGTGGCCGTAAAAGATGCCGAGCATTACGAACGTTTTTTACGTAAAAAGCTCTACTCGATTAAAGGAATCCGCCACACGCGTTCAACCTTTGCTTTACGACCACTTAAATCTGCCAATACTGCCGATTTAATGTTGATTGAATAATTTGCTTATAGGAACGGCTTTAGGTGGTTCATTGTTTTAATTTGATTTTATTCAATGTTACACATAAAGCTCTCTTGTCAGCTTCTTTAAGTTGAGGATGCTGAACAGGCCACATATAGCTACAGCCATGAGGCGCTTTGTTATTATTTTTCTTAAGTTCATAGGCGATATTTTTTAGCAGCTCTGTGTTTAAAGCGCTAATTTTTACGCGTACTTCGCTTAAGTCTTGAGGCTTCCAGTTGGTTTCCGGACTCGACAACCAGTCGGCGCGATAACGGTACTGGATTGCTTTAGCCACATCCATTTGCACCACTATAAATGGCTTTACTGTTTCGCTGTTAAGCCCAAAAGAGTCAGCTTCAGAAAGCGATTGATCGAGTACTTTCTTTTCTTGTGTTAAATCTTCAATCGGTAAATGCTGCTCTGCCTTATAACCTGCGACATCTTTCATATAAGATAAGCGTTCGTTAATTAAACGCGCGGTTTGCTCATATTGATATGCTTGTGCCAGTGAAGAAAAGCACATCAAAGCTGCCACTGTAGTCGCTAGTTTAACCGTTTGTTGAATATTCTTAATATTTAACATTTAAGTACCTTCAAAATTATTGTTCTGTTGTCATTCCAAAGCAGTACTCTATTTTAAGAACACTCGAAAGTAAAATCTCAAGACACGCTAAGCTCTTGGCTCCATGCAGAATTTGGCTGCTGATAGATATGCTGACAGACTTGTTTAACAGATGAAATAAAGTGCTGGTTTTGCCCATCCCATTTTTCCACCATGCAATATGTCACGTGTATTCCTTTGGGCTGAAACTCTCTTGCCAATGACTGCGATAACGCTCGAATACTCGCAAACATGCTTTGGCTTAACACATCGTAGTGAGTGGAGTTATTAGATGGCGCTCCAAGAAAAATAACAGTGCCCCGCTGCTGCTTTAACATTGGTTTAATCACTGCTTGTGACACGCTCACTGCGCTTAAACCCGTTGTTTGCCAACTGTGCTCAATTTCTTCTAAAGATAAAGCTTCAATATTTGGCACAGATGAAAAATTTGGCTGAAACACGCATAACTCAATGCTATGACTATGGCTGGCAATATATTTTAGTAAACTTTTTAAATGCTCAGTATTCACCAAGTTTAAACGGACACTCGTTATGCCATCATTTACACGGTTTACTTGTATATTCTGAACGCTAGAATCATGTACAGCTTGATAGACATACAATGGAGATTGCTCATTTTTGTCTAAAATTACAAAGTTCTGGTCGAGTAGTTCTATATCATGACCTGCAACCACCACACAGCCCTGCTTTTTTTGAAACTTCTGAAATATTGTTTTTAGCATATGAGTCTCTCAAAATTTTTCTTGATATGGACGTAAATCTAGCTCGTGTGTCCAAAGCTCAGGGCTTTGCTGGTAGAGCATCCAATAGATGTCGGCTATGGCATTAATATTGAGTCCACCCGTCCCCCGTGTGAGACGAATGAAACGTCCTAGACCAAATAAAGCTTTATTAATTCTGTCGCCATCCACCATTCCATCAATAATGACATGAGCAATATGAATGCCTTGAGTTTTATAAATTTGAGCTAAGTTTAATGCATAAGTCCGCAAGGCAGATTTCCCCATAGTGAAAGCTGCGAAAAAAGGCTTTCCACGCAATGAAGCACTGGCTCCGGTAAAAATAAGCGTACCGTGGTTTTGTTCTTTAAATATTTTTAAACAGCTTTGAGAAACTAAATAGGCTGATAAAAAAGTGGATTGCCACATTTGAGTAAAAAACGATAACGGACTGCGTAAAAAAATTGAGGGAATATTTCCCCCAACATTATGAATAACTGCAGTAATGCGTTCATTCTGACTTATGATGGTGTCAAACAATGCTTGAACTTGATTGATATCTTCTGCATCTAGACGAAATGCCACAGCTTCGCCTGCATTGGCATGGATTTCGGCAGCTACTGCCTCAATTTTTTGGAAAGTACGTCCAGCAACGTAAACTTTTAAGCCCTCTTTCGCAAAGCGATGACAGACAGCAGCACCAATGCCCTGTGATGCCCCAACGCCAATAACAACTGCACAATCTCGTATTTTATCTGGTGTTGCTGATGCCATAGCCGTCTCAACCTGTTTGTTTTTTATACCATTCTGCCATAAGTGGACGATCCAAGATTTCCTTACCAAACTTCTTACTTGTACGAATGACTTCACCAAGTTGAGCAACCACCGCAATATCTGCAATGGTTTGGCTGTTTCCAACTAACCATTCACTTTGTGATAAAACCTGCTCAATACGGTCGAGGTGTCGTATAAATTCTTCTTCAACATTTTCAGCTTTCATACGTCCTAACCCTTGAAAGAATAGCTGCGTTTTCAACTCGGCTAAAATAAAACCTTTTACCATGGGCTTTTCATATGCAGGGCGGCCAATACTGCTAATACGAATTGCTTCTTCTAAAGCTTCTGAGTCATTTACGCGTAAATAGACTTCATAAAAATAAAGAGATTCATCTGCCCAATCTTCCCACAGCTCTGCAAGTGCTTTTTGATTTGGATCTTCAGGGTAAAGCCGAGGTGTGTCTGGAAAGGCTTCATCTAGATAGCGCGCGATTCGAGTGCTGTCTTGAATCCTCTGACCGTTATGGTCAATGACAGGTACTTTGCCCACCTTACTTAGTAGAGGAACTTTCGCTCCAAGAATGCCGTTATAGTTAACTGTATCAAATGGAATTCCTTTAAATTTCAAAACCCTTGAAATTTTTTGACAGAATGGGGAAATTTCCCATTGATGCAAAATAATATTCGACATTTATTCACCTTTATTTTTAATTGCCTTTTATCTAGTTCTTTTTTAGAACTAATCAATAAATATACAGAATACTTTTTTAAGTCAAACTGTTTTTGATGACGAACAAGTTCCGAAAGCTAAGAATTATTTGATTTTTATTATTTATATCTTAACAATTTTTAAGCAATATACTTTGAATTATAGGGAGCTCTGCTATAAAAAGAACTCCTCATATAAATTTGAAAGATTAATAAGTCACCGTAACGACAACACTATCAGAATAGACACCAGGTCTACTTGCGATGGCAGTGCCTTGCGGAATTTTTCCATACACTGTAGTCGTTTGAGCACTTCCTGTACCTGTTTTTGAGACTCCCCCTGTTCCCCCAACATTGGTTACGCCTCCCGTGGCATCCCATACCGTACTATAGTTAGAATCTTTATATAGCTGATAGGGAATAAATTCATTATTACTATTGATCATACGCCTAAAGCCTCCAGCAATACGGTTGTTTCCATCCCCTAAATAAATACTATATGGCGTTCCAAAATTACAGGTTGTATTCACTGCCCCTTGCGCTGTGTAATCACGCTTAGTCGTGCCAATATCATTAATATTGCCGAAATCTACAGTTGAGGTTGAGTTTAATTGGCACAGGCTTGGGACCACAAAGTTTGCTGTTAGCAATGTATCGCCTGAATCCCAGCCACCAAGTAAATCACCACATGACAAACCCAAAAGATCCATATCCCAATACAACCGAACCGAAGCCGTATATGTTCCTTGAGGGTATGCAATAAGAGACCCCGTTCGAGCTGGTACTTTTATATTTACCGAGTAGCTCACAATATTATTTGATGCGACTGTTGCTACTGGACCATACCACACATTGGAGGTTTGGTTTGTGGTAGAAGACCCAGCTCCGCCTACAGTTGCAGTAACTGTATAGGGTAATGAAACACTGTTAATTGCATTTGTGGTTCCCGTAAATACGGTTTTCATACACATGAAATTAGAAATCTGGGGAAGTCCTAAATTCGTGCAAGTAATTGTTCCTGAAAGGTTTACGGTTGCATCACTATTGATATTTGCTGCTGTGTAGATAAAAGTGTTATTTGTGGTCCCACTTACCGTACAAGCTGCATGTGCCGGACTAAAAAATGCATAAACAAGATAAAATAAGCAAATGCCTACAAAATATTTTAAAGACAATGGAAAAAACTTATAGCTCTCTATTTGAGCCTTATTCATAATATTTAATGACATACATAAGGTCCCAATTTTTTGGTTGAGTACTGATTACTGTTATATGTGAAGTCAACTTGGCATGAACCATGATCTAGAAGATCGACTTCAAGTTTGTTTTGTTTTAACAGGTTTGGAATAAATACTTCACCGTCGTACCCAACCATCCCATTTTGCTGACCATTAATTCGAACGGTATAACCCGGCATTAACGGTGAATTTTTTTGATCAACCAGTTTTACTAATCCTGAAATAACCTGATGAGCACCAAAGTCAACCAAAGTTCCTTGACGATAACCCACGACTGTTTTTTGATCTGTAGATTTAACATTCCAATTCAGAGGAAGATACGATGGATCTAAATAAATATGGTTCACTTGATATGGCATGAGACTAGGAATCAGAAATCTTCCAGACTTGTCAGTTTCTCCTAAATTGACTCCACCATTTATAATTTGACTTTGCGGCCCTGCATTGGTTACGACCGCATAGCCGTCTCCAATTTCATTGGCCGCAAAGATACGTCCCGCCGCCGCAACCAATGAACCCGTCGCTGAAAGTGCAACCTGATCGTTGTCTCCAAATCGGTTATAGCGTCCCGTCAGGTAAGCTGCCCGTGCTCGGTAAGATGCATAGACCGATGCATTGTTTTCATTGGCATCCTGATCTCTTTCAACATAACCACCCCAGCCAAATGAACCAATTTGGGGTTCTGACAAACCGAATATTTCTTGGCGATACCGTAGGCTACCGCTGTCACTAGATACACTTGTAATCGCATTCACTTTACTGGACGGGGTATATCGCAGTGCAAAGTAAATCCCATAGTCCTTATGGTTTTCATAATCTTTATACGCTGATGCATAAAAACCCCAGTTCTTGTCCAAACTTCCACTTAAATTGGTAGACAGTAATTTATAGGAGTTATCACTATATTTGATCTGGTTATAGCCCAGATAAACCCCATAGCCTGTATAAAAGTTATAGTTAATCCCTGCCCTAAAAATCTCATCAGCCAATGCACTGTAGTTCAGATAGTTTTGTGACTCGGCATTGATCTGGTTATCTTTCAAATATCTCACTTGAGACACACGGGCAAGGTCAAAATAGTTATCAAATACTTTACGGTAACTGGTGTTAAATGAAATGTTCTTACTGATGCGCCCTTCTAAACCCAGCAAGGCAGAATAACCGTTTTCATCTTTATACTGGCTCGCTGCAATGTCAGCATTGATCACCCCAATACCAAAAATATTCTTGGCAAATCCTGTGCCGAGGTTCGACAGGCCATCTGTTGAAGCTTCTGCACCACCACTTAAAGTCAGTGAGTTACTGTAGCCGTATCTGATCGCACCTGAGGCAAAGGTGGCATCATCATAATCGTTTGAATAGAGTCCATAGTTGTAGCGTGGAATACCAATATCTACTGAAAACTCATTAATGCCTTTTGCCAGAATCTTGGATGAAAAATAGTACGGCTTTTTGGTAATGCTCTGCTTTCCGGTTGCATCGGTAGTCACAAGGGTGACTTCATTTCCTGAAATAAATGGGAGCTGTTTAATATCAAATGGACCAGATGGGACTAACCCTGAATAAATCTTTTGTTGATTGACATATAAATCCAGTGTTGAAGGCAATGCTGCCGAGCCAGAAAATTGCGGGAGTGCTGAGGTGACAATATCACCGCGTTGACTATAAGCACTCGACCACTGGAAACCAGCCAGACGGACACTACTGCCCCAGTCAGGACTATTGGAAATAAAGTCCCCTAGGGTATATATCCTGATCTTTTCAGGGTCTACGTACTGCCACTTACTTTCCAGTCGTACCCATTTTTCATGGCTATAGCTAGTTTCATTACTACCGTTATATAAAACCCCTGATGAGAAGTTACCGATTGAGCTATTAAAGATCCCCTCAGCCGTACCTGAGAAAACGTTCTCGTCATTGGTTACGGTGTTATACAGACTGTAATTCAGAATGGCTGCATTTAAGGGTTTCATCTTTAGCAAATTGGGGCTAGTAATCTGCTGTCCACTTAAGTCAACTGAGTAACCCGTTAACATGTTCGATGGAACTTTTAAGTTTAAAGACTGCTCATTCTCGAGATATTTAAACTGAATTCCATTTAAATCATTAATACACACCCACTGGTTATCTGGGATATGTTCATCTATTTTTAGTCTTAAATTTTTTAAGGTACTAGAACGAATATATAGTTTTCCATCCTTAGATTGCTTTACAGCAACCAAATCTTCAGAAGCATTTGAGTTAATCGAAATATTTAAAAATAGATGAATGAAATTAAGATCTTGCTCCTGCTCATTCGTTCCTACTTGTGTATATTCACTATTGTTACCTACAGATTTAGGAACACTGGGAACTGCAGTATTGGTATGATCTAGTAACTGTTCGGCAAAAGAATATGCAGGAAAATACGCAACACATAAGACACCTATAATGTATTTCATATAAGCCTCTTAAAGTGTGGTTTTCTTACCATTAACTGTTAGAGATACGCTGTATTTATGATTTGGTTGGTAGGTAAAGTTACTAATCGAGTAGCTTTTCGACTTCTCCGCAAGAATATAACCATTCACAGTATTTACTTTAATCGGATAACTTTTATTCGCAGTTGTATCAACAAGCGTTAGGCTATTTAACAACGCATGTCGGTTACCTATATTGCTAATATTTAAAGAAGGTGTGTTCTGGTTAACATCAATTTTCCAACTCAGTTTGGTAATTGCATCTTTATTCACTACAAATACAGGTAATGACGAGCGAAGTAATACATTTACTCCCTGAGCTGCTTTACGGCTATCAATTGGTTTTGGTAACTCATCAATAATAATACGATAAGTTTTTTCGCCAGAAACTGGCGTTGGATTAATCCTAACTACACGTAAGTTATAAGAATCATTAGGTTGTAGTTTTAAAAATGGTGGACTAACTACAATCTCATCCGTAGGGACTAATTGATCTTGCCCAGCATTTTGTCTCCACTCAAATACACGCACCTGCAAATCAGCACTTTCATTTGACTGGTTATATAAACTAATTGAAGCAGCATTTTGATTACTTAATATTTCTACATTTACAGGTGAAAGACGGATTGTTGCGGCGTTAATAGAGCTAGATAAAGATAAGAATAATCCCGTAATAATAAAAATATTTTTTTTCATGATTTGCTCAAATATAACTTTTTTAATGTATTAGCCCTTTCAAAAGGGCTAACGTAATTCTAATTTATGCAAATTAATAAGTTACTGTGACAGTCACACTGTCAACATAGCTACCAGCACTTGGTAAAGTTGTTCCTGCAGGAATACGACCATACACATTTACAGTTTGAACATTACCCGTTCCAGTTCCACTGTAGGCAGTCGTTGCAATACCAATTGCTGTGGCACGCCCTGTGTCAGAAAAAAGGTTGTAAGGAATATATTCGTTGCTAGTCGCCCCACCGATCATACGACGTTGGGTTGATAAAACATTCTGACCACCATCAAATGACAAAGTCCATGGCACAGTATTATTACAAAGGACTTTAATTGAGGTACCACCTGTCGTTGTAGTATCTGCATCGACATTGCTAGCCAGCGAACTTAAAGTACCAAAGTCTAAAACTGCATTTGTTGTCGTACCGGTTGCAGAAGTATTCAATACACAACTATTGGTTACTGTTGCTCGAACAGTTAATGTACCTGTTGCTGTAGCTGCATTTGCTGCATTGAGAGAAAATACTCCTGCAACAACTGCTGATAAATAAATAAAAGTCTTTTTCATGGCCAAAACCTTTTAAACTAAATTGTCGAATTAATAGATATAAAAAATTTAACCCTTATTCTTACAATCATTTTTATTTGACTGCTCTTTTAAAGCTTATTTTTTTATCCTACTTTCCAACATAATACATAAAAATAAATAAAATGCATGTTCACGTTATTATTTTAATTTCTAATCAATAAAACAAATTTACCTAAACCTATCTTACGGATACAAAAAAACAATAATTACAAAATTTAAGTTTTTGATTTAAATAACTTTAATAAAATTTAAAAAAAATTTATTTATTTAAATTTAAATAAATATGTCAAAAAATTATCAAACTTTATGAAATTAAATTCTATTTACATAAGTACTTAGTTATTTCCTGACTATACTTTTAATAGTAATTTTATATTATTACTTAAAAGTGCATCTTCAAAAAACTATTAAAGATCATAATTTATATAAAAATAAAATGATAAAACTTGATCTACAGATGAACTATAACAAGGATAGTTTTATTTATTTTAAATCTTGAAGAGCTATGAGATATAAAAAATAAAGGCCTCTTTAGAGACCTTTATTTAGTAAGTTTAAATAATTAAACGCTCAGCATGCTATTTAAAGTTTCAGAAACATTTTTCGATTTCACTTTAGGCTGCAATGCTTGTAAAGCTTGTTGTACTTGAGTGCGCTGAGGTTCTGCAAGCGTATACCAGCGAGATAACACCTGTAACAGACGTGAACCTAAAATCGGGTTTTTCTCGTCAAGATATTCTGCAAGGTTAATAAAGTGAGCGACACCAAAGCCCCAAGTATTTTCAGGATTATTTGACAAGCCACCACTTACCGCACGAATACGGTTTGGAGTTGTTAAATCATAGTCAGGATGTTGAGTTAAGTACTCGATTGTTTCTGTTGTGGCATTCGGGTTTGCAGCCTGAATCATAAACCACTGGTCTAAAGATAAAGCTTCATCTTTAAAGCGGTCATAGAAATCAGCAAGCGCCTCTTGAGCTTGAGGTGCGTTTTGCCAAACCAATACACGTAGCGCACCTAAACGCTCAGACATATTGCCTGTGTTTTGGTATTGAACATGTGCTAATTCAAATGCACTTTGATCACCCTGACGAGCCATCATCATCAGCATGATATTTTTTAATGCACGTACACCCATGGCTAAAGAAAACTCTTTTTGCAAGTCTGGGTCAAGTGTAAGATACGTATCTTTCCAAAACGCACCCAACTCTTGTGCCAAACGATTCAGTAAAGCTTCACGTTTTACATGAATATCGGCTGGTGCATAGTCCTGATCGATACGGCTACCCAAATAACCTTCACTTGGAACATCAAACAAACGTGATGCTAAAAGCGGGTCGCGGCCAACCAATTCAGGCAAAGTGCTCTGAATAGCTTGAATGTAAGCATCTGCAGAATGGTCTTCTAGCAAAATACGTTCAAGTAAGGTTTGTGTTGCTTGCCACTGGTTGAAACCGTTTGTTTCATGTTGAATTAAGAATGCTAATTCTTCATCACTGTAATCAAATACAAGATTTACAGGTGCAGAGAAATTACGTAGTAGTGAAACAACAGGTTGCTCAGTTACCCCTGTAAACTCAATAGTTGCCTCATCTTGATCAAACAAGTACACGCCATCTTTAACATCATTTACGAATAGACTGTTACTGTGCAATGTATATTGTTCCCCTGTTTGAGCGTTAAAAAGCGCTAAAGCAACAGGAATTGGAACAGCTTTTAAGTTTGGATATTTCGGATGCGCTTTTAGGCTTTGTTTAAAGCTTAAACGGTAAGTTTGTGCTGTTGCATCGTACTCACCTTTTGCTTCAAGCTTTGGCGTACCTGGTTGGTTATACCAAGTTAAGAATGCAGATAAATCAACACCTGAACCCGCAGATAATGCAGCAACCCAGTCTTCTACTGTTACGGCTTGTCCATCATGACGGCGGAAATATTCATCGGTTCCTTGACGGTATTTTTCTTTACCGAGTAAGGTCGACATCATGCGGTTAATTTCCGCACCTTTTTCATAGACTGTCGCTGTATAGAAGTTATTAATTTCTACAAAGTGATCTGGGCGTGGTGGATGCGACAATGGACCAGCATCTTCAGGGAATTGATGCGATTTAAGTACAGCGACATCATCAATACGTTGAACTGCAGCAGATTGTAAATCTTCAGAGAAAGACTGGTCACGGAAAACCGTTAAACCTTCTTTTAAGCACAGCTGGAACCAGTCACGGCAAGTAATACGGTTACCTGTCCAGTTATGGAAATATTCATGCGCAATCACAGACTGTACTCGCATAATGGCTGCATCAGTTGTGTACTCTTCATCGGCAAGCACGCATGAGGTATTAAAGATGTTTAAACCTTTATTTTCCATGGCACCCATGTTGAACTGGCTAACAGCAACAATCATATAGTTATCGAGGTCATAAGCACGACCGTAGTGTTCTTCATCCCAACGCATTGAATGCTTTAATGCTTCCATTGCGATATGGCATTTTGGAATGTCTTTCTCGATTGCATAGATTTCTAAAGCAACATCGCGCCCTTCAGACGTCGTATAGCGGTCTTTAAGAACAGCTAAATCACCAATAACACAAGCAAACAAGTAGCTTGGTTTTTTAGTCGGGTCTTGCCAGATCGCAAAGTGGCGGTTTTCACCTACCTCACCTGTTTCAAGCAAATTACCATTGGCAAGTAACACTGGATATTTTTTGTCGGCTTCTACACGTGTCGTAAAGACTGAAAGTACATCTGGACGGTCTGGATAGAACGTGATTTTGCGGAAGCCTTCAGGTTCATTCTGGGTTACAAACAACTCATCTGCTTTATACAAACCTTCAAGCTGAGTGTTGGTTTCAGGATGAATAATCACTTGAGTTTGTAAAATGACTTCATCTGGTGCATCAGTGATCACCAGTTGTTCACTATCGAGTGAATATTGTGCAGGAGTAAGATCTTGACCATTGAGCTGAATAGATTGCAACTCAAGATCACGACCTAATAATACCAAGTCTCCAGCAGTTTGACGCTTCATGACTAATGTTGAATCAACAATTGTTTTATCGTCATATACTTGAATATCAAGATTAATGGATTCAACCAAGAATGAAGGTTTTTGATAATCTTTTAAATAAACTGTTTGATCTGCCTGAACTGGAGGCTGCGCCGCAATATTCATCTTTATTCCTTATATACTTTTCGGAAACCGTAGTACGAATTTTATGAACTTGATCATACACATTCATACATACCGTGTTTGTTTACCTTTATAAAATTAATGGGACTTCATTTATACATTTCAAATTAGAATCGTCTTTTATTAGCACAGATTAGACCAAATTTACGATAATCGTTGCTTATATAATCAATCTATACAATAAAAATAAAACAACTTCAGCTTTTAACATTTTTTAGAGTCAGCTTACATTTTGGGCATGGTTCTTGCCTTCACTAATACACCAATATAAATATTTCAATCAGAACAAGAGGTGTCAGTATGGAATTAAAAGCACATTTTCATCGTTTAGAAAATATTAAAGCGATTCATGATCTAAACGCAGCAGGTCTCGATCACCATGTGATTGCGGTGTTTTTATCTGCAGAAGGTATTTCAATGACTGCTCAGGAGGTAACTTCTATCGTCAATACTTACGACGCTTTAGGTAAAGTAAAATTACCAAGTAAAAAAGTGCAGGCACTTATTAATGCCAAAAAGCTTGGACAGAATGATGAGAGCTTGCCGTGCCCTGTTTAATCTTAACTTGTAGTCTGTTATGAAAACCTAAAATCAAAATAAAGATTTTAGGTTTTCTATTTTTGCACCAAACAAAAAGACAATCTCAGCTATCGGCAATGTGGCTGTGTATAATAGCTCTATCCTGACTAATTTATGCATTCGGAGCGAAATGGCCTTACAAATTCTACAGAAACAGCTAGATGAAAGTAGCCATTGTCCTCTCTGCCAAGCTTCAATGTACTGGGTAGATGCCGAGCAATTTGAACAAGACATTCAGTTTCATGAATGCAGCCATTGTCAGCATCGTGTATTTAAAGATACGAAAATGACTTGTCATTGTGAAACATGCACAAAACAACGGAAAAAGCTTTTACAGCAAACACGCCTACAAGAACAACGCCAGTTTAAGTCAAAAGAGCAACCTCAACGTAGTCTGGAACAGCTCAGTTTTTTACATAAACTTTTTTTACTTAGCCTGCTCGACGACTATGCTCGTGATGACATTGCACATGACGAATACATTCATTGGGATCAGATAAAATATCAGCCGATTACCCCCAACTGGATGTTCCAGAACCATCTCATTAAACAGCTTCATAAAGATGGGATTTTAAATACACAAGATCAAACCGATGAACCACAGTGCTTTTATTTAAATATTCGTCTAGATGGCTATAGCGACCCAAGTTTATTTAGTGTAGCTCAGCAATTACGCCACTGGTTCTATGAAAACCTAAGTCTTGGTATTCCATTTCGTAGTGCCGATGAAGTGAAAGACGTGCTGTTTCAGGTGCTCTATCAAGAAATTATTCAGTTCACTCAGTTCTATTGCCGAACTTGGGGTATCCAAATTGCAGGAAGCTCTAATTTTCAAGCCTTTTGCTACCGTTTAATGGACTCATTGGCGATTGGTCAAATTTATTATCTTATTCAGACTGCACTTGAATATCTTTATAAACAAAAGGCACTACAGCCACGAAACGAAAAATTTATTAACACCAATCTATTAAAAAAAACTTTAGAGCAATATCGGGAACGAGCTTTGGCTGAAAAGTGGGAAACTTCGATGTTGCCACGCCCTTACAATATTCCTTACAGCAAAATGAGCCATATATTATTTAACCGCTTTTTAGGTTATGACGAACAGATATTTGTACAACCTGTATGGAAAGCATGGCGAAAAATCGAACCTCGTTTAAACTTTTACTCGGTTAAACGTTGTATGTACTGTGGTTCAAATGATCTAAGCGTGGACTATGATGCAGCAGATTATGTGTCGTTGATTTGCCAAAATTGCAAACATCAAGATCACTATTTTACCCGTTAACTTTCTTATCTCTGGCTTAATAAGGATTATCAGATGATTTCGACATCCAACCTCATTGAACAGGTGATTGAAGCTTGGCAAAACATGCAGGCAAAAACGCCGCTGGTACAATGTATTACCAACAGCGTTGCTGCCAACTACACCGCCAATGTATTACTTGCTTCCGGTGCTTCACCTGCCCTGATTGATAATCCTTATGAAGCAGAAAGTTTTACCAAAATTTCATCGGCTTTAAGCATTAATTTAGGCACACCGACTTCAGAGCAAATGCAAGCCATGCAAATCTCTGCCAAGACCGCACAGCTTAACAATGTTCCTTGGGTACTCGATCCGGTAGGCTATGGGCCAATATTAGCTTGGCGCAGTCAAATGACAGACGAGCTTTTACAGTTCAAGCCAAGCGTTATACGTGGTAATGCCTCAGAAATCAGTACGCTTGCAGGCAATCAGGTTCAATCAAAAGGTGTAGACAGCACTTTAAGCAGTGACCAAGCTTATCAACAAGCTTTTTCACTATTAACTCATGCAAGCTGTATCGCTATTTCAGGTGAATCAGATTACATTTTGTCTAACGAAGTTAATGCTGTAATTCAAGTAAATGGTGGAAGCCCGTTACAACCCAAAATTACTGCAACTGGCTGCGCTTTGGGTGCATTAATTGCAGCATATAGCGCTGTGACGACACCAACCATTGCAGCTCTTTCAGCTCATATTCATTTTGCAATTGCAGGTAAACTTGCTGCAAATCAAGCTCAAACGATGGGTAGTTTTAGTAGCATATTTATGGATTATATCCATATGTTAGATGCTAATCTGATTGAGCAATACGCAGATGTCAAACTTTTAAATAAACAGGCATAACCTAAACTATGCCTGAATTACACTAGACTCACTTTAAAAGTAAGTAGATGTCGGTAATAAGATCAGACTACTTTTACATAGTGCTCATTGCTATTCTTGATCGAAATTGCGTTTTTTAGAGTTATACAACTTGCTTAAAATAATCGTCTCTTGGCATGTCGATAAGCTCAACACACAATTGAATTTCTTTATTAAACTCTTGTGGTAGATATTTTTTGTTGCTGAGCGCCGCTAATAATTGCTCACCCACAAGCTGTTTTTGTTCAGCAGTTCTTCCCGACAAAATATAGGCTTTTACATGGATATAGGCTTGATCAACCCCTAAGCCAATCAGAAAAACCTCATCTCTACGTGCACGACTTTTAATGTCTTCTGGACTAAATAGCTCTGTTTCAATGAGCGTGGTATTAATTTCTTCAAGTAATTGTTTTGCATTTAGTCCAGTTAAGTTATCTGAATAATCAACTACAACGTGCGGCATAGCCACCTCAATTTATATAATAAGTCATTAAGCCCATTAAACTTTATTCAATAAATAATAAAGCTAATCGAACCTGATCATATCCCATTCGAGGGCTGGTTGCTTCAACAATTGGTCTTAGTTTGATCGAACCATCATCAGAAAAATGATCCGGATTTTGGCGTTTTTTCAACTTCTTATAAATTTTACGCACTTCTTCGACCACTTCTTCATCAGGATGGGCAACCGAAATATCTAGCTTTTGTTCTTTATGCAGTCGAGCCAAGTGATTAATAATGGTTGCAGGTGTTAGACCACGTTCATGTGCAATATCTTCAATTTCGTAGCCTTCTTCAAACAATGCACGAGTTTCATCCAAAGTCGCTGAGGCGTAATTTTGCTTCTCGCCTCTCGCTAGTTTTTTCTCATTTCTTGAAATTTCAGTTTCATTTAAGGTTCCACCACAATGACGAATAAAGGCTTTATGTTGAGCCGTTAAATCGACATTAGCAAAATTATCTTCGGCTTCTTTAGAAAGTTCTTGAAAACGGCGATCAGCTTTTACCGCCAGACTATCTAACTCCAAAGCTTGTTCATTAAAACCTAATAATTTTAACCCTGTTAAAGACTTCAAACGTGAGAGCGCAACATAACCTTGCCCTTTTTCAAAGGTATGCATCAGGTTAATTTCAGCAGCTTCCAAAGTCATACCTTGGCTTTTATGAATGGTAATCGCCCACGCCAAACGAAGTGGAATTTGCTGGAAACTTGCAATGACTTTTCCTGCTTCATTTTCAATTGACCATGTTTCAGGTGCTACCAGCAAAGTTGTACCGTCAGTTAATTTTACCTTTGGCAATAACCCATTTTCGTCATCCTCTTCAAAACCGATCACCTCACCCAAGCTTCCGTTGATATAACCCATATCAAAGTTATTTTTTACAAACATGACTTTGGCATGCTTTTTAAGTGTGAGTTCTTCCGGAGCACGGACTGAAGATTTTAAGGTCTCTAATAACTTTTCATTACCGTCTAAAACGGCATTAAATTGATGCCCTTCATTATCAATTTCGTTTAAGTGCTGATAATTGATATTATCGACATCCATGTTATGTGTATAAAGACGAGTAAAGGTTTCGCCAATGTCATGAGTACGGGATTGATGCAAAGCTTGCAAATGCTCGGTTTGAATACTTTGCGCACGAATCGCATTTAATATCTGATTCAGAATTTCATCATCTTGGCGGTGTTGTTCTGTTAAATAACATACCCGAAATTTGGCTTCGACCCATGCATCAGACATAAAACAGAACTTGTCACGATTGGCTTCACCATTACGGCCTACGGGTGGCAACTGGAAGAAATCTCCAGCTACAATCACTTGAATGCCACCGAATGCTTCATCACTTTCTTTAAAATATTTTAAAACCTGATTGACCAGATTAAGTTGCTTCGCATGGAGCATTGAGATTTCATCAATCACAAGAACTTGCGCGTTTTCAAGGTGTTCCTTGAGATATTTACGCTCTTTCATGCGTTTCAAGTCATCGTCAGTTAGATGATCTTTGATGCCAATACCAGCCCATGTATGAATGGTCATGCCATTCATATGCGTTGCAGCAATACCGGTAGACGCTGTAATCGCTACAGGTACTTTACGCGCTTTTAAATAATGGATGTACTGATTGAGTGTATAGGTTTTCCCTGCACCAGCCGAACCGGTTAAAAAGACATTTTCACCTGCTTTTAGCAGTTTAAGTGCAGTTTCCTGTTTCATAATCTCATATGTACATCTTTAACAGCCCATAGCTTAACGATTTTCCCGAAAAATTTAAATGAATGAGCCAAATTTTCTATAAAAACAATATAAATCAATAACTAATATCAAGTTGGTGTTTGGTAGGTTTTTGGTAGGTAGGAAAATAATCTACACATCACAATACTAAGGCCATGGTGAGGCTCACCTGTAATAACAAACAATGGATTTATGGAAAAAGGAATCACTCCATGGCTTTTAAAAATATTGCAGATCGAACAAACGGTTTTTATATTCCTTGCGTATCACTCTTTGGACCAGGATGTGCCAAAGAAATTGGAACAAAGGCGCAGAACCTCGGCGCAAAAAAAGCATTAATTGTGACCGATGAAGGGCTATTTAAATTTGGCGTTGCAGATCTTATCGCAAGCTATTTAACCGAAGCAGGCGTAGCGAGCCATATTTTCCCGGGCGCGGAACCTAACCCAACCGATATTAATGTCCACAACGGTGTGAATGCCTATAACGAAAATGGCTGTGACTTTATTGTGTCGTTAGGCGGCGGCTCATCTCATGACTGCGCAAAAGGGATTGGCTTAGTGACTGCGGGTGGTGGTCATATTCGTGACTACGAAGGCATCGATAAAAGTAAAGTCCCAATGACGCCATTAATTGCAGTCAATACAACGGCTGGTACGGCATCTGAAATGACCCGTTTCTGTATTATTACCAATACAGATACTCATGTAAAAATGGCTATTGTGGACTGGCGTTGTACTCCACTTATTGCGATTGATGACCCGAAACTTATGATTGCAAAACCAGCAGGTTTAACGGCTGCAACAGGTATGGATGCGCTAACCCATGCAGTTGAAGCATATGTATCTACGGCAGCAAACCCAATTACCGATGCTTGTGCAGAAAAAGCCATCACCATGATTAGTCAATGGTTACAACCCGCTGTCGCAAATGGCGAAAACATCGAAGCTCGTGATGCTATGAGCTATGCGCAGTACTTGGCTGGTATGGCATTTAACAATGCATCTTTAGGTTACGTTCATGCAATGGCACACCAGTTGGGCGGGTTCTACAACCTACCTCATGGTGTATGTAACGCAATCTTGCTACCACATGTTTGTGAATTTAACTTAATTGCTTGTCCAGATCGTTATGCAAAAATCGCAGAATTAATGGGTGTAAATACCCACGGTCTCACCGTAACAGAAGCTGCGTATGCTGCAATTGATGCCATTCGTAAACTGTCTTCTTCAATTGGTATCCCATCTGGCCTAACAGAACTGGGCGTAAAAACCGAAGACCTCGCGGTTATGGCCGAAAATGCTCAAAAAGATGCATGTATGCTCACCAACCCTCGTAAAGCAAACCATGCACAAGTTGTGGAGATTTTCAAAGCAGCACTTTAATACTGATGTAACGCTATGTTCCTGTAGTAAGTCAAATCCCTCCGACCGTTGACTTACTTTTTGGGGAATACTTAGCTCCAGCGGTATTCCCTTTTTTTAAAACCTATACTCCAACCTTCTCTAAACCTGATTGACAATTTGCCCATTTCATTGAAGGATACTTAACATGACTTAATGACAATAGCTCGATAAAAATGAATACATCTACAGCTAAACACAATTATGCCCCAGATATTTTAGGTGCCGGCTATGAACAGCTAACGCTCAACTTTCCAGATGATTATGAAGGTAAAGTTGTAGCCACCTTAGTTCGTAAAAAAGCCACTCAATCGACTCAAAAAGCCGTACTTTATATTCATGGTTTTTTAGATTATTTCTTTCAAACCGAAATGGCCGAGCAATTCAATGCCCATGGTTATGACTTCTATGCACTCGATTTAAGAAAATATGGCCGCTCAAAACTGCCTCATCAAATTTTCTATAATGTACTCGATTTAAATGAATATGATGCCGAAATTACTCAAGCATTAGAGATTATTGGCCAAGAAAAACATACACAAGTTTTACTTGCAGGTCACTCAACAGGCGGCTTAACAGCAACACTTTATGCTGCGCATCATCCAGATCATCCCCTCATTAAAGCACTCTGGGCGAATAGTCCGTTTTACGATTTTAATTTAAGCTTAGTCGAAAAGAAGTTTGGTATTCCAATGCTCAGTCGAGTAGGAAAATATCTGCCAAAAGTTAAATTTCCAAGCCAACTGAACAAATGGTACACCACCAGTCTTCATAAGCAGCTTAAAGGTGAATGGGATTTCAACCTCGATTGGAAACCAACCTCTGCCCCTACAGTTCAACTCAGCTTTGTACATGCAATTCATACTGCGCAAAAAGAAATTCACCGCGGTGTTAAATTGAATATTCCAGCCCTGATTATGCATTCGCACCAAACTAAAAACCCACGCAAATGGGGACCCGATGCAACTCAAAGCGATGTCATTTTAGACGTTAAAGACATTGCCAAATTTGGGAAAAAAATGAAAGGCGATGTCTCGGTTGTCTCTATTCACAATGGTTTACACGATTTAGTCCTTTCGGCCCAGCCAGTACGGGAACAAGTCTATCAGCAACTATTCCAATGGCTGGATCAAAAAGTCACCTAACTTAGCTTAGGTGAGTCAATATATTTCACCAGCAATTGATGCGCAGGATGTTCACTCGGTAATAACTCCATAAGACGTTCTACCGCATCGATTGCTTCGGGAAAATGAGCTAAATGTTTAAGTAATAAATCTGTTTCTTGTGTTTTAAAAATCGCATCACTCAAGCGTGACTCAAGGCAGTCGCGCCATGCACACAGAAACGGACTTTCGGTTTTTGCCAGAAAAACTCCGGTATAGAGCTGCAACGCAGAGGCGACATACCCAGCATCAAGCGCTTGTTCAGCTTGTAAAAAATCGGCCTCAACATGCACAAGTAACCGATATGGACGTGAACCAAGCAAACCTCCCAATATATCTCGCAATTGAGACATTTCAGCTTTAAGCGTACCCATGCTTACTTTACGCTCACCATAAAGTGCCTGATAGAGATGCTCTAAGGTTAAACCATGCGGACATAGTGCCAATATCGTTAAAATTTCAATTTGACGCGGCGTCAATAATAAACTTTTGCCGTTAAATTTAACTTGTGGCGTCGAAAATGCCCGGATGTGTAAGTGCTGGCGCTGTTGTTCTAACAAGGCAGATTGAATAATGGAGGCACAACGCTCAGCGGCCAAAATGCCCAAGGTATTATGGTTTTTCCATGTGGTTGATAAATCTACCACGCCCAAGGTTTGTTTTGAGTATGGATCGATAATGGGTGCCGCATAACAAACCCAATCGTGAATCGACTCCATATAATGTTCATTGGAAAAAACACAGCTTGATTGTTGAGTTTTTAAAGATAACGCCAATGCATTCGTACCTACAAATTCTTCACGCCATTGACCACCTTGTACAAAATGTACACGTTCAGCAGCACTCTGCATTTGAGCACTGGAAGCTGTCCAGATAATGGTACTACCAATGTCACCCACAGCAATGACCATAGAAGATTGCTCTGCAATATGACGTAAGTCATCAGCACACTGGCTTAGTGCCAGATCTAAAGCATTTTGTGAAGCAGATTTTCTTTCAAGTAGAGGTGCTGCAAATCGTTCTTTAGGAATCGCAGCAGAAGCTGATCGTTCCCACGAGCTTGCAATACTTTGGCCGAGTTTGGCAGCGTTCTGAGGAGAGAGACTATTTTGCGTGCGCAGTTGATCAATCAACATCCGTTGCTGCAATAAATCCTTTTTTGTGAACATTTGTAAATTCCTTATATATTCACATTTCTATTCCAACCTTTCTCCAACCTTCTTCTTTATATCCTAATTATACAAAGTACGAAAGTACTTACTGACAGGGTTCTTGTTAGTCTTTAGTCCTAAAAAAGCAAAGGAATATTTATATGCGCTATATCGATCCAAATCAACCAGGCTCAAAAGTTCAATTTAAATCACAATATGAAAATTTTATTGGCGGTGAATGGGTTGCACCTCTAAAGGGTGAATATTTTGATAATGTGTCACCAGTGGATGGAAAAGCTTTCACACGCATTCCACGCTCTAGTGCTGAAGATATTGAACTTGCTTTAGATGCAGCACACAAAGCGAAAGCTTCATGGAATAAATCTTCACCGACTACACGTTCTAATATACTTTTAAAAATTGCTGATCGTTTAGAAGCAAATCTTGAAATGCTTGCGGTTGCAGAAACTTGGGACAACGGTAAAGCAGTTCGTGAAACTTTAGCAGCTGACCTTCCACTTGCAATCGACCATTTCCGTTATTTCGCAGGATGTATTCGTGCTCAAGAAGGCGGCATCTCTGAAATTGATGAAGATACCATTGCCTACCATTTCCATGAACCGCTAGGTGTGGTTGGTCAAATCATTCCATGGAACTTCCCGATTTTAATGGCTGCATGGAAGCTTGCACCAGCTTTAGCGGCTGGTAACTGTGTGGTGATTAAGCCAGCTGAGCAAACTCCGGTAGGTATTTTGTTGGTTGCCGAACTCATCCAAGATATCTTACCGCCGGGCGTACTTAATATTGTGAATGGTTTCGGTGCAGAGGTTGGCCGTCCGTTAGCGACAAGCCCACGTATTGCAAAAATTGCGTTCACAGGTTCAACTCAAACTGGGCAAATGGTGATGCAATATGCGACCGAAAATATTATTCCAGTCACGCTAGAGCTTGGCGGCAAGTCACCGAACCTTTTCTTTGAAGACATCATGGATAAAGAAGATGACTTCTTAGAAAAAACGCTGGAAGGTTTTGCCATGTTTGCCTTAAACCAAGGTGAAGTATGTACTTGCCCTTCTCGTGCTTTAGTACAAGAAAGTATTGCTGATCAATTCTTAGAGTTGGCCGTCGAACGTGTAAAACGTATTAAAACTGGTCATCCTCTCGATACTGAAACCATGATTGGTGCTCAAGCATCTTTGCAACAACAAGAGAAAATCTTACGTTGTATTAATACGGGCCGAGAAGAAGGTGCAGAACTCTTACTTGGTGGTAGTGGCCGTAAAGAAGTAGGTGATGGTTTCTATGTTGATCCGACTATTTTTAAAGGCCACAATAACATGCAAGTTTTCCAAGAAGAAATTTTTGGTCCTGTACTGGCTGTGACAACATTTAAAGACTTTGACGATGCAATCAAAATTGCCAACGACACTATGTATGGTTTAGGTGCAGGTGTATGGTCACGTTCAGCCCATATTTCTTACCGTGCTGGTCGTGCTATTGAGGCGGGTCGTGTCTGGACAAACTGCTATAATATCTATCCTGCGCATGCTGCATTTGGTGGTTACAAGAAGTCTGGTATTGGTCGTGAAAACCATAAGATGATGCTGGATCACTACCAACAAACCAAAAACTTGTTGGTGAGTTATTCAACCAAACCAATGGGCTTCTTCTAAGTTTCGCACCAAGTTGATACCAAACTATAAACGCTATTAGGAAACAAGCTCATTAATTATATAAGAAGCCGGTAATTTAGATTGCTGGCTTTTTTATTTAGTACAGTCAGCTCTCAGATTTTTACTATCTGGAATAAAAAAGCATCATCTAATATTTAAAGCACATCATTTAGGCATTGCTTTTGCATTCATTCATACAAACCAACTCGCAGGAGTATTGTATGAATCAACCAGAAACAGCTTCCGCTATTTCTTCAAGCGCAGAAGTCTCATCAACAGAATATTTTGCTCAGCGCCAACTTAAACAAGGTACCGTGGGTTGGTTACTCCTGATTGGTTTAGGCGTAGCGTATGTGATATCAGGTGATTTTGCCGGCTGGAACTTTGGTATTGCTCAAGGTGGTTGGGGTGGTATGTTTATTGCCACTGCTCTTGCTGCCTTGATGTACCTGTGCCTATGTCTTTCTATGTCAGAAATGTCCACCATGATGCCGACAGCAGGTGGCGGTTATAGTTTTGCCCGTGCTGCCTTTGGGCCTTTTGGTGGTTATTTAACAGGCACAGCGATTTTAATTGAATACGCAATTGCGCCTGCTGCTATTGCCGTATTTATTGGTGGTTATTGCGAATCTCTATTTGGTATTAATGGCTGGATGATTTACCTCGCCTGTTACGCCATTTTTATGGGTATACATCTCAAAGGTGCTGGCGAAGCTTTAAAAATCATGTTTGCGATTACACTTGTCGCCGCTGTTGCCCTTGTCGTGTTTATTGGGGCAATGATTCCACACTTTAATGCACAAAATTTATTTGATATTCCAGTTAGTACAGGTGTTGGCGCAAGTCTTTTTTTACCTCATGGCTACTTGGGCATCTGGGCCGCGGTTCCTTTTGCTATCTGGTTTTTTCTTGCAGTAGAAGGTGTTCCGTTAGCAGCAGAAGAAGCAAAAGATCCAGCCAAATCTCTGCCACGCGGTTTAATCGGTGCAATGCTCATCTTAACAGCATTTGCCATGCTTATTTTGTTCTTGGGTGCAGGCGCAGCAGGTGCAAGTACTTTACAAAACTCAGGCGCCCCTCTGGTAGATGCTTTGGTTAAAGTTTATGGCACCAACACTTGGCTTGCGACATTCGTAAACTTTGTGGGTTTAGCTGGTTTAATCGCAAGTTTCTTCTCAATTATCTATGCCTATTCCCGTCAAATCTTTGCATTGTCACGAGCTGGCTACTTACCTACTTCACTCTCTTTAACCAATAAAAATAAAGCTCCTTATCTTGCAATTATTATTCCGGGCATTATCGGGTTCTTACTTTCACTCACAAAAGAAGGCGATTCACTCATTTTAATCGCGGTTTTTGGTGCAACTATTTCTTATGTGCTGATTCTTTTATCCCACATCAAACTGCGCTTATCTAAACCCGATATGCCTCGTCCTTATAAAACTCCAGGAGGAATCATCACTTCAAGCATTGCACTAGTTTTAGCGGTCGCTGCTGTGGTCGCAGGTTTTGTTGTTAATCCGAAAGTGTGGTTTATTGCTGCCGGTATCTATGTCGTATTTATTGCTTACTTTTTGTTCTACAGCCGCTATCATTTAGTGAAAGGAACACCAGAAGAAGAGTTTGCAAATATTAAAGCCGCAGAACAAGAACTATAAATAAAAGGATGTAACTATGAGTTATCGCAATATTGTCGCCAATCAACAGTATCACTTTGCTGACCTAAAAACGTTAATGGCCAAAGCTACACCATTACGTTCAGGCGATGAGTTAGCCGGTGTAGCTGCCAGAGATGCAACCGAACATGTTGCGGCGCAAATGACTTTGGCTGATGTGCCATTAAAAACCTTTTTAAATGAAGTTGTAATCGATTATGAAACTGATGAAATTACACGACTGATTATTGATGAACATGATCTGGCAGCCTTTACCCCTATTTCACACTTTACAGTAGGCGATTTTAGAAATTGGCTACTTGGAGAAGATGCCACTGCCCAAAGCTTAAAAGCATTAGCATCGGGTTTAACTCCAGAAATGGTGGCTGCTGTCAGCAAAATTATGCGCAATCAAGATTTGATTTATGTCGCCAGCAAATGTGAAGTGGTCACACAATTTCGCAACACAATTGGTTTAAAAGGACATCTTTCTACCCGTTTACAACCCAACCACCCTACCGATGATGTGCTCGGTATTTCAGCCAGTATTTTAGATGGTTTGATGTATGGCAATGGCGATGCCGTAATTGGCATTAACCCTGCCACGGATAACCTGCATAATTTGTCAGAGCTACTGAAATTGCTTGATCATGTCATTCAGGAATATCAAATTCCAACGCAATCTTGTGTACTTACGCATATCAGCTCAGGCATTCAACTGGCTGAAAAAAATGTACCGATTGATTTAATGTTCCAATCAATTGCCGGCACCCAACTGGCTAATGAAGGTTTTGGAATTTCACTTGATTTACTACAAGAAGGATATGAAGCCACCCTCTCACTCAAGCGCGGAACCATTGGACAAAACGTCATGTACTTTGAAACGGGTCAAGGCAGTGCCCTATCAAGCAATGCTCATCACGGCGTTGACCAACAAACATTAGAAACTCGTGCCTATGCGGTGGCCCGTAAATACAATCCGCTTTTAGTGAATACAGTGGTTGGTTTTATTGGCCCCGAATATCTCTTTAACGGTAAACAAATTATACGTGCGGGACTGGAAGATCACTTCTGCGGTAAGTTACTTGGCGTGCCAATGGGCTGCGACATTTGTTATACCAACCATGCCGATGCCGACCAAAATGATATGGATGTACTTCTTACTCTATTTGGCGCCGCAGGCATTAACTTTATTATGGGGATTCCGGGTTCAGACGATGTCATGCTTAACTATCAAACCACTTCCTTTCATGATGCTCTCTATTTAAGACAACTCTTAGGTTTAAAACCCGCTCCTGAGTTCTCCGCTTGGCTTGAACAACAAGGGATTTTTAAACAGCAAAACTCTCAAATTTGTTGGGCAGACCATATGCCTGACCAATTCTCTCGTCTGCTTATGAACTAGGGAGAACACCATGAAACTTAATCGTGATATTCAATATCCATCCTCTACCCATCAGGATCAGTGGGAAAAGCTCAAACAGTTTACCGATGCCCGCATTGCTCTGGGTCGTGCAGGTTGTAGTATCCCAACACGCGCCTTACTTGAGTTTCAGTTGTCTCATGCACAAGCAAAAGATGCAGTTTATCAAGAGATGGATGTTTCCTACCTCTCGGAGCAATTAGCACAGCAGCAGCTGCAAAGTTTTCATATACAAAGTAATGCACCTAATAAAGAAATTTATCTTAAACGTCCAGATTTGGGGCGCCAACTTTCAAATCCATCAAAAGATACCTTAATTAAGAAGTATGCAGAAAACCCGCAACAGTATGATGTATGTATTGTGGTAGGTGACGGTCTCTCTGCAAGAGCGATTGAAGCAAATGCTATCGTATTTATTGCAGCGCTAAGTGAACAAATTCAGCAAGAAAATTGGAGCCTTGCCCCGATTGTACTTGCAACAGGAAGCAGAGTTGCTTTAGGCGATGAAGTTGCAGAAATTTTTAAAGCATCCATGTTAGTCATGCTGATTGGAGAACGCCCTGGTTTAAGCTCTCCTGACAGTATGGGGATTTACTACACATGGAATGCATATTCAGGCTGTCTCGATTCCAAACGCAACTGTATTTCAAATGTTCGCTCAGCAGGTTTAAGTATTCCGGTTGCTGTACAACGTTTAATGGCATTAATGAGAAAATCAAAACAGCTTGGCTTTTCAGGAGTGAATTTAAAAGATGAACATCAACTTTCAAATATCGACCATAATGAAAACGCAAAGCTTTTATTTTAAATAGCAGGTTACGCGTAGATATTTCTTCCCTACAAAATATTTATGCGTAACAAGATTATCTTAACGAAAAATAGCAATTTTCAGGTATTGACGATTTGTATGGATATTTTCTTCTTTATATTTATCGCTATACTCCACCTATTGATCTTCTCTAAATCATTTGTATGAACACAACAAACGCCTTCCCTAAAACTATTTATGCCATTCAGCATCTTGCTTTCGAAGACCTAGGTTCATTAGAAGATGTTTTTTATCAACTTGGGTTTCGTGTCCGCTATTTTGAAGCAGGTGTGGATGATTTAACCCCTGCTTTTACACATGACGGTTTAACTATTATTTTAGGCGGCCCAATCGGAGTTTATGAAACCGAAGATTATCCGTTTTTAAAAGATGAAATCGCTTTACTTAAACAACGCTTGGCAGCAGATAAACCTACACTTGGTATTTGCCTAGGCGCACAGCTTATTGCTCATGCACTTGGGGCCAAAGTATATGCAGGCCATCAAAAAGAAATTGGCTGGGGAACCTTAAGCTTAAGTTTACGTCCTAATCAGGTATTATCACCTTTGCTTAATAATGTGCATGTTTTACACTGGCATGGCGACACTTTTGACCTGCCTGAAAACGCAGTGTTATTAGCTAGTTCAGAGATTTATACTAATCAGGCATTTGAAGTTGGAAATAATATTCTTGCCTTGCAGTTTCATATTGAAACGACAGAAGAAAATTTTGAGAAATGGCTGATTGGCCATACATGTGAACTTCGTAATGCCAAAATTTCAATTCCAAAACTGCGTGAGCAAAATATTGAATATGCCCCTGCACTTGAGCAAGCTGCATTTGAAATCATTCAAAAATTCTTAAAAAGAATTGGATATAGTGCTTAAATGAGTGATTTTTTAATCCGCATTAAATATAGCTTTTTACTACCTCGTATTTTTTGATTGTTTTTTAAACAAAAAAAGCTTTATATTTTATTTTTAGAAACATTTCAGAAAAATTTCAGTGTATTATTAATTTGTAACATAAAATATACGCTGATTTACTATGGATATCTGGAAGTTTATTAAAAGCTTTAATACGGTTAATACTTATTTAATGCTTTCAACTATGCTTCTCATACTATTAGTTCTTTATTTTTATGTGATTAACCCGGCCTAAGCTACTTTGCCAAGGACGTTAATCATAAAGAAAAAGAAAATATGAGAAGACACCTAAATAAAAAGCCCAACTTTACAGTTGGGCTTTTTTATATCTGCTGTTTACTCACCACATGGTATTCATCTTGCGAAAAAGTAAGAGATAATCAATCTCTTACTTTTTCTCAGGCTTGAAGCTGTCTTTTAAGTCAAGAACACGGTTAAACACAGGCTTCTCAGGAGTATGATCGTATTGATCAGCAACGAAATAACCTTCGCGTTCAAACTGGAAGCGATCTTCTGGCTTCGCTTGAGCTAAAGCAGGTTCGATTACAGCTTGAACCACTTTCAAGGAATCTGGATTTAAGTTTGCTAAGAAATCATCACCAGTTTCAGGGTCAGCTTCTGTAAACAATCGATCATAAATACGTACCTCAGCAGGAATACCTTTAGTTGCAGATACCCAGTGAATTACGCCTTTTACTTTGCGGCCTTCAGGATTTTTACCTAAAGTATCCGGATCGATTGAGCACTTCAGCTCAACGACTTCACCGTTTGCATCTTTAATGACTTCATCACACTTAATCACATATGCATGGCGTAAACGAACTTCACCATCAGGAATTAAACGTTTAAAGCCTTTTGGCGGTACTTCTTCAAAATCTTTACGGTCAATATAGATTTCTTTAGTCAATGGAATCACGCGCTCACCCATATCGACATTAGGATGACGAGCATGGGTAAGGTCTAAATCTTCCGGTAAGTTCGTAAGTGTTACTTTTAATGGATTTAACACTGCCATACCGCGCGCTGCCGTATTCTCTAAAGATTGACGAATACAGAACTCAAGCATTGCGACATCCACAATACCGTCAGTTTTAGACACACCTACACGTTTACAGAAATCACGTAGGCCTTCTGGTGTGAAACCACGGCGACGCATACCGACAACCGTTGGCATCCGAGGATCATCCCATCCATTCACATAACCGCCTTCAACCAATTTACGTAATTTACGTTTAGACGTAATGGTGTAATCTACGTTTAAACGAGAAGATTCATACTGGTGCGGCACAGCTTTAGACTTAACTTTTTCAACAATCCAGTCATAAAACGGACGGTGGTCTTGGAACTCTAATGTACAAAGTGAATGTGTGATTCCTTCGATCGCATCAGACAATGGATGAGCATAGTCATACATTGGGTAGATTTTCCACTTATCGCCTGTTTGGTGATGCTCTGAATGTAAAACACGATACAAAATTGGGTCACGCATATGTACATTCGGGCTTGCCATATCAATTTTGGCGCGTAAAACAGCTTCACCCTCTTTAAGTTCACCATTGCGCATTTTTTCAAAACGAGCAAGGTTTTCTTCAACAGAAGCATCACGATATGGCGAATTTTTACCTGGCTCAACAAAGCTACCACGATTTAATTTGATTTCTTCTGGAGACTGCAAATCAACATATGCATCGCCTTGTTCAATCAACTGAATTGCCCAAGCATAAAGCTGATCAAAATAACCGGAAGCATAACGTGGTTCGCCATTCCAGCTAAATCCAAGCCATTTCACATCATTGGCGATACCATCAACATACTCTTGTTCTTCCGCATCCGGGTTAGTATCGTCAAAACGTAAATTACAAAGACCATTAAACTCTTCAGCAACGCCAAAGTTGAGGCAAATTGCTTTTACGTGACCAATATGTAAATAACCATTTGGTTCTGGCGGGAAACGCGTTACGATTTGTTTGGCACGTCCGGCAGCTAAATCATCGGTAATGACTTGGCGAACAAAATCTAATCCAGCCTGTTGTTCTTGCTGCGCAGAATCGACAGAGGCATGAGTATTCGGTGTCGGGTTGTTTGGCAGGTTCGAGACAACATCATTAGGCTTCATAGTGTATCAATCACTTCTTTGTAGATAAATTTTCGAAAAAATAAACGCTATCTTCATTTTTCACAAAGATTTTAACGTTTTTTACTTGCCTTGTAGTTTACAGTTTGCTTATGCTTCTCTCAACCAAAAACCCATGGTCAATTTGCCCATGTTTAGGAGATTAATGTAATGAGTTTTCCTCAAGTCGAATTAAACACCAACAAAGGTCGTATTGTTCTTGAGCTTAACACTGAAAAAGCACCGAAAACGGCTGCTAATTTTCTAGAATATGTACGTGACGGTTTCTATGATGGCGTGATTTTCCACCGCGTTATTGACGGTTTCATGATCCAAGGTGGTGGCTTTGACGAAAACTTCAAAGAAAAAGCAACTCGTGATGCGATTGAAAACGAAGCTGACAACGGTTTAAGCAACGATGTAGGTACCATTGCAATGGCACGTACTCAAGCTCCACACTCTGCTTCTGCACAATTCTTCATCAACGTAAAAAATAACTCTTTCCTGAACCATACTTCAAAAACTGCACAAGGTTGGGGTTATGCTGTATTCGGTAAAGTTGTTGAGGGTATGGACGTTGTAGAAGCAATCAAAGGCGTACGTACAGGTAACCGTGGTTATCACGCTGACGTTCCTTTAGAAAACGTTGTTATCGAATCTGCTAAAATTATTTCTGAATAATTTTAGGATAAAGCTGTGACTTATCTGTTTATTTCAGATTTACATTTGTCACCTGAACACCCTCGACTCGTTCGAGGGTTTTTAGACTTGTTGGTGCATTATCAAAATAAACAAACACAGCTTTATATTTTAGGTGATTGGTTTAATGCTTGGATTGGTGATGACTATTCAGCGCCTTGGCTCGACGAAATTGTCGAGGCTTTAAAAGTATTTAACCAAAAAGGTAATCGCGTTTATTTCCAAGTGGGTAACCGAGACTTTGCTTTAAATCAGGTTTTCCTAGATAAGTTTAATGGTGTATTACTTCCTGATATTTATTATCTCAACATTGCAGGTCACCAATACCGTTTGGAACATGGCGATGCGTTATGTACTGATGATATTTCCTATCAAAGATTTAAAAAAATTATCCGAAATCCCTTCCTAGTTGCTTTTTTACGCCGTACCCCCTTGAGTTTCCGTACAAAACTGGTCAATGGTTTTCGCAAAAGAAGTCATTCAGACAAACAGCAAAAAAGTTATGAAATTATGGATGTAAATGAACAAGCTGTTCTCTCTGCCCTCACAGATGTAGATATACTTATTCATGGACACACTCACCGTCCAGCAATTCATCAATTACAACATAAACAGCGGATTGTTCTTGGCGATTGGCGTGAAGATCATGCACAAATTTTAGAAATTAATTCCTCTTCACATCTGCAGCAAATCAAACTAACTGATTGGTATTATTAATTAATATTCAGTTATTTTTCAAAATCTTAGCTTGTTTATTTAAATCAAAATCCCAAATCATACATAGACAGGTAATAAATACAAATTTCCAGTTTATATGTACATACTTTTGATATTCGATATATAAAATTAAAAGACACAATACAAATGCAAAAATTAAAAAGGCTTTAATAATTCTAATTTCTCGCAGCCTACTTTTTCGATTAATTGATATTAATTCAAACATTTTCAATAAATTAGTAAAAAATTTATATAAGTATTATATTTCTTTATCACATTAAAATGCAGATGTTTTTCTCTAAAATCGCGTATGATGCCAAAGATTAGAACCCTTCCATTGTAATAAGATTGATATGGAGTAAAGTATGGATTTATTAAATACGGTTAAAAGTCGCTACACAACCAAAGCGTACGATCCTGAGAAAAAAATTCCTCAAGTAAAATTCAATAAGTTATTAGAAATTTTACGCTTTACCCCTTCTTCAGTGAATATTCAACCTTGGCATTTCTTGGTTGCAGACAATCCTACTGCTAAAGAACGCATTGCCAAAGCCTTAACAGGACGATATGCCTACAATGCACCCAAGGTTCTTGAGTCATCACATACCCTTGTATTTTGTACAAGAACAGATATTTCACCCGAATATTTAAACCAGTTACTTGAACAAGATGATTTAAGTGGCCGTTTTAAAGATGAGAAAGCCAAACTTGGTCAAAAGGATACTCGTCATGGCTATGTTGAGTTTTACCGTAATGAGCAAAAGAACTTATTCGGCTGGATGGAAAATCAAACTTTTATCGCTTTAGGACAACTACTGTTTGCAGCTGGTCTTGAAGGTATAGATGCAACTCCAATGGGTGGCTTTGACGAAGATGTTTTAAATGAAGAATTTGGCTTAAAAGAAAAAGGTTTGCGTAGCTCTGTAATTGTTTCACTGGGTTATAGAAGCGAAAATGACTTCAATGCGAAATTGCCAAAATCTCGTCTGCCGGATGAAATTATTTTTACACATTTATAAGAATTCAGTGGAGTTCAAAAGAACAGTCTTTTGAACTCCTATTTCATAGCTAAGGCTAAACAAACCAATCCACTTATTCCCAAAATCGTTCCTAAAATCGTTGGGAGTTTTAATTTTTCTTTATATAAAACTACGCCACAAACTATTCCAAGTAACACAACCAAAATATTCATACTCGCAAAGACAATGGCTGGAGAATCTTTGAGTAAAATATGCGCTTTAACGTATAGGGCAATGTTTGAAAAATTTAGTACGCCTAGCATTAACCCAGCAAAAGTATTTTTAAACTGCCATGCTGAATTTTTTTGAAATATTAAATAAATAATCGATAAAACAAAGGCCGTTATAAAAATTAGATTTAAAGTCAAAGTAAACTGTAGGCCTAAGCTACTCGTATATTTTAACAAGATATCTACAGCGGCATATCCAAACCAGACACTCATCAAAGCAAAAATTGCTTTTTTTGATTGAGATCCGGAAGACTCGTTAAAATGACCTAATAAAATTAAGAGAACAGCAAAAATTCCCAAACCTATCCCTAATAATTTAAGAGAATTAAACTGCTCTTGAAAAAAGAAATAAGCCGCTAATAAAGAAAGTACCACGGACAGCCGCTGAGCAATTTCGGTTTTGACAATACCTGCGTACTCTAAAGATTTAGCAAGGCACAAAAAAATACTCGGTAGAATGACGCCTAAAGCCACTATTAGCCACCAAGGTGTATGTTGTATAGAAATATGCTGAATATCTGGCTTAAACCACAGATAACATAGCAAGCTGGCACTTGCGTAATTCCATGCAATCATTTGCATGGGTTGATATCCCTTTTTCTTTAAATTTTTAAGTAGTACAGAAACCAGAACACTGCACAATGCTGCAGCAAATATTAATACCATTTGCAAAGAACCTATTAATTTAAATTTTAAGAAACAGAGATGGACCGCAGGTAGCTTTAATATGCTTTTTTATATTTTTAAAGCCATAAAAAAACCAGTCATCACTGACTGGTTTTTTTTCAAGCTAATCAATTAACGATTGTTTTCGTCATCTTGACCATCTTCAAATTTAGAATCGTTATCAAAACCGCCTTGATGTCCGCCGAAGCCGCCTTGACCACCGAAGCCGCCTTGACCACCGAAGCCGCCCTGACCACCGAAGCCGCCTTGACCACCGAAGCCACCTTGACCACCGAAGCCACCTTGACCACCGAAGCCGCCTTGGCCACCGAAGCCAGCACCTTGAGCACCACCAAAGCCAGCGCCTTGACCACCGAAGCCACCTTGACTACCACCCTGAGCTGGGAAACCTGCACCTTGTGCACCTGCTGGACGTGGGTTACGAGCTGGAACAACTGTAGAAATTGCGTGTTTGTAAACCATTTGACTTACAGTATTTTTTAATAAAACAACATATTGGTCAAAAGATTCAATATGACCTTGTAATTTAATACCGTTAACAAGGAAAATAGAAACTGGGATGCGTTCTTTACGGAGAGAATTTAAGAACGGATCTTGTAAAGTTTGACCTTTAGACATTTTTAACTCCAAAAAAAATTTTTAAATCAGCGCAAAAAAACTATCTTTATTTTTCAACTAAAAATTATAAAAAGACAGTGTGCAAATTTTGCTTTATCCATAAGAGTTTCGCAAGTCTTCTTTCGCCTGCTTTATCGTCAAGTAAGTTTTAAAATCGTGTATTTCTTGCAAAGAACGTAACCACGTATATTGACGTTTGGCAAGTTGTCGTGTTGCAAATAAGGCTTTATCCTCCATTTCCTGCTTTTTTTTGAGACTCATATCACTTTTTAATAGAAATTCTAGAGCTTGTCGATAACCAACAGAACGCATAGAGGGTAAATTTTCATCTAAATCGTATTTTTCAATTAGAGACTCGACTTCACTCAAAAAACCGATATCCCACATTTTGCTTAATCTTTGCTCAATGCGTTGATGTAATTCTAACCGATCTGGAAGTAAAGCGTAGTTATGAAATGTGTATCGATATGGTACATTTTTTGGTTGTTCTGCCTGCAATTTGGTAATTGGTTGACCTGTAATACGGTAAACTTCCAACGCCCGAATAATTCTTTGTTTATCAGAAACCTTAAACTTCACTCCAGCCGCCGGATCTACTGCCACCAGCTCATCATAAACAGCTTGCCACCCTTCATTTGCTGCTTTTTCTTCAATTGCTGCGCGAACATTTGTATCTGCACTTGGCAAGTTACTTGATAATCCTTCTAAGAGAGCTTTGAAATACAGCATGGTTCCTCCTACCAAAATAGGAGTTTTGCCACGTGAATGCATCTCATCAATTAAAGCACAAGCATCTTCAACAAACTGAGCAGCCGAATAGACCTCAAGTGGAGTAATAATATCAATTAAATGATGTGGATATAGCTCCTGCTCTTCACGTGTTGGCTTAGCCGTACCAATATCCATATCTTTATATACAAGTGCAGAATCAACTGAAATTAATTCAAAATTTCCACGTTCATAGAGTTCACATGCCAAAGCGGTTTTTCCGCTTGCAGTCGGTCCCATTAAATTGATGACGGGCAATTGGTTTGACATGTAAAACTACTCTCCTCGAGCAAATAATTTATCTAGTTGAGATAATGGAAATACACGCCAAGTTGGGCGACCATGGTTACATTGGCTCGCAAATTCGGTTTGTTCCATTTGGCGAAGTAAAGCATTCATTTCTGAGAGACTAAGTTGTCGATGAGCACGTACTGCACCATGACACGCCATACCTGCTAACAGTTCATCACGCTTTTGCAATAAACCTTGTGCTTCATCATTTGGATCTAAGTCATTGAGAAGTTCGGGAATAAGATTTTCAAAATCCGCTTTTTGCAAAATAGCCGGCACACCACGCACAATGACTTGCTCATCGCCATATAAATCAATCTCTAACCCTAAGCGTTCAAGCTGAGGTTTTAAGTCCTCAACACGAACAGCTTGCATACGACTAATTGAGATCACTTTAGGGATAAGCAACTGTTGAGATGTCCAAAACTCAGGTTTATCCCAAGCATTTTTCATTTGTTGCAACAAAATACGCTCATGTGCTGCATGCATATCAACAATAATCAAGCCTTCAGTATTTTGCGCCAAAATATAAATTCCATGAAGCTGGGCAATTGCGATACCTAATGGAAATTCATCTACCTTAGCGACAGGCTCAATATTTTCATCAACTGAAAAATTAGCAGGTTGATCACGTAATGGAGCCAAGTAAGTCTTTAATGCATTATTTAACTGCGCAGAACCATTATATTTTGGAGTTTGTTCCGCATAATGAACAGCTTGGGGACGACTATTATTAAAATCAGTTAAAAGCTCAGTAGAAGGCTGATAACCATTTGGCTTGTCTACTGCTGTATCAGCGGCTTGCGCTGTACGGTGCAATGTAAATTGTTCTTGGTATTTAGGCTGAGGTTGTACCGAAAGATTTTGAGTATCGTCCACTTTCATGGCTTGTGCTAAATCAGCACTAGCTGTCTGAAATTGTGCTAGCGTTTCTTTAGCATAATGTCTTACAAACTCATGTACTTCACGTTGATTTAGAAAACGAATCTCATGTTTCGTCGGGTGAACGTTAACATCAATATTTTCAGGATCGACTTCTAAGAAAAGTAAATAAGATGAATGCTGATGGCCATGTAAAATACCGTCATATGCCATTCTTAAAGCATGTGAAATGGTTTTATCTTTCACAATTCGGCCATTTACATACACATATTGTAAGTCTGCTTGGGCACGTGCATCTGAAGGATGCCCTAGCCAACCTGACAAACGCATGTTAATACTTTCGGCATCGATCCAGTAAGCATTTTGAACAAACTGTTGACCCAATAATTGCTGTACACGCTGAAATCTTAATTCACCGCTATCTGCTATTGGTAAATTAATTCGAATATTATCGTTATGCTCAAGTACAAAACGTATATCAAAATGCGTTAAAGCTAAACGGCGTACAATTTCTTCAATATGCCCAAATTCAGTGGTTGGTTTTTTTAAAAATTTACGGCGAGCGGGCACATTAAAAAACAAGTCCTGAACTCGAATATGGGTGCCCTTTTGTGCAGCAACAGCTTGGACTTGTTGATGATCAAACGCGGTACCATTCACCTCAACCTGATGACCAATTCCGCTTTCATCTTGGCTACTGGTTAAAGTCAATCGTGAAACTGCTGCAATAGAAGCAAGTGCTTCACCACGGAAACCTAAGCTAACAATCGCGTGTAAATCTTCTGCTGTTTTAATTTTACTGGTTGCATGGCGCATCACTGCCAATGGTAAATCATCAGGATGAATCCCATGTCCATTGTCAATAATCTCGATTAATGTTGAGCCGCCTTGTGCAATCCGCACAATTAATTCGGTTGCACCCGCATCAATTGAGTTTTCTAATAATTCTTTTACGACCGATGAGGGACGTTCAATCACCTCACCAGCAGCAATCTGGTTGGCTAACGCGGCGTCTAATGTATGAATACGACGTTGTGTTAGCTTTTCATCAGTCATGAAGCTGTTCCTGCAAAGTCTGGTACAAATGCTCTGTTGGTAAAGTTAAGGTGACGAAACGATTGAGTTCATCATCTGATTTTTGAATATCAATGACGATATCTGCTTCAGGGATTTCGTCTCCACCTTTCGATGGCCACTCAAATAAAAATAGTGCATCCTGAATATCTAGATAATCACGGATTCCCATTAATTCAAGTTCGTACGGATCATTGAGACGATATAAGTCAAAATGAAAAATTTCTTTATTATTGATTTTATATGGTTCAACCAACGTATACGTCGGACTTTTAACCGAGCCTTTATGCCCTAGAGCTTGCAAAAAATAACGGGTCAATGTCGTTTTACCGGCGCCCAAATCTCCAATCAGATAAATCACACCAGCTTGAACATGCTGCGCCAATGCCTGAGCTAAACGCTGGGTATCTTCTTCATGATTTAAGACCATTTTCAATGAATACGACATAACACACATAACATGATTCAAAATAATCGATATGATACCATTGCCCTGCTTTAAAGCCTACTTAAGTGCTTAAAGTTGGCTTTTTTTACATCACATTTATTAAATATTGACACACTTTTATGTCTAGCCCGATTGAATTTTTCCCACCTATGATGGATGGCGTAAGCGCAAGCCAAGTCTATCTTCCTCCACAAACGACAGCACAAACCATCTATCAATTTCTTTGCGAAAATTTTCCTCATATAAAAGCAACAGAGTGGCAGCAGCGTTTTCAAGATGGGCTTATTTACGCGGCAAATGGCGAAAAATTAACATTAAACAACTCTTATATAGCAAACACACATATTTTTTATTACCGATTCCTTGCTAACGAAGTACATGTTCCCTTTGAGCATCAGATTTTATTTGAAAATGATGACTTGCTTGTTGTAGATAAACCCCATTTTTTAACGATTAGCCCAACAGGGCAATATGTACAAGAAACTTTATTAGTCCGATTAAAAAAGCAAACTGGCAATGAGTTTTTAACCCCGATCCATCGATTAGACCGTGAAACTGCCGGTGTCGTTTTATTTTGCAAACGACCACAGTCACGTGGAATTTACCAACAGTTATTTGCAGATCGTCAAGTCAATAAGATTTACCATGCAATCGCTGCATATAAAGCTGAATTAAAATTTCCTCAGAATTTAAAATTGTATTTAGATAAAGGTACACCCTTTTATACAATGCAGGTAATTGCACATACAAAAACCAATACCGAAACTAAAATTGAGCTGATTGAACATAATCACTCATGGGCTAAATATTGTTTAACGCCATCCACCGGAAAACAGCATCAACTCCGCGTCCATTTAAATCATTTGGGAATTCCGATTAAAAATGATCCGTTTTATCCAATAGTTCAACATAAAGCCGATGATGATTTTTCTCAGCCCTTACAGCTTCTAGCTAAGCAAATTTCTTTTATAGACCCGCTAACAAAACAGGAAATGGTTTTCAATTCACAACTTGAATTGACACTGTAATCTCATCGTAATGACAAAAAGATTATTTTTTATGCTGAAAGACATTGAAATTACATTCCGATGGTTTAAAATAAATCCCTAAAAATTAAAAATCATTTGGTTTTGTTATTCATGCGAAAAACAGAAGTTTATCAGGTTCGACTTGACTCCCAAGAGAAAAAACAGGCTTTTGCTGTTTTTAAACAATTGGGGATTACCCCTGCCCAAGCAGTGCGACTGTTCTTTAAACAAGTCGTCTTAACCAAATCTATTCCTTTTGCGATCGAAAACCAGAATATTAATATGGAACAATTATTAAAACTGAGAAAAGCAAAAGTATCTTCATTAAATCAGAACGCTTCAACTTTAAATGAAGATGATGACCATGAAGATTTATTTGAAGAGTTAAATGCACTATTAGGTGAAAGTGACAAAACTTAACGGTGTTGCATTTTTAAACAACTTTTAACGTCAATTCGCTTCTTTTTTAGTTATGCTCTCTTTGTAAAAATATAAACATAAATACAAGGAGCGCCTAATGATTGTAAGACGAGCGACCTATGAAGATCTAAGCCAACTCGCTGTCCTATTTGATGAATACCGTCAATTTTATGGTGCATCTTCTAATCTCGAAGAATCCCATCATTTTTTAAAACAACGTTTTGAGAATAAAGAGAGCGTATTTTTTATCCATATTAAGGACGAAAAAATTACTGGGTTCGTATTGCTTTATTTAGGTTTTTCTTCAGTTGCTTGTTCAACTTACTACATCTTAGATGATGTATATGTTACCCCCCTATTCCGTCGTCAAGGCTCGGCAAAACAGCTCATTGATACAGCGATTTTATTTGCAAAACAAGAAAATGCTTTACGTATTAGCCTAGAAACCCAATCGAATAATCATGAATCTCACCGCCTCTATGAAAAAATGGGGTTCATCCGAGACAGTGAGTTTCAGACATTTCATTGTTTTCTTAAATAATATTTTGAGCGAGTTGTTTTTCCTGCTCCGACAAATATACCCAGCCCCCTTCCTCAATTTCAGGTAAAACCAATTGACCAATTTGATGTCGATGTAACTTCTCGACTTTATTGCCTACGGCTGCAATCATTCTTTTAACTTGATGATAAACACCTTGATGAATAGTCATCGTTAATTGATGAGTTCCTAGTAGTGCTACATCTGTGGCAGCAAATACCCCCTTTTCTTGGTGTAAATTAACACCCTGAGTAAGCATTTCAATTTGCTCAGGGGTTACGGGGTCGTAAGTTGTAACGTGATAAACCTTTGGTACATGTTTACGAGGATGAGTTAAAGCTTGTAGATATTTACCATCATCAGTAAGTAAAAGCAGACCCGTTGTGTCTTGATCCAAGCGTCCAACCGCCTGCACACCACGATGAATCATGGTCTCAGGCAGTAGGCTAAAAACACTTTGATGATGCTGAGGATGATGAGAACACTCAAAACCTTGAGGTTTTCTTAGAGCAATATAAATTTTTTCTCTATATTGATAATTTTGACCAAAAACGGAAAACTCAAAATTTTCTGGGGAGAACTGCTTTTTGAGATCACTCACAACCTCCCCATCAATACTTACTGAACCATTTTTTATTAACTGCTGACAATATTTACGTGAACCAAACCCTTGTGATTGTAAAATTTTTTCCAGCAGCATAAAGCTTTCTCTTTAAAACGAAACCATTATTTTAACGTAATTTTAGTGTTTTATTACCTTCTGCTTTATCATCTTCGCATTTAACTTCATTAACTTTGAATTATTCTTCAATGACACGATAAATTTTTTCGTTTTGTTCACTTTCAAATAGCAATTCTGTAGTGGGTAAGATCACCTCATTATCTACAATAATATGTTCGATACGCTGACTTAGCTTTAAAGGCTCATTTTCATGTTCAACTAAATTCTTCTTTAATTGAGCTTTCGCATCATGAATTTGATCAAATTGGTCTTTGATCTTGATATCTATAATATCCATAAGATTAATCCTGTACTCATGAGTAGTGATTATTTTTATATCACACTATCTCAAAAGAATACTTTTTAAGTTGTTAATTTATATAACATTGTTTCCAAGCGTAACCACAGATAAAACTCTTTATCATTGAGTCATATACAAGAAAATTTCCACTAAAAAGCCTTTGTTTGATCTTTTTTAACCTTAAAAGCTCTGACATTTTGGCTCTCAATTATTATACAATTCAAATTATTTGCTTTTCTTGCCGCTTCTCATGCTTGCCCAATTTGATGTTAATTTAGTTGTTTTATTAGTTTTACTTATCTGCGGTTTACTAAGTCAAAATGCAGCTGTAACTATCGCAGCAGGCGTTTTAATCGTCATAAAAATCACGCCCTTAAATCAATTTTTTCCTTATATTCAGGCCCATGGCCTAAACTTAGGCATACTTATTCTAACAATTGGCGTACTCACCCCTATTGCAAGTGGCAAGCTTAGTGGAGAGAGTATTTTAAAATCCTTTATTAGTTTTAAATCTTTGGTCGCTATTGCAATTGGTCTGCTCGTCGCGTGGCTAGGTGGTCGTGGTGTAAAACTTATGTCGAGCCAACCTGATGTTGTGGCAGGCTTACTTATTGGTACGGTTGCAGGTGTAGCTTTACTCCGTGGTGTACCTGTTGGCCCACTGATTGCAGCAGGTCTATTATCTTTATTTATAGGTAAATAAAAGGCACCCGAAGGCACCTTTTAATAAATGCTTAGGCTAAATAAGTACTTTTAACCTGAATAGTAAGAAGTGCGTTTTAAAGAAAACTTTTCTAGCTGCTTTAAGAAACCTTCAAAGTAGCTCTTCTCTTTTTCTTCAGTTCGATAACCTGCATACAATGTACGTCTTAAACCCGCTGGAGAAACACAATCTAGACGGCGGCTAGTCACCCAACCCTTTTGTTCGTATTCATTGACTACCCAATCTGGCAAAGCAGCAATACCTCGGCCACTCGCAACAAGTTGAATAAGCATTTGCGTTAAGTCTGTTGTTCGGATTTGTTTTGGTTGAATATTTGCAGGTATAAACAGTTTCGACATGATATCTAAACGATGCTTATCAACCGGGTAAGTAATAAGAACCTCTTCTGCGAGATCCTGAACAGTAATATTTTCAGCACGAACCAATCGATGAGTATTTGATAAAACCAAACGCGACTCATATTCAAAAATCGGGAAGTATTCGATTCCTTTTAGTGCGATCGGATCGGCTGTAATAAGTAAATCAAACTCAGCATTTTGTAAAAGTTCATGTGGGTTCGCTTCGAACCCCGAAGCAAAGTCTAAATCGACGTCTGGATATTGCTGACGGTACTGATTGAGTAAAGGCATTAGCCAGTCAAAACAGCTATGACATTCAGATGAAAAAATAATTCTGCCCGTTTGTCCGTGCACAATACGTGTAATATCACTCTGAGTAATCTGAATTTGCGGCAATACATCATCAGCTAACTTAAGTAGGCGTTGTCCTACATTAGAAAAACTAACAGGACGACTGCGGCGATTAACCACCTCTACCCCATACCAATGATCTAATTCTTTTAATTGGTGAGAAATAGCCGAGGGCGTTAAGCATAGGTCATTAGCTGCAGCGACCAGTGAACCATGTTCACGTAAAGCAACTAAAGTTTTAAGGTGTCGAATTTCTAACATGGGCACAAGCCTGAATACATAAATTTATCTATAAATTTTTAAGTTATCTCTTGTTTATTACTAAACAGAGTTACGGAGATAAATCATCACTAATGAATACCATTCATCTTATCACAAAATTAATTAATTTGTCTCAACATAAGTTTTTGTTAATTACATATGGACTTTACTAACAAATAAAAAATAGACCCATTCAGATCTATTTTTTATAAAATGAAAATATTCTTACTCGGTCACTTGTAAGCTAACAATCGTATAATTTTGATTTTTAGGCTTTAACTTTAAATCTACTGGAGCTGTGACTTCCATTAAATATTCTCCAGCTTTTGGAAATTTAAGTTCAACTTGTCCTTTATCATCAGCTTTAAAATGTAATACTTGTTTATCAGTTGCACCTTTTTCTCTTAAATTAATTTCAGCATAAGGTAGGTTCTGGCCTTTTTCACTTATGGTTAGCTGAACTGCTTGAGTAACTTTAAGCTGGTTAGGATGAACAGAAAAATTAACTTTAATTGGTGTATTTGGAAGTTGAATATCTGAAACTTTACCTTTTGAAAGATAACTTTGTAATACCCATTCTCTTGTTACTTCCTCTGTTTTAATCTTTTTAGTTTTAAGATCAGCAGGAATTAAATAGTCACGCTCTTTTTTTGGCGGAGCTTTATCTGCTGGTAAATCAAAAAATAAATGCCACTCCTTTTGATCATATACATATTTTAAAGGGTAACTTGCCTGAGTTTGCAGAATATATGTACCGTCTTCCGGTAAAGCAACATCGAAAACAGTTACAGATTTATGTAGAGCTTCAGCATTAATAACTTTAGGATCATGTTTAGGGGTAATGACGGTAAGCTTGGCATCTTTTAAAGCGTATTCACTATTTAGTGCTTCTTCAGCATAACCAGCTACTACCGGTACTTGTGTCTGCTCAGTTTTATACGCTAATGGCGCAATATAAGGTTCATGAGCAAGGCTGTAACTACATACAAAAACAAGTGATGTTACTAATAATCTATTCATTATTTCTCAATCCTAATTAGGAAAATTTAAATTTTTACAGACAAATCATAAGCAAATGTATTATACACAAATAAAAATAATTCTTATTATCATTAATAAATTTAAGTTAAAGATTTTTATATAAAAAGAAAAAGGCCAAGTGGCCTCTTTCATTACCTCATTGTTCTTTTACTTTTGGAAAAGCTTGATTAAAGTCAATAAGCTTATAACTTTTTACTAAATCATCTTCGCCATAAGTCACTTCATAAGTTGTTTCTTTACCATTAAAGTATGCTTCAGCTGGAGTTCCAAATACTTCCCATAAACCTATTGAGGCAACATCTGCAACCCCATGCCCAAATGCACGACCTACTTTCACCCACTTTGAATAGCCTTGCTGGAATGTATAGATTTCAACTCTTGTCCCATCACGGTACTCAGACAATACAGGTGCCCCAAACTCTGCAATAACATAATTACGAGAGCTACCCGGATTTAAAACATTTAAATTTTTTTTACTTGGTTGATTACCAGCCATAAATACGGCACAACCAGACATAGATAACATAGCCATACCAATAAGGCAGGCAATACATAATTTTCTCACGATTTAACTTCTCTATTTCTTAAGTATTTATACAACTTATTGTAATGCTTAAAGTATTACGCGCTCATCATATCCAATTTGATAAAAGAATTCGATAAATTATTCAATATAAAGATAAAATATTCCGGTTTTAAATATGCAAACTTCCTCTCGAGATTCTAGTTTTTTATTATTTTGGTCTCTTTTCCCTTATACTTTCTTTTTTGAGTTTCCTTTTATTAATTTATTATGGCGTCACCCCAATCCCCTTCATCTTCCCCTCGACATTACTCACTCTTCTTGGCAATTTTTTCTCTCGCAGTAGGCGGTTTCTGTATTGGCACTACAGAATTTGTCGCAATGGGTCTTATTCAGGAAATTGCACACAATTTAAAGATTACAGTACCTGAAGCTGGGCATTTTATTAGTGCTTATGCATTAGGTGTTGTTATTGGTGCCCCTATTATTGCCATTTTGGGTGCCAAAGTGCCTAGAAAGACCTTATTGCTTTGCCTCATGCTGTTTTATGGTATTGCCAATGCATGTACAGCTTTAGCACATACCCCAGAAACCGTTTTAGTCTCTCGTTTTATTGCAGGTTTACCTCATGGCGCATATTTTGGTGTCGGCGCTTTAGTCGCGGCTGAACTCGCAGGCCCTTCACGAAGAGCTTCAGCAGTTGCGCAAATGATGATGGGACTGACCGTTGCTACCGTTATTGGCGTACCCTTAGCAACATGGTTAGGTCAACATTTTGGCTGGAGAGCAGGTTTTGAATTTTCAGCAACGATCGCATTCTTTACTTTAATTGCTGTAGCTTGCTTTGTACCGAATATTCCAGTTCAAGCTACTGCCAGCATAAAAACAGAATTAGCTGGGCTTAAAAATATAAATATGTGGTTAACCCTTGCAGTCGGCGCAATTGGCTTTGGGGGTATGTTCTCGGTATATAGCTATGTCTCACCAATTCTCACTGAATACACTAAAGTTAATATCCAGATTGTTCCTATTGCATTAGCGCTGTGGGGCATCGGGATGGTGATTGGTGGTTTAGCTGCGGGTTGGCTTGCAGATAAAAACCTCAATAAAACTATTGTAGGCGTACTCATCAGCTCAGCGATCGCATTTGTAGTCGCAAGCTTTCTAATGAGTAATATCTATAGCGCAATTGGCTCTTTATTCTTAATTGGCCTAACCGTTATGGGTTTAGGTGGGGCTTTACAGACGCGCCTCATGGATGTTGCAGGTGATGCGCAAACGCTAGCAGCTTCACTTAACCACTCCGCCTTTAATCTTGCTAATGCATTAGGCGCTTTTTTAGGTGGTTGGGTACTGAGCCATCAGATGGGTTGGATTGCACCAATCTGGGTAGGTTTTGTACTGAGCCTTGGTGGCCTTATTATCTTACTTATTGCATTTGCTGTAGAAAAAGCAACTCAAAAAGCCTGAGTATGATCAGGCTTTCGTTGAGTCTCTAATCTGTTAACTTTTCACCACAGTGCGGGCAATAACATTTCTTCTCTCTAACAGCTTCTTTCTCTTCTAATACTTTTTCGCGCATAATTTGGATAATCAGATTATGCGCTTGTTCTTTTGGTAGCCCTACTTTTTGTCGAATACGTTCTATTTCAACTTCATCATGCATGATATCAATACCACGCACTTGAAGTAACTCACGGAACTCTTGTTCAAGGCGCTGATTACGCTGGTTAAGTTCATTGGCCAAACCAGAAGCTAAAATACCAGCTGGTAAAGCAGCAATCCCTACCCCTAGAATTGTAATTAAGGCTCCCAATAATTTTCCTAGACTAGTTACTGGTGTGACATCGCCATATCCGACTGTAGTTAAAGTCACAACCGCCCACCACATTGCTTTAGGAATAGAGCTAAAAGCTTCCGGTTGTGCTTTATTCTCAACGACATAAATACCAGAGGCAGTCATAATAATCATAATGATTAAAATAAAAATCACTGCCTGAAAGGAACCTTTTTCTCGCTTAATCACACATAGCAATATTTGCAATGAGATGAAATAGCGAGTTAATTTTAATAGTCGAAGTAATCGTAAAATTCTTAACATACGAAGATCTATTCGTACAAAGAAATTTAGATACGCAGGCAAAATTGCCATGAGGTCAATCAGTGCTTCACCACTTTTCATCCATGCTAAACGTTGCTTCCATGCAGCTTGTGTCGGATCACGCTCGACTATACTCCAGAGCCGTAAGAGATATTCAACACTGAAAATTGCAATTGAGACATTTTCAAAGTAGTCAAACCATATACGGTAGCTGTAATACAGATCATTTACTGTTTCTAGTAATACAGCAACTACATTCCCAATAATTAAGAAAACTAAAAAGTAGTTAATACATCTACTTACTGCCGTTTCGTAATCATGATTATGAAGGTTGTTATAGAAGAACCGACGTACTGTCTTCCATGCTAAAATTCGCATACGGATCTGAACCACGTTATATTGAACATATATTAAGCTCACATACGTAAATTCACCACTATAGCGGCCAATAAAATATTTTATTAATTGTATTAGCTAAACAATCATAAATAATATTTCATATTTACTAATTATATTTTAATGCGCTGCAACATATCTAAACTCATTTTCCTCCCACCATTGCACATCATATATACCGGCATGGGACTTCAAAATGACATTAATATAATTTTGTAGCAACATAATATGGTGAGTAATATCTAACTTTCTAAAAAGAAATCTTCTTAAAATTGGCGTATTTGGTGAAATGAATATTGCAAAACCATTACTGTATTCTTCATAAACGCTAATACCGATATACATCGTAATCTCAGGTAATGGCACTTCTATTTCCCAGCCCCAACGCTCAGCATTTAACTCAATATTTAAGTGATATCTATTTTTTAATATACTATAAATATATTGTGCAATATCTTCAGTTTTCTGTACTAAAGTATTCCCGTCTTCTGCTGATAAATTTTGATCATATAGCTGATAATCATCAAATTTAAATTCAACAATTGTCTTTAGCATTTTTAAATTCCATATATAAAATACCCATGTTCTTTTTAATTATTTTTAAGTTCATACAAATATTTTAAAGCAAAATCTTCTTTAATATCTAGCGTTATATTTATTTTTACATTTTATTAGAATAAAACATGATTAATTTATTATTTTAATAATTAAAATATGTACCAATTCTCATTAAAATAAAAAGGAGCTGAATAATCAGCTCCTTTTTTGTACTAAATCGACCTATTAAGTCAACTGAGCAGCAGCAATTTTCTTAGTATCTACTTTATCAGCAGCATTTGTATATTCGCCCATTTGGTCGAAATTCAAATATTTGTAGATGTCAGCAGACATACTGTCAATTTGAGCTGCATATTGTTGGTATTCTTCTGGAGTTGGCAATTTACCAAGTACAGCAGCAACAGATGCAAGCTCAGCAGACGCTAAGTAAACGTTAGAACCTTGACCTAAACGGTTAGGGAAGTTACGTGTAGAAGTCGATACAACAGTTGTGTTCGGCGCAACACGTGCTTGGTTACCCATACATAATGAACAACCAGGCATTTCAGTACGCGCACCAGCACGGCCATAAGTGTTATAGAAGCCTTCTTCCATTAACTGATGTTCGTCCATACGTGTTGGTGGAGCCAACCATAAACGAGTTGTTAATGAACCGCTTGGTACTTTCTCAAGTAACTGACCAGCAGCACGGAAGTGACCAATGTTAGTCATACAAGAACCGATGAATACTTCATCAATTTTGTCGCCTTGAACGTCAGAAAGAAGTTTTGCATCATCTGGATCGTTCGGGCAGCAAAGGATAGGTTCTTTGATTTCTGACAAGTCAATTTCATACACTTTAGTGTATTCAGCATCAGCATCAGCTTTAAGTAAGCTTGGGTTTGCTAACCATTTTTCCATGTTTTCAACACGGCGAGCCATCGTACGTGCATCACCATAGCCTTGTGAAATCATCCACTTAAGCATTGTGATGTTAGAACGTAAGTACTCAGCAACTTTCTCTTCTGAAAGTGTGATTGCACAACCAGCAGCTGAACGTTCAGCAGAAGCATCAGAAAGTTCGAATGCTTGCTCAACTGTTAAGTCAGTTTCCATTTCTGTTAAGTCGATTTCTAAGATACGACCAGAGAAGATGTTTTTCTTACCTTTTTTCTCAACAGTAAGATCGCCTTCTTTGATTGCATAGTAAGGAATCGCATGTACAAGGTCACGTAAAGTGATACCAGGCTGCATTTTACCTTTAAACTTAACAAGAACTGATTCAGGCATATCAAGTGGCATTACACCAGTTGCAGCAGCGAAAGCTACAAGACCAGAACCTGCTGGGAATGAAATACCAATTGGGAAACGAGTATGCGAGTCACCACCAGTACCTACTGTATCTGGAAGAAGCATACGGTTTAACCAAGAGTGGATAATACCGTCACCTGGACGTAAAGATACACCACCACGGTTCATGATGAAGTCTGGAAGTGTATGTTGCATTTGTACGTCAACTGGCTTTGGATAAGCAGCAGTGTGACAGAAAGACTGCATTACTAAGTCAGCAGAGAAGCCCAAGCAAGCTAAGTCTTTTAACTCATCACGAGTCATAGGACCAGTTGTATCTTGAGAACCAACTGTAGTCATTTTAGGCTCACAGTAAGTACCTGGACGGATACCTTGACCTTCTGGAAGACCACATGCGCGACCAACCATCTTCTGAGCTAAAGTGAAACCTTTGCCAGTGTCAGCTGGTTGTACTGGAGTACGGAATAATGTAGATGGAGCTAAACCTAAAGCTTCACGCGCTTTAGCAGTTAAGCCACGACCAATAATCAAGTTAATACGACCACCAGCACGTACTTCATCTAAAAGTACTGGAGTTTTAAGTTCAGACTCAGCGATTTGTTCGCCATTTTTGAACGCAGTAACTTTTGCAGCAGCATGATCGATTTTAAGAGTAACTTCGTCACCCATGTTCATGTTAGAAACATCGATCTCTACTGGTAATGCACCAGCATCTTCCATTGTGTTAAAGAAGATCGGAGCAATTTTACCGCCTAAACACACACCACCGTCTTTTTTGTTTGGAATGTGAGCGATTTCATCACCAAAGAACCAAAGAACAGAGTTTGTTGCAGATTTACGAGATGAACCTGTACCAACAACGTCACCAACATAAGCAACTTGGTTACCCTTAGCAATGAGTTCTTTAATTTGGCTTAATGGACCAACTTCACCTGGTTTTTCAGGGTTGATACCATCACGCTCATTTTTCAACATTGCATTTGCATGCAATGGGATGTCTGGACGGCTCCATGCGTCTTGAGCTGGAGACAAGTCATCAGTGTTTGTTTCACCTGTTACTTTGAACACAGTGATTTTGATTTCTTCTGGTACATCTTTACGACTAGTGAACCATTCAGCATCAGCCCAAGATTGTAAAACAGCTTTTGCATTTGCATTGCCAGCTTTAGCTTTATCAGCTACGTCATGGAACGCATCAAATACAAGTAATGTTTTTTTCAAAGCTTCAGCAGCCAAGCTACCTAATTCAGCATCATCCAGAAGCTCAACTAAAGGCGCTACGTTATAACCACCAAGCATCGTACCTAGTAAATAAACTGCACGTTCTTTAGAAACTAGCGGAGATGTCGCTTCGCCTTTTGCAATCGCTGCCAAGAAAGCTGCTTTTACGTAAGCTGCTTGGTCAACACCTGCAGGAACACGGTTTTCAAGCAAATCAACCAAGAATGCTTCTTCACCTGCCGGTGGGTTTTTTAATAACTCAACAAGTTGAGCAGTTTGAGCATCATCAAGTGGCTTCGGTGGGACTCCGAGTGCGGCACGTTCAGCAACGTGTTGGCGGTAAGCTTCTAGCACGGTGTTCATTCCTCTTTTTTTAAAAAATTACTTGTAAATTCCAGCTTTCACAAAGCTTCACAAGTAATATGGACTACAAAATTTTACTAGAGTTCAAGCCAAAAGTTAATGAGCGCGGGGTGTTTCTCCGTGATGCCCATTATTTTGTAACTAAATACCCGTGTATAAATAATGATCTTAATGATGGATTTATCATGCGGTATTTTAAGTTAAAAGAACACTCCACCTTAGTGGAGTGTTTGACGATGTCTTATACACTTAGAATTTTTTGTAGTTTGGCATTTTGTCATGTGGGGTAACCAAACACTCATCTGTCATTTGTTTTCTAATCTTTTCTTGTAAGGCTTCTGGATTCGTTTTTAATTCGTCTTGTGGAATAGCGTAAACTTTTTCAATAATATTAAAGATGAATTTTTTCGTAATTTCGTCTTCAATTTTATTAGCATGCTCAATAGCTTGAGACTTCTCAATTGCTTGCTGACGGTCAAATAGAATACTTCTTGCTGCATTTCCCACACTTGTACAATAGCCATGCCATTGCTCTTCAGGTGTTAAAGGCTTTTTTTCTGTACAGCCGACTATTAACATGCCCATTAAAACAAATAAAACTTTTTTCATCATTACTCTACACAGACTATGCTGCCCACATCATACTGAATCTGACAGACTTTGCAAAAATTCTACTTATATGTCTTTATTTTTGCCCAATATTCAATAAAAAACCGAGATGTTTTCATCTCGGTTTTTAGTGTTCTTCAAACCTTTAGAAGCGCCAATTGTAGAATAAATCTATTGCTCGTTCTAAAGATTGACTTGCTTCCAAATACAAACGTCGGTTCATTTGATAACGCAACGTCAGTTTATTGACCGGGGTAAATACACCTACACCATAACGAATAAATAAATCAGGTGTAATGTAACCAGTTAAGCTTACTTGAGTATCATCCCCTGTACCTTGAGCATCTAATGCAAGACCACTCAAACCAAAAGTACGTCCAATTTGATTCGTTAAAGCACGAGTACCACCCAAGCCCATACTAATACCGGCAGCAGCAATTGTATTGTTCACATCAGATTTAAAGCCTTCTGCATTACTTAAACCACTTGCACCTTCATTAATACGCCCTGTCACGAGTGCATTTAATGCCTCTTGCTCAGAAAGGCCTGCATCATTATAAACTTGAATGTTTGGTGATGAAGCAGTACCAGTGACACGAACCCCAACCATACTACCCTGAACATTTTTATTCGCATCAATATCTAACGTCGGGTTTGCTAATGGACCATTAAAACGGGCAATTGCACGGTTTAAATCTAGGCTTTGACCATAGGCCTCAATTTTCACTTTTTGACTTACACCAATAGCACCCATTGCTCGCATTGCTGTTTCATAACCGCGTTGGGTTAAATTCAAACGCCCCACTAAAGGTATATTACTGTTAAAGCCTTGGAAGATGACTTGATTGCCAATATTTACCGAGATATCTGCACGGATATCCCACGGTTTTGCCGCACGTAAAATTGCAAGTGGGTCCTGACCTTGGCGAACAATACGAACATCTGAAGATGTGTTAACCACTGGTGCAGTTGTTTCAGGCATTGAAATACGTGCACGAGGAACATCTACTGATCCTTTCAAGCTTAAACGCTTATCAAAAGGATACATATCAAGTGTCAAATTCGGATTTGCAATAGCCGTAATTAATGGAGCTTGACGTACAAGTAAGTTATCGCCTTTTAAGTTTAACTGTAGACGCGGTGCATTTTTCCAGTCAAAACTACCTTTAAGTAACCCTACACCTTGTCCACTATTGAATGCACCATCAATTGTTGCCATGTCCTGACGAATAGATGAATACACCTGTACATTGGTTAAATTAACCGGCAGGGAAATCATACTGATCGCCCCATTTTTCAAACGCATTTCGCCCGTAAACTGTGGCTGGGTCAAAGTACCATTCACTTTGCCAGCTAAGGCTAAGGTACCACTCATTGAACGTACATCTTGAATGAATGGTTTTAACACTTTTAACTGTACATCGTTAAAAGCTACCTCTCCATGCATCGGCATAGATGATTGGTATGGATTAATAATAATATTCGCATATCCTGTACCAATATCAGGTGTTTTTACATCGACACGGAACAATAAGCCTTCTGAAATACTTTTTGCAATTACACTCAGTTCATCATAAGCCAAAGTAGTCGGTGGATCTTGCGGATCTTCCGCTGCTAGGCCCAGTTCACCTTTTCTGGTCATTAAGCGTGCATCAAGCTTAGGATGCCCACCATTTACCCAAGAAGCTTTAGCATAACCATTAAGTTGGCCTGTTATAGCCAAACCTTCCGGCATGAACGCAGCAAAATCACCTAAATCTAGATTCTGAGTAACAAATGAAATATTACCTTGTGCTTTACTCACACGCACAGGCTGGTCAAGACACAACTGGCTATTTGTACTTTGCCAGCAATGTTGCCCAACATATAACTCAGAACGTGCCGATGAGAAAACAACTGGTGCATTTTGATTTTGTGCTAGACGAATTCGGCGTGAATCAAAACTTCCTTTTTGAATTTGCCCTAACCAATCATTCTTCGCATTAAATCCACCTGCTAATTGAACATAGAATTTAGAAACATTATTATTTCCTTGCACTTTTAATAAATGTGCTTTTCTTGTTCCTGTTAAATTCACCTCAGCAGACTGAATTTGACGGCTACCACTACGTAAATTGTCTAATTTTGCTGTTAACTGAGTTGGTGTTGTTTCGGAAGTAGGCAATTCACCCTGGATACGAAGTTTTTTAATACTGACTAATGTATTAAATGCAAAATTATCAACCGCAATGTTCGCCGTAGCTTTCAAACGCGGTTGAGATTGGACACTCAAGTCTCCATATGCACGCCCACTTAAACCCGGATACAACTCATAAAGTGCAGGTGCATTCAGCTTAATTTTTAAATTCTGTGCATTACCAGTCGCCTGCAACTGATTTTGCGCATAAACTAAAAATAGATTATTTGCTTCAAATTGCTGAGGTAAAAAGCCTTTTTGGTTCGAATCCATAAGTATGGATAAGTTACCTTTACCTCTGACTGGCTTATTATTCAAATAACCCGCAAGGTTCAATTGTTGAATATCAATACGCTTTAACTTGTCAGACCAGATGCCTTGTGTTTTTACATTTCCTGAAATTTCACCTTTTACACTAGAGGCAAAATATTGAGGTTTAAAGCGTACTAACGAGCTATTAATATCCCAAGCAATACGGTCTTTTAAATTTAATGACCCAGTCGCATAGATTTTCCCAGCAACACCATCATGTTGTAACTGACTAATTCGGATAAATTCTGGGGTGCCTGCAATAGAAAACTTTAATAGTCCATTGGCTTGATTAAGCGCTTTTAAAGATCCGTCATAATTGACCGCAAAGCCTTTAAAACCGCCACCTGCTTTAACACCATTAAATAATAAAGCTGCTGTACTTTTTCCAGCTAGCGCAACCATTTCTTGACCTGCTTGAGCCAAGCGACCTTTTAAATCAATTTTTTCAAGCTGAATAATTTGTTGATTTGGCTTTGCAAAACCGCTGGCTTTAATTGATCCGTTGAGCAAGTTAACAGGCGCCGCTGTATGTATACTTTGTGGATTAAAGTCTTTTGCATTTAATAATGCATTCCATGCCAGCTGACGTTTTTCACTTGGTAATAAGACTTTGGCCTGACCTGTGAGGCTACCCTTTTGAGCCGCAAAACTAAAACTAGGAACATTAAGAATATTATCTTTAACATTCAAAGTTGCTAAATATTGTCCAGCCGGTAATAAGGTCTGTTCATGCTGATATACTTTTGTCGAAACTTTAATATCTTGCTGACCATCTCGCAAAGTCAAATCAACTTGACCACTATCACTACTTAACCAACCTATATATGGCATAGCACGATCTATATTTGCCCAAGCCACATTCATAAACATTGGTTGTGGCTTCTTATTCTTTTCAGGTGCTTGGGTTAGTTTAAGTTTCCAAGATTCATAGCGGTCAAAGTCTACATTGGCAAATACTTCCGTACCTTTTTCCAAAGAGCCAGTTGAAGAAACGGCTGCATCTAGACTTGGCGGCAAGAAATCCTGAACGACCTGTGGAATAGCTTTGTCTTTAGGATTAACATGATCTAGGCGACCTTTGATGTCCCAAGTGACATGATCTTTCCAGTTCACTAATCCTTTAAGATTAACTGCACCCTTCATGACCTGACCGTTAAAATCAGTAATATTCAACTGATGAACCAGATCAGTATTCATTAAGGCGTTGTACTGGCCTTCAGGTAAATTCTCCCCTTTTAAATCTGTCTCAAGTGCTAAGTTGAGTTGCTTAATATCACCCTGAAATTTAATTACACCGTTTTTAGCAAATAATTTTTGCTCAACCAATAAAGGCAAGTGATAATTTTTGAGTAACAATGCACCTTGCATAGGCACTTCATGACGAACAGGATGTAAAACAACCCAACCTGTTAATAAATCTGGTGTTGTCGTTGCTACACCGGCTTGCAAGGTATCTAAGCTACCTCGCGCTGCCACCTTAATATTTTGGATGTTTAAACTTTTTAAAGAAGGAACTCTTAAATCTGCAGTCGCATTCAGTGGATATTTACCGCTAAAGTCCATATTTCCTGTTGCGTTATGAACAGAAAGATATCCCATATCCATACTTGAATTTTCAAATTTCAGTTTTGTCTCTGACCACAAAGCATCATTTAGATGAACATCATGGAAATTTACGACAGAACCTGAATTTTTAATTTCTAAATGATCAACATCTCCAACATCTACACGAAGCACAAATGGTAATTTAATGGGTTTAAACTCAAATGGCTTATCCGATGGCGGAGCTTTGTTAATAATAACTAGGTTACGGACATCTGCATTGCTCAAATGCACTTCTTTTTCTAATATTAAAGAACGCCACCCTAAACGGACATCAGCTCTATCTAAAGTAACGTCAACTTCTTTTAACTGAACAATAATATTTTTAAGAATAATTCCCCTGAGTAAATTACCCCCCTCATATTCATATTTAATGACTTGCTGAGCTTGTAAAACACGATCTAATAAAAAACGGCTTCCACGGTCAGTCGACATCATAATAATGATGGAAGCAACAAGTAATAAAAGTATGATCAAGATTGTCAGCAAGAAGCTACGCAAAATACGTCGCTTCTTAGGAGAGCTAGGTGCCGAAGTGGGCTGCTGTTCTACTTCCGCCATAAAATAAACCTAATAAAATTTTATTTTTAAAGTTGTGGACCAATAAAGAAATGCAAACGAATCGGATGGTTATCATCAGAAATACCAGAAGCCACGTCTAAACGAATTGGTCCAATTGGGGACTTCCAACGAATACCAACACCCACACTATAGGCCGTCGGATTACTAAAACTCTTATCGTAAGCATTACCAAAATCAGAAAAAACAGCTGCTCGCCAACCCTCTTTGAATTGATAGTTATATTCTAAAGAGCTTACTGCTAGAGCCTGTCCACCAATCTTATATCCATTATCTTCTGGTGAAAGACTTTTATAATCAAAACCACGAATTGTCTGGTCACCACCAGTAAAGAATCTTAAATTGTATGGAACTTTATCAAACTCATCGGTAAAAATATAACTAAAATCGGACCGCCCAACAAACTGATGGTCATCATTTTCACCTAAAGAATAAATAAATCTCCAGCCCGCTGTGGCAATCGCCATATTGGCATCTGAAAGTAAACTTTCGCTACCTAATTCTAATTTATAAGTTTGTTTAAAAGCTTTGGTCGGGTTTAAGCGTGTATTACTTGAAGTTTTAGAGGTCTCATAACTAAATAATAATGCTTCTTGCTCTGATGCAGCAGTTTTAAATGCATCTGGTAGCTCAGAGATATCCACATTCCCCTTTTGAGTTAGGCGGTCGAGACGATAACGTACCCCAATAGTATGTTGCCAGTTTCCGAGTGGTTTTTTAATAACTCGCTCACCCCCTAAAACTGCCGATTCTGTAAGTAAGCTTACATCCGGACCAATATCATCTCTCGTCTCACGTTCGTAACCACCCACAATATTAAAGTAATCATTTAACGGATGTTTATAAGGAATACTATAGCGCCCATCTATAGATTGACGAATTTGGGAAAGCTCCAAGTTTGCATCAAATGAATGACCGTATTTATTTACAATCGAACGTCTATATTGACTACGTAAACGGGCGCCAGTGTCGGTACCATAACCAATACCTGTTTCCAGACTATTTAGTTTATCGGCATTTAACGTCACAATCACTGGTATACGTTTTTCTTCCCGAGCTTGAGCCTGTAAACGGTCTTGTTCAGACTCTTGTTCTTCATGCTGTACAGTTGCAGCTTTTAAAGATGCGGGTGCGGCTTGTACACTTTCAGTTCCGGCAAATTGTTTTTCATCTACCACATTTTGTGTCACTTCTTTACTTGAGGAAGCCAACTGGCGTGCTTTGGCAAGTTGTTGTTGCTCTAAAGGAAGCAGCTTCGATTCGTCAATATCAACATTCTGCTGATCGACTAACGCTTGTAAATCGGGTGGTAACTCAAGTGGTTTTTCAATTGGGTCGGGTTTAATTGAATCAACCAAGGTATAGTTAAAATAGCGTGAGTTAGTCAGGTTATTTGCTAAAACATTTACACGCCAAAAAGCATAGTCATCACCCTCTTTCCACGGTGCCATGCTTTCAAGAATATTCATATTTAAAGGTAATGGTTTTGATGGATCGCTCATGCGAAACTCAACCTTACCAAGCTTATAACGCTCACCCGTCTCATACTTGAGGTTAATATCTGCTTTATTTTCAGGTTGGCTCACTTTTACGTCATGTAAACGCCAATACGCATCAAAATAACCATTATTTGATGCAGCATCGACAATTCGGCTTTTAGTGGTTTCGTAAAGGCCATGATTAAAAATATCACCTACATCTTGGTCAGGAACTAAACGTATGACCTGAAATTGTGGCTGTTTTGCACCAGCACCAGTAAATTCAATGTTTTGTTCATTAATCCGTACTGGTTCATTTGGCGTTACATTAACGCGTACGCGACTGGCACTTAACTTTTCAAAACGAAACTCGGCATTGTAATAGCCTACAGCTTGAGCAGCTTGGTTACTTAAGCTCCTAAGTTGCGGTAGCGCTGCATTAAAATCTTCAAATGATTCTTGGGTAAATGTAGATAATTTACCTTTGATATTTTTAGCTAAATCATCTGGCGCACCCGTAACCTCAGCAGTAATACGGGGTATCTGCTCCATTGGAATTACCCGCGGTGGACGGATTTTATTGAATATACGTCTAAAGAAGCCTTTTTCTTCGGGTGGCTCTTCAACGGCAGCAGTAAGCTCAGGTAAAGTTTTTCCTGTTTCATTGGCTTCAACCACAATCTTACTATCAGATTGAATCTCATGCATGAGCTGGTCAATATTTACAGGGGCCTGATTAATTTCATGTAATTCTGCTTGTGATGCGTCATTCACCACCATTTCTGGTTGTTTTTGCGTACCATTTTGGAAGTTTTGAGCCTCGTTTTTTGCCTCTTCTGCTACCCGATAAATTTCATTTGCCATATTCTGGTCAACAGGCATAACAGGTAAGTCTTCAAGATTATCAAGCGTAATTGGCTTAAATTCTTCAATCTGATTCGGAAATTGTTCTTGTTGTTGCAATATAGCCAAGCTATCTTGTTGTTGCTGTGCTTGAGTTACAAGAGTAGCGACATCGGTAATTGGAACATCACTTGGGTTATTTGTATTAGTTTGTTGTACCAATGAATCTGTTACCGTCTGGTTTGCTTCTGGTGTAACGGTCTCAGCCGAACTTTGAGCATAACAAGGAGTAACACATAAACTTAATAATAAGCTGCTACAAATAAGTTTAGGTATACTCTGCATTTTTAAGATTAAATGCATAGAGTGAGAAAGAGTTGACTGTTTAAACTTAATTTTAGAAGGCATGAAAAACTCTAAACTTATTTTTTAATAAACGCACCAATATGAGGACAAAACTCACTCAAAACCATTGATTTTTCATTTAATCAAGCGTTAAAAATATCATACATGGTTTTAGATGCAAATTAACACTCCGTCACATTTTTTTATAAAACTCAATGAAGCTTGCACATGATGAAACAAGATGAATCCCTGATGACATCACGTCGGTTTGTACCGATGTTTTTTACCCAGTTTTTTGGCGCATTAAATGACAATGTTTATAAGCAAGCTTTATTGTTAGTCATTACTTATGGTTGGATTCAGCAACAATCTGCCCCAGTAAGCACACTCAATAATTTAGCAGCATTGTTGTTTATTTTGCCATATTTCTTTTTTTCAGCAACTGCCGGACAAATTGCTGATAAGTATGAACGTTCACAACTTGTCCGTGGCATAAAAATTTTAGAAATCATTATTATGCTCATCGGTTCTGCCGGTTTTTTATTGGGGCATTTATGGTTGCTTCTTTTAGCCCTATTTTTGATGGGCACACATTCAACTTTCTTTGGTCCCATTAAATATGCCATTTTGCCAGAAATCTTAAAACCACATGAACTCATGTCTGGCAATGCCCTGTTTCAGTCTGGTACATCCATGGCCATCTTATTCGGAATGATCTTGGGTGGTGCCGTAATTGCATCATCAGATGGAAACTTATTGTGGATTAGTATTACTGTAGTAGCGATTGCTTGCATAGGTTATTTATTCAGCCGTTTCATCTTGCCACAAAAAGTTGCCGCACCTGATTTAGATATTGACTGGAACTTTATTCGTACAAGCTTTCAAACTATTAAATATGCCAAAAGCTTACCGTTAGTGTTTACAATTTTGTTAGGTAATTCATGGTACTGGTTTTATGGAGCAACTTATTTAACCCAAATTCCGCAGTTGACTCAGCAAAACCTTCATGCATCGGAAAATGTGGTTAGCCTATTACTCACTTTCTTTTCAGTCGGTATTGGTGTGGGTTCTCTTCTTTGCCGCAAAATCGGTGGTTCAGAAATTAATATTAAAATGGTACCAATCGGTGCAGTTGGTCTTACTGTTTTTGCGCTTTACCTTGCTGCCAGTTTAGCTTTTGTACCAGAAAGAACTGGAGCATTACTGACTTTAAAAGATGTTTTTACCCAAGGCTGGGTTTACTACCATGTCATGATTGCTGTGACTTTATTGGGTATTAGTGGCGGTTTTTATATTGTTCCTCTATATGCCATGATGCAGGCTTACTCACCACGTTCACATCGTGCCCGAGTGGTTGCAGCAAATAACATCTTAAATGCCGTTTTTATGGTTTCTTCTGCAATTTTCTCAATCTTAATCTTAAGTGTTTTAAAAATTGATATTAAAATACTATTTATTATTACAGCTGTACTTAGTGCAATCTTTAGTAAATGGCTTCTTGCCCGACTAAAACCAATGCTTGCCACAGCACATCTTTCTTTGGAGGACTAATTTATGCGCCACTATACTGGAATTGATCAACTTATTAACTCTTTTGATCAAGCATTACGTAGTCTTGTTCCGGGTGCAACAGCAGCACAGCGCCAAAATCCAGCTGAAACAGTAGAAGCAAAACTTGGTGTAGAAGATGCTCGCCATGTTGCAGGTTTAATGCGTGTTAACCATAGTGGTGAAGTGTGTGCTCAAGCACTTTATCATGGGCAAGCATTGACAGCGAAATTGCCAAATGTACGCCGCGAAATGCAACAGGCAGCGATTGAAGAACAAGATCATTTAGCTTGGTGTGAAGACCGTTTAAAAGAGCTAAATAGTCATACAAGTTTATTGAACCCGATTTGGTATGGCCTTTCATATGGTATGGGTGCTCTTGCCGGTATTGCAGGTGATAAATATAGCTTAGGTTTTGTTGCTGAAACTGAACGTCAGGTTAGTCTACATTTACAAGATCACTTAAATCAGTTACCAGCACAAGATGAACGCTCGCGCAAAATTCTAGAGCAAATGAATGAAGATGAATTGCATCACCGTCATACTGCACTTGAAGCAGGTGGTGTTGAATTACCCTATGCAGTAAAAATCACAATGACTGCTATTTCAAAGTTAATGACAAAAACGAGTTATTATCTTTAAAAAAACAAAGGATTGATCTCATTCAGATCAATCCTTTTTTAAAATATTATTTTAATCCATGATCATATTTAAAACGTTCGATATCTCGAATTGAGTTCCAATAGTTTCTGTTAATACGGTCACGATCAATTTGTAATTCTCTTAAAAGCTTACGATAACGTTCACGCTCTTCTGGCTTTAATTTTTCGTTGTAAGCATTATCGGAATACTGCTTAAACTTTTCGTCATAACGATCATATTCAGCTTTTGCATTGTAGTAATCGGAAGCTGCTCGATAATAAGGTCTTAAACGATTACGCTGCTCAACTGGGCATACATTAATATTGCCGTTACCCTCTAAAGCGTTATAAAAAATATTTGATGGCTGGCAATAATAACCTAGGCCTTCTTTATACCCACGTTCATATGACTTTTGATCTGGAACAATATTGGCTTTTCCACATGCTTTGTAATATTGATCTAAACGTGGTGAAGAACCTTTCGAACCATCTTTCTCACCCACTAATGACCAATTTGCAGTCTTACATTCTTCTACGCTCATTGCAGCACAACCTGAAAGGCTGATTGCTAAAATGGCTAAACCGATATTTTTCATATTAAGAGAACTCAAAAATAAAAATTAAAAAAAACGCAAAAAATAAAATTCCAGTACATACACTATATAAGTCTTGCTCAATTCAAGATTTATACATAAATGTTTAACTGGATAAGATTTTAAGTTTAAAGCAGTTTGACCATCTCACCAAATTTAAGGATCACAATTCCTAATTATGTTTAATTTTAAAAGCGAAATCATGAACGATCAGACAACTCTTTGATGGCCCTTATACGTTAATTTTACTTTAAAACCTTACCACAAAAACAACAATTAACTTATTGATTATTAATATAAAAAACTAAATTCACTTATAAATAAACTATTTATTATTTTACTGTTTTTTTACGGGATTAACGCCAAAGGCTACGGTAGGATTTGAGCTAAATAACCACCAAGGTTTTTTATAATGAGTACGCTTATTTACCCAAATTTAAACTTAAAAGATCCTCACTTTAAGGCATTTAAAATATCAGATGATTTTATTCCACCGACACAAGATCATACTTTCAACGCAGATCTTTTTTTAAAAGAAGTTGATGAATATTTAAGTTTATATCCTCACACTCAGCACATTGATATTTGTCTACATGACTTAAACGGGCATATTCGTGGCAAACGTATTGATGTTAAGAGCCTCAAAAATCTATCTAATGGTTGTTATTTTCCTCTTTCTGTTTATGCCATGAGCCTTGATGGAAAAGTGATTGAAGAAACAGGACTGGGAAAATATATTGGTGAACCAGATAGACTTTGCCTGCCCATTTTAGGCAGCTTGCAACCCAGTGCCTTATCCCCAGAATTAAATGCTCAGCTTTACCTATCCATGCAAGAAGAAGATGGTTCTGGCTGTCGCTATGAACCACGTAATATATTAAAAAAACTATTAAATCAGTTACATGCTAATAATTATTTCCCTGTCATGGCTGCCGAGCTAGAGTTTTATCTTTTCTCACCTCAGCATCAATTCGAGACATGTTCAGAAAACCAATGTTTTGATATAGATGCGCCAAATAACTATCAACAAGTCCTAGATGAAGTTGAAAAAGCAGCCTTACTACAATCAATTGAAATTACCGCAATTGTTGCGGAATCATCCCCTGGACAATACGAATTAAATCTTCAACACAGCCATGACATTTTAAAACTCTGCGATCAAATTAATGCTTTAAAAAGAATTGTAAAACAAGTCGCAAGAAAGCATGACTTAACCGCTTGTTTCATGGCGAAACCAAACTTGGCAAAGGCTGGTAGTGGCATGCATTTTCATATGAGCATGCTGAATCAATACCATCAAAATATATTTAGCTCAGAAGAAAAAGATGAGCTTTCAGCCAAATTATTGAGCGCGATTAGTGGCCTAATTGAGTTAATGCCTGCATCTATGGCGATTTTAGCGCCTAATATTAATTCTTATAGACGTTTTAAAATTGGTCATCATGTGCCATTAGAAGCCAATTGGGATACTAACAACCGAAATGTTGCAATCCGAATTCCATGCTCAGACGTACAAAATCAACGCTTAGAATATCGTGTTGCTGGTGCGGACTGTAATCCCTATCTAGTAACAGCGACTATTTTAGCGGGCGCGTCTTATGGCTTATCTCATAAGTTACCGCTACCAAAACCTGCTCATCTTTTAAAATTTCCAGACGAGCACATTTTATTAGCTAACAACCAACCAGAAGCCTTAAAAATATTTAAAGGAAGTCTGATTTTAAAAGGATATTTAGGCGCTGACTTTGTCGAACATTGGTACACAGTTAAGCAAGCTGAATATCAAAATATTTACAGTCAAATGACTGAAGCAGAACAACATTGGGATATATAAATAAAAAAAGCAAAAAAACTATAAACTACTTTGCAAACCCTTAGGGAGAAATACCCTAAGGTTTTTTTATATCTAATTAATGATTTTTCTGTTTAGCTAAAAAACGTAACCCAACACCTGGTTCAGTAGCAATATAACGTGGCTGAATTGCGTTATCCCCCAGTTTGCTTCGCAGCTTACCCACTAAAATACGTAAATAGTGCGTATCTTCCTGATGGGTGGGTCCCCATAGCTCTTTTAAGAGCTGAGGCTGTGTTAAAAGCTGCCCTTGATAGCGCATTAATAAGGTCAAAAGTTGAAACTCTTTTCGAGTTAAAGTAATTGGCTGTTGCTCGATCCAAACTAAACGTTGCATGACATCAACCTTGAGATAACCATCGTCATACACATGAGCTTCTTGCTGAATCGGTTGATTTCTTAGAATGACACGTATGCGTGCCAGAAGCTCTTGCACACTAAAAGGCTTGGTCATGTAATCATTTGCGCCAGCATCGAGCAAAGCAACTTTTTCATATTCATCAGCACGTACAGATAGCACAATAACGGGAACATTCGACCAGCTACGTAATTCTTGAAGCACTTCTCTTCCATCTAAATCGGGTAAGCCTAAGTCTAGAATCACCAAATCAGCCCCTTGGGTTGCTAATGCCTCTAGGCCTTTGTAACCCGTTTCACAGAGCGTGGTTTTGTATTTTTGAGTTCTTAAAGCAATGTCTAAAAATTTACGGATTTGAGGCTCATCATCAATAATCACAATACGTGTTTCTACAGGTGATGTTTCTGAACTTATCATGAATTTACAACTTATTCTTTTACTGGACGAAGGGGTAATTTGATTTGAATTAAAGTACCTTTATTTTGGCGCCCTGAAAATGCTTCTATTGTACCCATATGAGCACCAATAATCGCTTTTACAATTGTTAGCCCTAAACCTGTACCGAATTTTCCACGGTCTCCACGCTCCATAGTATAAAACATATCGAAAATGCGATGTCTTTCGTCTTCAGGGATGCCTACACCTTTATCTTCAATTTCTATTTTTACTTCATCTTCTGACAAAAGATGAGTACGGATCATGACTGGCTCATCTGGAGGTGAAAAGTTTGCCGCATTTTCTAAAACATCAAAAATAGCTTGCTCTACCAGTGCTGGGTGGACATACAAACTAATCGGTTGCTCAGGTAACTGAACGACCACTTCCGTATCTGGTTTATAACGCTTTAAACGGCGGGTTGCCGAACCAATTAATTCATCCACCCCAATCCAGTCCCTTTTTAAAGTTAGACCTTCGTGTCCCAAACGGGTCATATCAAGCAAGTTTTGAATATAACGGTCTAAGCGCTCACCTTCTAAATGAATTGTTTCAAGCAGATCTTGTTGGTCTTGTTCTGTCATTTCAGCTTTAAAATTGGCAAGTGTGTCTGCTGCTCCAATAATAGAAGCGAGTGGCGAGCGTAAATCATGCGATACCGAAGATAATAAAGCAGAACGTAAGCGCTCTGTTTCACTGGTGACTTTTGCTTGTTCAAGCTCATTTACCAATTGGGTTCGAAGTGCTGCCTGTGCAATGTACTCAATTATACTTTCAGTCAATTTTTTTTGCTCAAAATTTAAGGAAACCACTTCATCCTTAAAGTAAATTCCCACTATACCTAGGCTATTTTTCTGCTCTAAAAGAGGTAAAAACCACCAGTTTGATTGACTAAGTGTATCGGTAAAACGCCCGCACGGCTGCTTGTGTTTCAAACACCATTCTGCGGCTACTTTTTCTTTATCGTTTAGCTCAATATCAGATGAAATTATTTTATCTCGAATAGAAATCCACACTTTAGTTTGAAGTTGTGTTTCTAAAGTCATACATCCTGTTTGCATGACTTCTTCAAGATTCACTGCACTAGAAAGCTTACGTGCCAAGTCTTGCATTACCGTAGTGTAGGCATTGGCAGCTTTTAAAGATAAAACTTGCTGGCGTAACTGAGAAGCCAAACGCCCAGCAATTAAAGCTGCTGCAAAAAAAGCAACAACGGTGACCACCCCTTGGTGTGCTGAAATCTGAAAGGTATAACGCGGGGCAATAAAGAAAAAATTATAGGCCAAGAAACATATTAAGGCTGCCACTACGGCAGCTAACATTCGGGTTTTCGTTGCAACAATTAAAACAGAAATAATAAAAATGACAGAGAAGTCTTCAATACCAAATAGAACTTCGGCGAAGTGAGCTATAAAAATGCTACCGCACGTCACAGCTAAAACAAAAATGCTTTCTTTTAATGATAAAAATGATGGCTTTTCAAGTTGAGTTGTCTTTTTAGTGCCTTGTTCTGGATGCAAAATGGTTAAAGCAATCGAGTTTTCTTGATTTAATAATTGCTGAGCTAAATTTTTCTTAAATAACTTTAACCACCACGGTGAAATACTTTTGCCAATCACCAGATTTGAAATACCTCGATCAACAGCGGCATCCATTAACACTGATGCAACTCGCGGCCCATATAAAACTTCAGTTCGACCACCTAGTTGTCGAGCCAACTCAAACGCACGGTCAATCTCAATATATTCTTTTTTATAAGAACTCACTGAACTCTGTCCAAAGTCCAAACTTTTAGCAACATTTACTACAGTCCATGTAGCACCATTACGTTCTGCTAAACGACAGCCTGCTCGCACTAAATATTCAGAAGAGCCTTGCCCATCTATCGCAATCATCAATTCATTTTGCAACGAGATAGACTTCAAACCTTTAGAGGCATAGCTCTCTTTTAAATCTGAATCGACATGTTCAGCAACGCATTGCATTGCCAGTTCACGTAATGCCGTTAAATTTGAAATGCTAAAAAAGCCTTGTAATGCCAGATTTGCTTGCTCTGGCACATAGACTTTTCCTTGGTGGAGCCTTTCAATGAGCTCACTGACGGGTAAATCAATTAAGCGGATGTCTCGAATACGATCAAATACCCGATCTGGTACCGTTTCATTTACTCGAATGCCCGTAATCTGGTACACCACATCATTCAGGCTTTCTAAATGTTGAATATTTATGGTCGTAAATACATCAATACCTGCGTCTAGCAATTCATTGACGTCTTGCCACCGTCGTTCATGACGACTATTTGGGACGTTGCGATGAGCCAACTCATCAACCAAAACGATTTGCGGATGCCTAAGTAAAATAGCATCCAAGTCCATTTCTTCTAAAGTATGCCCCTGATATTGCATTTCCTTTCTAGCAATCTGAGGCAACCCTTCCAAAATTTTTAGAGTTTCGATTCTTCCGTGGGTTTCAACAATACCAACAACGACATCTGTGCCCTGTTGAAATAATTCTTTGGCGCGGGCGAGCATGGCATAAGTTTTTCCTACACCAGGTGCCGCACCAAGAAAGACCGTTAGTCGACCGGCTTGATATCTGTTGACATGATTTAATAAGGCCTCAGCCTGATTTTCGCGATTGCTTTGCACTTGATATCATCCGGTAAACTAACAACTTTATTTTTAAGTTAATGTGTAGATTGTAATTGATCTAAGGCAATATTTAGCTCTAATACATTAACACGAGCTTGCCCCAATACACCAAACTGCTTCGGTTCAACATACTTTTGCAAAAGCTCTTCCACAACCTTAGGGTCTAAATGACGCGCTTGAGCCACTCTAGCAACCTGTAACTGAGCAGATTCAGGACTAATATGCGGATCAATACCACTACCAGATTTAGTCACCAAATCACTTGGTATAGGTGTATTGCCCGTGTGATCTTGTTTTTTCACAGCAAGAATCTGAGCATCAATTTGTTGCTGTAGCTCAGGATTAGTACGCGCTAAGTTTGTACCTGCCATCGCCATCGGGTCATAAGCGACTGCTGAAGGACGTGGATGAAAATAAGCCTCTCCAACAAATGGCTGAGCAACTAATTTTGACCCTAAAACTTTATGGTCTATTTCAATCAAACTACCATTTGCTTGATTTTTGAATAACACCTGTCCCGCACCTGTAGCGATCGCACTATAAATAGCACCGCAACCCACCAGAGTAAAAATTAATAATCCCAAAGATGCTCTTAAGGTCTGACCCAAATTTGCTTCTGAATTTTGTGCATAAGTTTTCATTTCAAACTCCAGATTACAAACCAAATAATTGAACAATCACTACATCAATCGCTTTGATGGCAATAAATGGTAGAACCACACCACCCACTCCATAAATCAACATATTTCGACGTAGTAACTGAGTTGCAGTTGAAGGTTTAAATTTGACGCCTCGGAGTGCGATTGGAATTAATAGCGGGATAATAATCGCGTTAAAAATTAATGCAGATAAAATCGCGCTGTTTGGACTTGCTAAGTGCATCACATTCAATACTTGCATTTGTGGAATCGCAGCAGCGAACAATGCAGGCAAGATGGCAAAGTATTTAGAGACGTCGTTTGCTAACGAAAATGTTGTTAAAGCACCACGGGTAATCAGCTGTTGTTTCCCAATCTCAATGACAGCGAGTAGTTTGGTTGGATCTGAGTCTAAATCAACCATGTTGCCGGCTTCTTTTGCAGCTTGTGTACCCGAGTTCATGGCTAGACCAATATCAGCTTGTGCTAATGCCGGCGCATCGTTGGTTCCGTCACCGACCATTGCAACTAAACGACCTCGTTGTTGTTCGGTGCGAATACAAGCCAATTTGTCTTCTGGTTTTGCTTCGGCAATATAGTCATCTACCCCTGCTTCAGCAGCAATCGCGGCCGCAGTTAATGGGTTATCACCTGTAACCATAACGGTTTTGATGCCCATTTCTCTTAAACGAGCAAAACGTTCTTTAATGCCTTGTTTAATCACATCTGAAAGCTCAATCACGCCCAATACATGATGTTGATTAGCGACGACTAAAGGTGTTGCTCCTTTTTTGGCAACTTGTTCAACACGCGCTTTTAATTCCAAATCTTGCGAATAATCTTCATCTACAAACTTTAAGATTGCATCTAATGCACCTTTACGAATTTGGTCACCATTCGGTAAATTCACGCCAGAAATTCGAGTCGAAGCACTAAAAGAGATAAATTCGGCTTGCTCAGGTTCTTGCTGTTTTAGACCTTGCTCTTTTGCTAACTTAACAATCGATTTCCCTTCTGGTGTTGGGTCGGCAAGTGAACTTATCCAAGCAGCAGCTCTCAACTCTGACTCGGTTACCGAAGTTAAGGGATAAAATGAAGTCGCTTGACGGTCACCATGAGTAATGGTCCCTGTTTTATCGAGTAAAAGCACATCAATGTCACCCGCGACTTCTACAGCTTTACCTGATTTTGCCAAAACATTGGCTTTGAGTGCACGGTTCATCCCCGCAATACCAATCGCAGGTAACAAGCCACCAATGGTTGTAGGAATCAAGCAGACCAATAACGCCACGAGCACGACTGGATCAAGTTCAATATGCAAATACTTGGCAATAAATGGCAAGCTAATCACGACAATTAAAAACGTGATTGTCATCACCATTAACAAGAAGCCAAGCGCAATCTCATTCGGAGTTTTCTGGCGATTTGAGCCTTCGACCAAAGCAATCATACGGTCTAAGAAACTCTGACCAGATTCAGCAGTCACTTGCACAACAATACGATCTGTAAGTACTTTGGTTCCGCCAATAACACCTGAACGGTCTGTTCCAGCTTCACGTAGCACAGGTGCTGACTCACCTGTAACAGCCGATTCGTTAATAGTTGCAAAGCCTTCTACAATCTCACCGTCGGCTGGAACAAGCTCACCTGCATGTACTTCAATAAAATCATTTAAATGAAGTTCGGTCGCTGCAACTTGAGTCGCTTGACGGTCTGTCAAAGAGTTAAGTCTTCGAGCCGTTAAATTTTCTCTTGCTGCACGTAATGAAGATGCCTGTCCACGACCTCTGGCCTCTGCAACAGCTTCGGCATAGTTAGCAAATAAAATGGTAATAAACAGAATTGCTGTAACCACTAAACCAAATAACAGCGTGGTGTAACCTAAGATTGTACTAATGCCTGTAACCACTGTTCCAAGCCATACAATTGCCATTACAGGGTTTTTAATTGCATGCTGTGGTAGCAGTTTCACAAATGCATTTTTCCAAACTTCAAAATTTGGCACTGCCATGGTTTGTTTATGGCTATTTACATGAGTTTGTGTATTCATTTTCACTCGCCTCCTTAGCCTTTAACCAACAAAAGTTGATCGGCAATAGGCCCAAGGACAAGAACTGGCATAAATTGTAATAAGGTAAGCAACACAACTATCGTAATCAGCGTTAAAGCAAAGGTTGGAGTTTCAACCTGAAGACTACCTGATGTTTCGGGTGCTTTTCTTTTTGGTGCTAAACGTGTGGCAATCATTAATGGCAAAATTAATGTAGGGAAACGTCCTAACAGTAGAGCGATACTACAAGTGACATTCCACCATACAGTGTTGTCTCCAAGACCTTCAAAACCTGAACCATTGTTGGCAAATGCAGAAACATATTCGTAGAACACTTGGCTAATACCATGTGGTCCCGGATTACTAATTCCAGATATGCCCGGAACGCTGAGGCTTAATGCGGTGAATGCAAGAATGACTAAAGGTTGAATCAAGATAATAATCGCGAGCAATTTAATTTCTGCTGCTTCAATCTTGCGCCCGAACAATTCAGGGGTACGGCCTGTCATTAAACCTGCAATAAATACGGCAAGTAATAGATAAATCATAAACTGTTGCAGACCACAGCCCACACCACCCCAAATCGCATTAATCAACATGTTGATGAGTTCGACTAAACCAGTAAGCGGCGCAGAAGAATCATGCATCATATTGACCGAGCCGTTATTTACCTGTGTAGTAAGCGCTGCCCAAACTGCTGATGCTGCTGGTCCAAAACGTTGTTCTTTACCTTCCATTACGGCAAGTTGAGATGCTGTCGATGACATACTCTCAGACCAGACAGCCGCTGCACCTGAAATAATCGACATGAAAAGCATGCTACCAAACACAAAGTAAGCAAACTTTTTACGCTGAGTAAAATGCCCGACAATAAAAATGACTGTGATTGGAATAAGTAAGATCGCAATCATTTCTAGTAAATTAGAAAATGGTGTTGGATTTTCTAAAGGCACAGAACTATTTGGACCGTACCAACCACCACCGTTACTACCTAATTGCTTAATCGCCACCATTGGCGCAACTGGTCCTAAAGGAATTTTTTGAGTTTCAACGCTATTGGCTTTATCAATAAGCTGTACTTCTGGCCCGCCTTGGAAAGTTGCTGGCACGCCTTGGCTGTTAAGCAATAATGACCAGACAAAACAGAGTGGAAGCAAAAAGCGAACTGTAGGACGAATTACATCTGCCCAATAATTACCAATTAAAATTTGATCTGGCTGCTCGGCAACATCGGCCGCAATATGGCTTGGACGCTGATAAAAGAAAGCTCTTAATGTCGCAATAACCAAAGCCAGCCCCATCATTGGAGTAATGACTTGCAAACCTACAATACCTGTCATTTGCGACAAATAAGATAATTGAGCTTGACCAGAATAATGCTGTTGATTGGTATTAGTTAAAAATGAAATAACCGTATGTAATGCTAAATCCCAACTCATATTTGGTGCATGGTTCGGGTTTAATGGTAGCCATGCTTGCGTCATAAAAATAGCAAGAATAGCCACTGCAAGAAAAATACAGCTCACAACAAATGCTAGAGAATATTGTTTCCAGTTCATTTGTTGTTGTGGAGATATACCTAACAAGCGATATACAGGATTTTCAATCCAGCGAAATAATCCATCACCCCACATCGGCTGACTTGCCATCACTTTGGATAGATATTTACTGAGGCACCATGCTAGAAAAATAGCAATAAATAAAACAAGTATAAGTTCTAACATGGCTATTCTCCTCTATACCCCTTGTTGGCTTGATTTGCCAAACTGGAAATAAGGAGAGATGGAGAAATATCATTTGTTTTAAGTCCGCATAAGACAATGCCAGACTGATGCAAGATGCGCATTTGAGAATTTATAAGCATCTTTATTGTCCTGAAATAACACTAATTTAGTGGATTTCAGTATGGATAAAATGCTCGTAAATTCTCTATTGAGGAACTCAAAGGCCGCGTAAATTTTGCGTAAAAATCTAGTTTGAAAGCTTTTAAACTTTAAAATTGACGACCGGATAAAGCGGACTATCAACCTTTAAACTTTCACAATGCCAAAGCTCATATAAAGGGATTTTGACATCGAGTGCTAAAGGTAGTTTTTTAGAATTAAATTGCATATGGTCGAGATCACTTCCCCATGCAATCAAATCTACATCTAAAGAAATATGATGCGACGGACGAACACGTCCAGAATCTGTCTCAAGTTTTTTGAGAAAAGATTCAATTTGTTCACAGGCTAAAGTACTTCTTAATAGACATGCTGAATTCCAGTAATCATCTCCAATACCATCTCGGCATGGAATTTGATAAACAGATGAAAACTGCACTTTCCCCAAAGTTGCTAATTGCGTATAAGCAAAAGTAAAGTGCTGATCTGCGTCTAAATTACTCGCTAGGGCGAGCGCAAAAATTGTTTCTGGTGCGTTCAAGACGAATTCCTACAGCGTTTGCTTCTGCAATGATGGCTGGCTTACGGATGGTTATGGTAATTTTTTCAATTGTTGGAAAGGTTTCAAACAAACATTGCAGAACGAGATGTGCTGCATGCTCGATTAATTCGGGCTTAGCTTTCTGAATGGTTTGAGCCGATAACTCACAAATCTGGGCATAGTTGAGTGTATCCTCAAGCTTGTCAGACGCTGCAGCTCGGCTCAAATCATTATGGATGGTTAAATCCAACATTAAAGGTTGAATGATTTGTCTTTCCCAGTTGAAACAGCCAATCACTGTCTCAACCTTCAAGCCTTCAATAATAATGGCATCCATAAATTTAAACTGACCTTAGTGCTTTAACAACGAAGCAGGTTCCATATTTTGAACCATTTTCAAACGTTGGTCTGCATAAATATCAGTATAAGGTGCGAGTACGCGCATAAAACGATCGAAATAAAGCATTTGCTTAAATAATAAGGCAAAATCTCGAGGGAATTTAATACCATGACGCTCACCAACAGCTACCATATCCATCATGATGTCGTTTAAATCGGCTGGATTAGAAGCCAAAATCTGCTGTGGATCGGCCATTAACACACCATTAAATAAACGCTCTAGGTCTTGTGCTAAAACCTGAACGTCAATTTTATTATGGGTCATACCCATTTTGAGCATGTTTTCAGCCATTGCCTGATAATCAGTTTTTTGTAAAGCATCCATAAATGCAATACATGCTGTCCAAACTTCCGGCTTTAACTGCCCTACAATACCGAAATCAATAAAACCAACACGGCCATCTTCAAGCAGCATTAGATTTCCAGCATGTAAGTCCGCATGGAAGCTCTTGCATAGCATTAAGCTACCAAACCATGTGTTCATGGCAGTAATGAGTACTTGCGATGGATCTTTAGCATATTGTTTAACCACGCTAAAGTCTGTCAAAGGGACCCCATATAAACGCTGCATGGTCAAAACACGGCGCGTAGAAAACTGATGATAAACTTTAGGTGCAGTAGCAGCTTGGTTTTGGGAAATATTTAAATATTCCACAAAGTCATCTAAATTTTGTGCTTCTTCAATGAAATCGACTTCACGCACCATACGGGTTTTAATTTCATCAACAATTTCAGAAAGAGCGGCAAATTTAATTTTAGGTACCGCACGTTCAAGTAATTTAGCGGCCCAATGCACCACATTTAGGTCAGTGTACAAAATGGTTTCAACGCCCGGTTTTTGTACTTTAATAACGACATCTTCACCAGTAGTTAGTTTAGCCGCATGAACCTGAGCAATTGAGGCAGAAGCTAGTGGTGTTTCATCGATATAACTAAAAATCTGGCTTAAATCACGCCCTTCAAACTCAGACGCAAGTACACCTTGAATATAGCTAAAAGGTAAAGTTGGGGTCTGGTCTAAACAGCCTTGGAATTCTTCTACATACTCACGTGGGAATAGCGATGGGGTACTCGCGATAAACTGACCAAGCTTAATATATGTTGAGCCAAGCGACTCAAAAGTCTCACGCATAAGTTTGGCATTACTTGGCTTATCAGTTGCATACTTAATACCGGCTTTAGCCGCAACTACTGCGGTTTCACCGATGCGGGCAACAGAGCGCAATCCATCAAATAAAATATTTTTTTTCATATTTCTTTAAAACCAGAATATTCAAATCAAGTGTAGCAAATTTTGGTTTATTTGCTGATTAGCTTGCCTGACAAAGTGGACAATTTATGTCTTTATCAAAATTAACAATACGTTGCATCATATTTAACCCATCCCAAAGTAACAGTTTTTGTTTTAGCGGCGTTCTGTTTAGTCCTAAATACAATAAAGTGTGATGTGCTTGTAATGACGCAATCATTACAGGTGTAGTCGCAAGCACACCAGATTCCGCACATCGCAGCCCTTCATTGGCATGTTGTTCTTTCGGGAACAAACATTCATAACAAGCTGAATCACCTTCAACCATAAACATTTGCGCCTGAAAACCAATTGCAGAAGCGCTAATTAATGCGACTTGATGCTTTTTACAAGCTGCATTCACTAAATAACGCGTTGTAAAGTTATCACAGCCATCTAAAACGACGTCTTGATGTTCAACTAGTTTATCAATGTTATGTTCGTCTAAACGTTCGTTAAAGTATTCAACACAGATATAAGGGTTAATTTTCTGTAACCGTTTAGCTAAAACTTCAGCTTTATAACGTCCAATATCTTCATGACCAAATGCGATTTGACGTTGTAAATTACTTATCTCAATGGTATCTGCATCAATGAGGGTAATTTTCCCAACTCCTGCTCGTGCAAGTAGTTCCGCGCTACTACAACCTATTCCGCCAGCACCGACAATTAATACATTGGCGAGTTTAAGTTTTTCCTGAGCTTCAATATCCCATCCATCAAGTAAAATCTGACGGCTATAGAGATGCATTTCTTCATCACTTAACTCTACAAAATCGATATCTTGAAGCTCGGTCACACGTTAATCCTTTCACTTAGAAGCCAAGTGATTTTATGACTAAGTTCGTCATTAGGAAAGCTATAAAATGGAAACAACTTTTTTATTCGGTTAATCCCCTATTACATTACTTCTCACATGCTTTCTGCAACAATAGAGCTATCCCTTTTCTGTATTACTTAGGCTAAGAATAAAGGGAAATTCTAAATATTTCCCTTTGTTCAAATTAGCTTGCGTAGGCTTGCTGCATTTTTGCAATTTCTTGCTGCTTCAACAGTCCTCTTTGAATTTTTCCGCTCGTGGTTTTCGGTAGACTGTCCACAAACTCAATTTCCTTTGGATAAGCATGACGAGATAAACGGTTACGAACATATTGCTGTAACTTATCTTTTAATGTTTCACACGCTTGATAAGCAGGCTTAAGTACCACAAAAGCTTTGACTATTTCGGTTCGTTCCGGATCTGGCTTACCAATTACTGCTGACTCTAATACGGCCTCACACTCTAATAAAGTACTTTCAACATCAAATGGTCCAACTCTATAGCCCGAAGTTGTAATGACATCGTCAGCACGACCCACAAAATTAATGCCCCCATGTTCGTTTAAAGTGACCGTGTCACCAGTTAAATAGTATTTGCCAACAAAGGCTTTGCGATTATTGCCACCATAACCTTTAAACCACATCAATGGAGATTGCTCCGAGTCCATTGCCAAAATACCAACACCACCAGTTGGCAATTCTTGATAATTTTGGTCTAACACCGCAAAACGATGTCCAGGTATTGCAAAACCAGCTGAACCTACTTTTAATGGATGCTCAAGAGCATGATGATTTGCAATCACCATCCCTAGCTCAGTTTGGCCATATTGATCAAAAATATTGACCTCTAAATCCTGCTTAAACCAGTTCACAACCTCAGGAGTTAATGGCTCACCTGCACTGCTCACTACGCGTAAATGTTGTTTAATTGAAGGGTCAAATTTTTCCTTAAAACCAAAGAACATGCGAAATGCTGTAGGCGATCCTGTTAAATTACTTACTTTATATTTTTTAATTAATTCTATTGCCTGATCTACATTAAATGAACGCTCATCCATAATAATGCTATGCCCCAAGCTTAAAGGCCCGGTAATGCCATAATACAATCCATACGCCCAGCCCGGATCTGCCAGATTCCAGAACATATCCTCTTCACGCAAATCGACAGCATGAGTCATATAACCTTTAAATGCCAAAATTGCTTTTAGTGGAACAGGTACAGACTTCGCAAGTCCAGTTGTGCCTGAGGTAAACATCATTAAAAAGTCATCATCAAAGCTACGATTTACTGGCTCACATTGCTCAGAATATCGTTGTAAAGATTGCCAAAAATCAAAGTCATGCTCAGATAAAAGACCTGTTTGATGAACAGTTACAATAACTGGAACATTCAAGGTATTCAGTTTAGGGCGCTGTTCATCATTGGTCACAATCAATTTAGTTTGAACGGTCGTAATTCGGTGATCAATCGATTTTGCTTCAAAGGCAGTAAATAAAGGCTGATAAATAGCGCCTATACGCCATGCTGCCAAAATTGTAATTAATAACTCAGGCGTTCTTGGTAGAAGTCCTGCAATACAATCTCCAGCTTGAATTCCTTGTGCTTTAAAGAAGTTAGCAAGTTTTCCAGAAAGTTCAGCAAGTTGTTCGAACGTATAGTGCTCTGCCTGCCCGTTTTTTCCTTCCCAGATAAGCGCTGTTTTATTTTTTCCTACATAACGCTCACAGCACTCAACATAAGCATTTATTGCTTGGGGATGCCCAACAAGTTGCTCTTCGATGAGCCTTGTAAGATCAAATTGCTGATAAGCTTCTGCCAAAGTTTTCATGATGCTCACCTTCATTCCGTTTGATGATTGATTTTGTGTAAGGCCACAAAATCTGTCCTGACTGTTATTGTTTTAGCTAAAGCTTGAAGAATATTTCTTCAACTTTTCCATCTATTTCAAACAAAACTAATAGCAAAAATGCATCATTTCAATTGCAAGAAACCGCACATAGTGTGCGGCTTCTTGCAGTTTTAAGTTTAAAAACTCAACACCTTATGATCTAAACTTGAGCCACTTCACGAGCAATCACCAAGCGCTGAATATCAGAAGCACCTTCATAAATCTGGCTTACACGAACATCCCGATAAATTCTCTCAACAGGGAAATCACTGACGTATCCATAACCGCCATGAATCTGGATTGCATCCGAACATACTCGCTCAGCCATAGTTGATGCAAAGAGTTTCGCCATTGAGGCCTCTTTTAAACAAGGTAGTCCCGCATCTTTTAAAGTTGCAGCATGCAATACTAGCTGATGCGCCGCTTCAATCTGAGTTGCCATATCGGCTAAGCGAAAACCAACCGCCTGATGCTGAACCAGCTCTACACCAAAGGCCTTACGTTCATTTGCGTATTGCACGGCTGCATCAAAAGCCGCTCTTGCCATACCGACAGATTGAGCCGCAATACCAATACGTCCAGCTGCTAAATTAGATAGCGCAATTTTATAACCTTCACCTTCTTGTCCCACCAAATTTTCTAAAGGAATCCGGCAGTCCTCTAACGTAATGGTTGCGGTGTCCGAAGCATGTTGACCCATTTTGTCTTCAATACGAGTCACCAAATAGCCTTGTGTATTCGTGGGTACAAGAAAACACGAAATTCCTTTTTTGCCAGCCTGTTTATCTGTAACCGCAAATACCAAAGCCACTTGAGCATTTTTACCACTGGTAATAAATTGCTTTACGCCATTGAGAATCCAATGGTCGCCATCTCGCTCGGCTTTACATAAAATCGCGCTCGCATCGGAACCGACATGTGGCTCAGTTAAACAAAAGCATCCTAGCCATTCGCCAGAGGCAAATTTTGGCAAATAGGTTTGTTTTTGCTGTTCTGAACCGTATGCCAGTGTAATACCGCAAATCAAAGAGTTTTGTACGCTTACGATTGTCGAAATAGCACCATCGCCTGCGGCAATTTCCTCAATTGCGAGTACCAAAGATACATAATCCATTCCGGCACCGCCCCATTCATCGGGCACAGTCATCCCCATAGCGCCTAGGGCGCCTAAGTCTTTTAGTTCCTGAGCCGGAAATTCATGGGTCTTATCGCGATGTGCAGCAGTTGGTTTTAACTGATTTTGCGCATAGTTACGCATCATCTCCTGAACCATACTTTGTTCAGCATTTAGAATCATTTCAACATCCTTATTTTATTATTTTGCTGCCATGCGAATTGCACCATCTAAACGGATGACTTCACCATTTAAGTAAGAGTTTTCAGCAATATGGGCAACCAAACGAGCAAACTCTTCTGGTTTTCCTAAACGAGATGGGTACGGCACCATTTGCCCCAAAGCATCTTGTACATTTTGTGGCATACCCTTAAGCATTGGAGTTTCCATAATTCCCGGTGCAATGGTCATAATACGAATGGCATGTCGTGCTAGCTCACGAGCAATCGGCAAAGTCATCGCCACAATAGCGCCTTTTGATGCAGAATAAGCTGCCTGTCCAATTTGACCGTCAAATGCTGCAACAGAAGCAGTGTTCACAATGATGCCACGGTCCTCTTCACCTTCTTCAACCGTGTTTTTGCTCATTGCATCTGCTGCAAAACGCAACATGTTAAATGTACCTGTGACATTAATATTTAAAGTCTTTGCAAATAACCCCAAGTCATGAACGCCCTCACGGCCAACTACTTTTGCAGAAGGGCCAATACCGGCACAATTAACCAAACCATGCAAATGACCATGTTTAACCAACACATCTTTAAAGAACTGCTCAGCAGCTGCTTCATCGGTTACATCAAGTTTTACAAAGTCAGCTTTTGGTCCTAACTGTTTCGCCTGCTGCTCACCTGCTTCTACATTCATGTCTACTAATGTGACTGAGGCACCCTGCTTTACTAAATATTCAGCCGTTGCAGCTCCTAAACCAGAGCCACCACCTGTAATCACGAAATGTTTTCCTTGAATTTTCATTATGTAATGTCCTATAGAAATGTTCTTTAAGCTTAGTAGTGAGAGTAAAAGTTGTTTTTTTCCGATACAATTTCAAAAAACCTCAAAATGCTTGCAGCTTTTGATCAATCCAAATTTTGAATATGAAATATTTCACTTGAAATACGTAAAAAATGAGTCTTTGTCATGGTTGTCCAATCTTCTTTAAGTAAAGGAACAATTTCGATTGCACTGGTACATGAAGCATTAAGTGCGGCTTATGCTAAAGGACTAAATACTCAAATTATTTTGAATAAAGCTGGCATTCCTGCTGAATTATTTATGACACCTAAAGCGCGTGTTCCGGTAGCAACATATGCACAATTATGGATAGAGCTTGCCAATGCCATGGATGACGAGTTTTTTGGCATGGATAGTCACCCTATGCGCCGTGGTAGTTATAAATTACTTACAAAACTCGTCAGTACGGCTGAAACTTTAGAAAAAGCACTCTACGATATTTTGAAGTTTTTTAATTTTGTGCTTGACGATATACGAGGAGAACTCATTCGAGAACAAGAAAAAGCTTATTTGGTGATTCATGATCAAGAACAACCCAAACGTATGTTTACCTACGCAACCTTTTTAATGTTGGTACATGGGCTTATGTGTTGGTTAGTTGATCAAAGAATTAGTTTAAACAGTATTGCGGTACGTTGTCCAAAACCGAACGATATTCAAGATTATTTGGTACGCTTTTGTGAAGATATAGACTTTAATGCCGAGATAAATCAGATTGAATTTGATGCGCACTATTTAGATATAAAAATTAAAAAAGATAAAAAAGCGCTTTACGATTTTTTAGAGCAAACTCCACAAAATCTTTTAGTTCGCTTTAAAAATGAAAATGCATTAAGTGTTGTTATTCGGCGTCATTTATTGAAACTTCACCCAGCCGAATGGCCTGAACTCAAAGATGTCGCACAGCAGCTCAATATTTCAGAAGCTACCGTTCAACGCCGACTTAAACATGAAGGAGTGAGTTATCAACAAATCAAAAATGAAATTCGCTGTGATATTGCAATTGAACGTTTAAGCAAAAGCAATGATTCAATACAAGACATTAGTGAAGACTTAAATTTCCATGACCCGAGTGCATTTCACCGTGCTTTTAAAAAATGGACAGGTGTTAGCCCCGGCGCTTATCGGGAAGCAACCCTTAACTCTAGAGCTGAGCCTGTAAATTATTTTGTG
>NZ_JAVIMT010000082.1:0-306 GCF_031196675.1 Acinetobacter sp. 148 | reverse complement strand
AGTTACGAATGTCGGTGCGGGCACAGCAGCAACCGATGCAGTAAACAAAGGGCAGCTTGATGCGTTAAGCACATCAAGCAACAACAAGACTGATGCCTTGGGCAACAGCACAGCCAACAATCTGGGTGGTGGTGCAAGCTATGACAGCACTACAGGTGCAGTAAGTTCACCGACCTATACTGTGAATGGCAACAACGTCAATAACGTGGGCGATGCGATCACTGCATTAGACAAAGGCTGGACACTACAAAGTAATGGTACCAATGCAGCTGCAGTAAAAGCTGGTGATACGGTAGACATTGGTAC